>SLIZ01000161.1 GCA_007135395.1 Wenzhouxiangellaceae bacterium | reverse complement strand
CACCTCCTCGCCCAGCGTCCGGACCAGTGCCCGGGCCTGGTCGATGTCCGGGACGTCCAGGGCGAAAATCAGTCGCTCACGGTGGGGAATGTCCTTGGTCCATTCAGTCATTGCCATTGATGTGCTCCAGAATCCAGTGGGCCACGGGGCCCGGGTTGGTCATGTGCAGGTGATGCCCGCCGGGGATGGTCTTCAGGGTTTGTGACCGGAGCGTGGCAAGGCGCCGTTCCAGTCGGCTGCGGGGAAAGATGCCTCCCGGCGGGTCGGAGATGATGTTGAGTACCGGGCACTCGATCCCGGCCAGCAGATCCAGCACCTGGGGTTCGGTAAAGCGGTTGACCGAAGGCCAGGTCAGTCTCAGATCGTGGCGCCAGGCCACGCCCTTGCCGGGAACAATCCGGGTCCCGCGATCTGCCAGGAGTGTTGCCGCCTGGATGTCCAGGTCGCTGTTGTTGGCGCGTGCCCGGGCGGCGCCGGTTACATCGCTGTGATAGCGCCGGGCCCGGAGGCGGGTCTTTTCGTGGCTGTCCCGGGCACCAGTGGCGGCCTGGTTCGGCGGACTGCTCAAGGGGCCGAGTCCCTCGATGAGCACCGCCGAGGCAATCCGAGCCGGGGCCATTGCCATGGCCAGGGTTCCTACCGCGCCCCCCAGGGAGTGGCCGAGCAGGTGGAATCGTTCCCAGCCCAGGGCGTCGGCTGCGGCGAGTACGTCAAAGGCGTAGTCGTCAAAGTGGTAGCGGCAGCCCTCGGGCCGGTGGTCGGAGTGACCGTGGCCGGGAAAATCCAGGCACACCAGATCGAGTTCCTCGAGAAAGGGAGCCAGGGGGGCAAAGGAGCTGGCGTTGTCGAGCCAGCCGTGCAGGGCCAGTACCCGGGGGCCGTTGCCCCCGTTGGTCAGGGCGGCAAGCTCAAGCCCGGTGATGGAAATGTCCCGGGGCTTCAGGGCACAGTCTCCAGGGAGGCATAGGCCAGGACCAGCCACTTGGTGCCGGCTTCCTCGAAATTGACCTGCACCCGGGCATTGTCTCCCTGGCCTTCCATGCTCACCACAGTACCGGTCCCGAACCGGGTATGGCGCACGGTGGCCCCCAGAGCCAGTCCGGCGTGGCTGTCGGAGGCCGGTGCCGAACCCGCCGGGGTCCGGGTGGCCATCCGGGGCCGGACATCTTCGGTCAGTTCGGCCGGGATTTCTTCAATGAACCGGGACGGGCGGCAGAAGTTGTCGTTGCCCCACATGCGCCGGGTCTCGGCATGGGTCACAAACAGCCGTTCCCGGGCCCGGGTCATGCCCACGTAGCAAAGCCGGCGTTCCTCCTCCAGCCGCCCCGGTTCCTCGACCGAGCGCTTGTGGGGGAAAAGGCCTTCTTCCATGCCGGCCATGAATACCAGGGGGAACTCCAGCCCCTTGGCCGAATGCAGGGTCATGAGCTGAACACAGTCCTGCCATCGCTCGCCCTGGGTCTCGCCGGCTTCCAGGGCGGCCTGGGCCAGAAAGGAAGCCAGGGGGCTCAGGCCGGCTTGTTCATCCTCGAACGGCGGATTGAAGGTCTCGGCCGCCCGGATCAATTCGTCCAGGTTTTCCTGGCGGGCTTCGGCCTTTTCCGCCGGTTCCCGGTTGCGATAGTGGGTGATGAGCTCGGACTGGCCGACCACCCCGGCCATCATCACGCCCAGCTCGGCCTCGCCGAATTCCTGGTGCATGTCGGTGACCAGTTGAAGAAATCCGCTGACCGCATTGCGCGCCCGGCCGGCCAGGCCGTCACTTTTGACCAGCTCGGCTGCTGCTCCGTAAAGGGATTCATCGGCCTGGCTTGCCCGGGCCCGGAGGGCATCAACGGTCCGGTCGCCGATGCCCCGGGCGGGGGTGTTGACCACCCGCTCGAAGGCAGCATCATCGTGGGGGTTGTGGACCAGGCGCAGGTAGGCCAGGGCGTCCTTGACTTCAGCCCGCTCGAAAAATCGAAGGCCGCCGTAGACCCGGTAGGGAATGTCCCGGTGAATGAGTTCCTGCTCGAACAGCCGGGACTGGGCATTGGAGCGATACAGAATGGCCGCCTCGCCAGGGGTGCGTCCGCCTTCGAGCCAGTCCTGGATCCGGCCGACCACGTATTCGGCCTCGTCGATTTCATTGTAGGCCCCGTAGACGCGAATCTTTTCCCCTGCGTCATCCTCGGTCCACAGGTTCTTGCCCATCCGTGAGCTGTTTTTGGCGATTACTGCATTGGCCGCCTGCAGGATATTCGCGCTCGATCGGTAATTCTGCTCCAGGCGAACCACCCGGGGCTTGTAGTCGCGCTCGAAATGCTGGACGTTTTCGACCACCGCCCCGCGCCAGCCATAGATGGACTGGTCGTCGTCACCGACTACGAACAGGGCATTGTCGTTGCCCCCGATCAGGCGGATCAGGGCGTACTGGATGGCGTTGGTGTCCTGGAATTCGTCGACCAGGACGTGGCCGAAGCGTTGCCGGTAATGGTCCAGGAGTTCGGCATTGTCGCGCAGCAACTCCAGGGTTCGCAGCAGCAGCTCGGCAAAGTCGACCAGCCCGGCCCGGTCACACTGGGCCTGGTAGCGCTCGTAGACAGCCACCGCCTGGGTGGTGAACGGATGGTCAAAGTGTTCGATGGCCGAAGCCCGCACTCCCCGGTCCTTGTGGTCGTTGATGAACCATTGCATCTGCCTTGACGGCCACTGGTTTTCGTCGAGTTCCATGTCCTTCATCAGGCGCCGGATGAGGCGGTACTGGTCTTCGGAGTCGAGGATCTGGAAGGTCTCCGGCAACCCCGCGTCTTCGGCATGCATTCGAAGCAGGCGGTGACAAAGGCTGTGAAAGGTGCCGATCCACAGGCCCCTCGGGTCGACCCGGAGCAGTTGCTGGACCCGGCTTCGCATCTCGCCGGCGGCCTTGTTGGTAAACGTCACCGCCATCAGCCCCATGGGCCGGACGTGGTGGACCTGGATCAGCCAGGCAATCCGGTGGACCAGCACCCGGGTCTTGCCCGAACCGGCACCGGCCAGAACCAGGAGGTGGCCCGGGTCGGCACTGACCGCTTCGCGCTGGGCATCGTTGAGTTCGTCAAGAAGGTGGGAGACATCCATGGATCAGGCCGAACCCCGCCGGTCCCGGTTCAATGCGGTCGGGCAATCCGTCATGAAGCAGTCTTTCGCCCCGCCATAGGGTTGTCATCCCGATCGATTGCCCGATGGCCGATATCCTCGCGCCAGTAGGCCCCTTCAAAGCCGATTCGGGCCGTGGCCAGGTAGGCCTCCCGCTGGGCCCGGGTGATGGTGTCGCCCAGGGCGGTCACACACAGTACCCGGCCGCCACTGGTCACGACCTGGTTGCCTTCGAGCCGGGTTCCGGCATGGAAAATCTTTACATGCTCGGGGAAATCACCGTCCAGGCCGGTGATCGGCAATCCCTTCCGGTACTTTCCAGGATAGCCGCCGGAGGCAACGACCACGCCCAGTGCACAGGCCGGGTCCCAATCGACCCGGCATTCATCCAGGCGGCCATCCAGGGCGGCCCGGCACAGGGCCACCAGGTCGGAGCGAAGGCGCATCATTACCGGCTGGGTCTCCGGGTCACCAAAGCGCACGTTGAATTCCAGAACCTTCGGGCCCTCGGTGGTCATCATCAGTCCGGCGTAGAGAAAACCGGTGAACGGGTGACCTTCGGCCTTCATGCCTTCCACCGTCGGGCCAATCACCCGTTCCATGATTTCTTCGGTTGCCGCCCCGTCGACCACCGGGGCCGGGGAATAGGCACCCATGCCCCCGGTATTGGGGCCTTCGTCACCGGCATCCCGGCGCTTGTGGTCCTGGGAGGATGCCAGGGGCAGGATATTGGTTCCGTCGACCATTACGATGAAACTGGCTTCCTCGCCAATCAGGAATTCCTCGACCACGACCCGGCTTCCCGCATCGCCAAAGGCATTGCCCGACAGCATGCCTTCCAGTGCTGTTCGGGCTTCGGACTCGTTTTCGGCGATGACCACGCCCTTGCCGGCAGCAAGGCCATCGGCCTTTATGACCACCGGAAAACCGGTTTGCCGACAGAAATCCAGGGCCGGGGAGGATTCCGTAAAGACATTCCAGGCTGCTGTGGGTATGGAATACCGGTTGAGGAATTCCTTGGCATAAGCCTTGGAGGCCTCCAGGCGTGCGGCGGCCGCCGTGGGTCCGAAACAGGGAATTCCGGCTTCGCGCATTCGGTCGGTCACACCTGCTGCCAGCGGCGTTTCGGGCCCGACCATCACCAGGCCGACCGCCTCGTCCCTGGCGAGTGCGACCAGGCCGTCAATGTCCGTGTCGCCCACCTCCACGTTTCGCAGACCGGGTTCGGTGGCCGTACCGGCATTGCCGGGAGCAACCAGTACCTCGTCCACATCCGGACTTCTGGCGGCCTTCCAGGCCAGGGCATGTTCGCGGCCGCCACCGCCGATGACCAGTACTTTCATTGCATTTCCGGGAGCGCTTGGATTCCAGGAACCCATTGTAACCAAAGCCGGGCCTTGCCACGGGTCCGGGCCGGGTCAAAAGTCCGGTCGAAACCCTGGTCGAACGGGAGCCGGCGGGATCCGGACAATTCAATTGTTTGTTTTCCCATGATAGGGTGCATTTCGATACCCGGAATCCGGGCATTCAAGGGAGGGAGCCCCGCTGATGATTTTTCCAATTGAAGCTCAATGGTCCCGGGTCGGGACTGCTGATCTGCACCTTTCAGACCGATCCGGAAAATCCGGAGGCTGTCAGCCGACCGACTCTTGCGGGGCTGTATCGGAGTTGACCCAGTGAGCCAGCAAGAGCCTGTTCTAACGGACATCCGCCGCCGGGCTCTGGACCGGTTGCTGGTGCAATACCTGGAGCTTGAAGACAGCAAGCGAGCGGCGTTCATGCAACGCTGCCAGGCCCGCTTTCCCCGCCTTTACCGCTGGTTTGCCGAACTGGCCAGTGGCAGCGAAACCATCAGTCTCCTGGACCGGCCGCCCCGGACACTGGTCGGCGAAGCCCTGGCCGGCCAACCGGAGCAAGCCATGACCCTGGAGCCTGGACGGCGACTGGGACCCTGGCGGGTTGTGGAGCCGGTGGGCGAGGGGGGTATGGGCAAGGTCTACCGGGGGCAGCGGGCCGACGGGGCCTTTGAAATGGACGTGGCCATCAAGCTGCTGCGGCTTCGCCGCCCGGGCCTGGCCGAACAGCTTCAGCGGGAAAGCCGCATGCTGGCCCGGCTGGACCATGGGGCCATCACCCGGTTGCTGGATGCGGGTCTGGATGAGCAGGGCGGGCCTTTTCTTGTCATGGAATGGGTCGAAGGAGACGACCTGGAGGATTGGCGGGAAGGTAAACCGGGGCTGGAAGCCTGTCTCCAGGTGGTCGAGCAACTGGCCGGGGCACTGGGTCATGCCCATCAGCGCCTGATCGTCCATGGCGATATCAAGCCCGGCAATGTGCGAATCCGGGACAACGACCAGGTCAAGTTGCTCGACTTCGGCGTTGCACGGCTTATCGCCGAAGGCGATGGAATCGAAGCCGGGCTGGCCGCCCTGACGCCTGCCTTTGCCGCCCCGGAACAGTGCGCCGGTCAACCGCCGGGTACCCGCAGTGACATCTGGAGCCTGGGGGCACTCCTGGGCTGGCTGTTGCTGGGCGAGGTGCCGGGCCAGGTGGATGATGCCACCCGCAGCATGCGAATCAGCCAGCGCTATCCCCGTGGCCGGGAACTGGCCGGAATCGTCAACATGGCCTGTGCCCCGGACCCGGACGACCGTTATGCCTCGGTCGAGGAGATGGCCGCCGACATTGACGCCTACCGGGCCCACCATCCCCTGCGCTGCATTGCCCCCACTGCCCCGGAACGGGTGATGAAATTCACCCGCCGCAACCGGTTGCTGGTTGGTGCTGCAGCGGCGGTCTTTGTTGCGCTGGTAGCGGGAATGGGAACAACCCTGGGGATGTATTTCCAGGCCCAGCAGGAAGCCGAGCGGACGCTGGCGGCCAATGAGCGCACCGAAGCGGTCAAGGAGTTTCTCATCGACATGATCTCCGAGGCCGACCAGTGGGCCAATCCCGGTGAAATGCCAACGGTTCGGGATGTGCTAGATCGGAGTCGGCAGACCGTTGAACCACGGTTTGCCGACCAACCGGATATCGCCGCCGAACTGCTGGGAGTGATCGGTTCCAGTTACCTCGGGCTGGCAGAGCGGGGGCCGGCCAGGGAAACGCTGGCTCGTGCCCTGGAAATCGCCGAAGCCGGCACGGTGCCGGAGTTGCCGCCAGAGACCCTGATTTCGATCGAGCTGGCATATACCAATATCCTGGAAGGCGACCCGGAGGTCCGGGTCGAGAGGCTGGAGCGCCTTCTGGAGAAGGTACAAGGCCTGCCCGATTCGGAAGCGACCGAGGCGCAATTGCTGAACTTGCTGGCGTGGTCAGACCTGTGGGAAGACGATGTGGAGGCGGGGTTCGAGAAGATCCGCAAGGCCTCGGAACTGACCTGCAATAAGGATAGGGAAATGCCGAGGGACTGCATAAACCAGTTGAGTGACAAGAAGTACTATTATTCGCGGCTTGGAAAGGGCGAGGAGGGGCTTCGGGTTGCACGAAAGGCCTGGAAACTGACCGAGGAAAACTACCCGGATCAGTCTCATCCCCTGTTCATGACCGCAGGTACCACCTATGGTGAAGCCCTGGCCAACAATCAGCGGCCTGGCGAGGCGATTATCCTTCTCGAGGAAGTCAGGCAAATGGCCAGGGACATTTTTGGAAAGGATCATGTGATGGAGGCCTATGTGGCTTACCCCCTGGCCAGGGCCTACTGGCAGGCCGGCAAGACCCATCAGGCATGGCAGGTCTTGAAAGGCGCCCTCGACAAGGTAGCCCGGGTGGAACCCGAAAGCCAGGGGATACCCGTCCAGTTGAACTTCCTGCCCCGGATGCTCTTCAGCCTGTACAAGACCGACATGGCCGAAAAGGTCATGACCCGTTACGACGAGGGCATGACGGAAAATCCGCCGGTGCATTCAATCGCCCCGCGCAGGATCAACGAACTGCAACTGGTCGCCATGCGCGATCCGGGAAGTCCCTCGGTGCGCCGGGACATGCGCGAACTGGCTGCTGATCTCGAAGAGCAGGATTCGCCCATGGTTGGCCGGGCGATCTACAAGGGGCTGCTTGAGGCCATCGAGGCCGGCGACCGGGATGATGCTGCCCGATGGCTCGAAGATCTGGAAGCGATCGATTCCCCCGCAGTTTCCCAGGCGAACATGTCACTGGCCAGGGCCAGGCTGGCCCTGTTGCACGACCAGCCGGACCGGGCCCGGGAATATGCTGAAACATCCCGCGTGTTGCTGATGGACAAAGGTGAAACCATGGGCCCGAGAGTGGCAAGGACCCAGGCAATCCAGTCGGAAGCACTTTGCCGGAAGGGTCGGGCAAAGGACGGACAGGAGTTGCTGACTCAGGCAAGAAGCTATTGGCAGGATGTGGCACAGGTTGAAGCCGGCGATGAAGCCATGGTTGAACTGGCCCCGTCCTGCGCTCAATCCGATTCTGGCCTTTCAACCGACCATGAGTGAATCGGAGGCGCCCGGACCCGGGATCGAGGACGGACAGGTCACGGAATTGCTCGAGCGGCTCCACGAGTCGCCGGAATCCATCGAGCGTCTGGCCTCACTGGTCTACCAGGACATCCATCGGCTGGCTCGCAACCAGCGCTTCCGGATGGGCCGGTCGTCCACCCTGAGAACCACCGAAGTCGTCAACGAGGCCTTTGCCAAGGTCTTTCTCGATAGCGATGCCCGCATCAAGAATCGCGATCACCTGATGTCCCTGATGACTCGCGTGATCCGGCAGGTCATCGTCGACCATGCCCGCAAGCGTCTGTCCCACAAGCGGGGCAGTGGTGCAATCCATCTGCCCCTGGACGACGACCAGCTTGAATCCACCGACCAGGATGCGGCAGCGGTTCTGGATATGGAGCAGGCCCTGCAGCGGGTTGCCCGCATCGATCCGGAACTGGCCGACCTGGTTGCCGCGAAGTTCTACGCCGGCTTCAGTTCAGCTGAACTGGCCGAAATCAGGGGCAGCTCACCGCGAACGATTCAGCGTGAACTCAAGCGGGCGGTTGCCTGGTTGCGCCTGGAGATGGGCAACTCGGTGGGTGCGGAGGGGTGATCAGCGGGTCCCCGGTATACTAACGAGATCACT
>SLIZ01000169.1 GCA_007135395.1 Wenzhouxiangellaceae bacterium | reverse complement strand
GGGGAACCTTGTACTCCGGCTGGCCATGGGCCAGCCGGTATTTAGGTTAGAATGATCACCCGAGGAGGGGTGATCATGAGTCAAGCCAGACCCAAGGCAAGCGCTTCAGGCAAGGACGCCGGCACTACGGAATCGGCCGGTGAAGATGTGGCCGAAACAACCCGGCTTTATCAACTCCTGGCCGACAATGCCCGGGAGATGGTTTCCCGCCATGACTTCGACCTGACCTTTCTCTATGCCTCCCCGGCCGCTTCCCGGGTGCTCGGCTTCACTCCCGAGGACTTGGTTGGGCATCGTCTGGACGATCTGGTCCATTCCGATGACCTGGCCGGGCTGGTTTCCTGCTTTGCACTTGCCCGGGACAGCGATCAACCCCAGTCCACCCTGTTCAGGATCCGGGCCCCGGACCGTTCCTGGCGCTGGTGTGAGGCCTTTTTGCGGGCCGCTGGTGACGATCTCTCCGAGATTCACGCCACCATCCACGACATCACCAAGTACAAGCAGATCGAAAAGGCCATCGAGCGGGTCGCCAAGGAGTGGCGGGGTACATTCGATTCGGCACGCGATGCCATCATCATGCTTGATCGACATGCCCGGGTAGTGCGAGTCAACAGGGCCACTACCCGGTTTCTTCAGTGCGAGTTTTCCGACCTTCTCGGCCGGGATCTGCTTTCAGTCATTGATCAGTACCTCGCGCTTGATGACCCGTTCGGCATCAGTGAGGCCTGGAGTTCGGCCACCCAGTCCAGACATGATGTGAAGCTTCGTGACCAAACCTGGGTTCGTTCATCCATCGATCCGGTCACCGACAGCCAGGGAGACGTCACCGGGGCGGTCCTGTTCATCTCTGACATCACCGTTGAAAAGAAGTCGGAGTTCAAGCTTCGGGATACCCTGGAACAATTGCGCAACCTCTCGTCCCATTTGCAGGTTGTCCGGGAAGAAGAGCGCAAGTCGATTGCGCGCGAAGTCCATGATGAGCTGGGTCACGCCCTGACCGCACTGAAGATGGATATCGCCTGGCTGACCAAGCAAGTCACCGGCCAGGGCGAAGAACTGGTCCGGCGCGCCCAAAGCATGACAAACATGGTTGACCAGACCATCGCCACCGTACGCCGCATCAGTACCGAGTTGCGCCCCCCGATTCTCGATGACCTGGGCCTGGTTGCAGCCCTTGAATGGTTGCTGGAAGATTACGGAACCCGGACCGGAATCACGACCACTCTTGCCTTGCCCGATGTCCCGGATCCGGTCACCGGAGAACAGGCAAGCACGATCTTCCGGATCGTACAGGAGGCCCTGACCAATGTTGCCCGTCATGCCGACGCCTCTCGTGTCGACGTGAAATGGGCCCAGGACGACCAGGAGATCACCTTGACCATTGACGATGATGGTCGGGGATTCGACAGTAAACACGACGACCATCGTGAAAAATTCGGCCTTTTGGGCATCGCTGAGCGGGCCAGAGACCTGGGCGGTGTTCTGGAGATCGACAGCAAAAGGAATCAGGGCACGACCCTGCAGATCCGGTTTCCACGGCAGGTGGCAACATGATCCGGATTCTCATTGCCGATGACCATGCCATTGTACGCGAGGGACTCAAGCGCATCCTCGAAGAGGATCGGTCCATGGAGCTGGTTGCCGAAGCCGATACCGGCCGCCAGGCAGTGAGCCTTGCCCGATCGGAGAAGCCCGATGTCATCCTGCTGGATATCTCGATGCCGGAGCGAAGCGGGGTGGATGCCCTTTCCGATATCAAGAGTGCCCATCCAGGTGCCAGGGTCCTGATGCTGAGCATGCATCCGGAAGACCAGTATGCAATTCGCTGCCTGAGCGAAGGTGCAGATGGCTATCTGACCAAGGAAAGCGCCCCGGAATTACTGCTGGAGGCCATTCGGAAATTGTATGGCGGCAGCAAGTACGTAAGCCCCAGCCTGGCCGAGCGCCTGGCTGTCAATCTTTCCCGAAAGCCCCTCCAGGCGCCCCACGAGTCCCTGTCGGAACGCGAGCTGCAGGTCTTGATTCTTATCGGAAGCGGCAAGATCGTTTCGGAAATTGCCAGGGAACTTTGCGTGAGCGTAAAGACTGTAAGTACCTATCGCTCACGCATACTCGAGAAGATGAACCTGGACAACAACGCACAACTCATTCGTTATGCAGTTGAGCATAATCTGGGCTGAGCACCCGGAATTTTATTTCAGGTGATTGTTTCCGGTTTACCTGCTGCATCACCAGCAATGTATACGGACGCCATGCCGCGAAGGCTTTCAAGCATCTGCGGATCATCGACCCGATGAATGATGATCCCGATTGGCTCATCGGCGAGTTCTTCGACTGCCTGGTTGATCATTTCAACCCCGAGACTGCTGTCGACAAGCACGTAATTGGCGAGCTTCTGGCAAAGTGCCGACTGGCGGGGGTCGGACAGGTTGACCTTGCTCAATCCAGCCCGGATACCGGCCTTTCCGAGACTGGCGAAAATGGATTCCAGCGTCTGGCCCTGGACCCCGACCGGTGCAACGGTACACACCAGCTCGAGACCGCGAAATTGGCTGGCCAGGCTTTCCATTTCCTCGATAAGCACATCCGGATACTCTATTTCACTGGGCTGGATCTCGATAAACAATCGGGAGTCCATCCGCCCGGATTCATCTATCGCTTTTAATCCAAGCCGGCGAATAATAGCGTTGAGCCGGGGTTGTTCGTCGAGTTGACGGGCAAGCTGCTGAAGGTTGCCGTGGTCGGCCCGGAGGCCGGGATGGGTGCTGGTTGCTGTCAGTATCAGTCCATGGATTTCGCCCCGGGTAGTCTGTACGGGTTGGACCTGTGGCTTGATACGTTCATCGTTGAGCAGTTCATAAAACGCCCGGGTCTGGACCGGAAACCCGTCAGGCTCTGCGGTAAAGCCGACCTGGGTGTGCCCGGCTGTTGAATCGGCATTCGGTCGGGAAGGCAGCACGGTCTGCCCGCTGGAATCATCGACAATCAGGCGAAACTCGTGGTCGGCAAAATGGATGCTGTCGCCGGGACCGACCAGGGTGGGTTTGTCGATGCGCTCGAGGTTGACGAAGGTACCGTTGGTTGTATCCAGGTCGACCAGCCTGAGACCATCCGGATGTTTTTCGAACCGTACGTGCTTGCGGGAGATCCGGTCCCTGGAAAACTGCAGGTCACATTCACTGCTGCGCCCGACCGTGCACGGCAAGGGCACCAGCCGCTGCCGCTCGCGCTTGTCCTTGCCCACATGCTCCAGATACAACTGACCTTCCATGGCCATACCCCCGGGGATTACCCGTCGCTGAATCGATCCCGAAAGATCCGGTCGCCGCGGATGGATACCAGTGCCCGCTCGAATGCCCGCGGGCCGATTTCGTAACCCATCAGACGACCCGGGATATCGTCGGCCGGCGGGTGAATCCCGCCATATATCCGCGACAGGGAGCACTCGTCGGCGGCATCGGCATAACTGGCCCACTGCAGGGTCAGGTCCTGGCTGGGGCCCTGTTCGAATTCAAGAAATTCGTTCTGGTAGATCGGAAACTCGCCCAGGCCGCCGGGAAAATACGGGCTGCCGGTAATCAGCGTCATGGCCTCCGCTGCGGCCCGACTGAAGGTGCTGTGGCCGGAAACATAGCCGGCAAAGGGGGGCGTGATGAAACTGGGTTGCTGATAGGGCCACCAGTTTCCAGCCAGGATCCAGTCCACGCCGGCGTATTCGTTTTCCTGGTCGTCTACATGCCCGGCCCAGCTGAGAATCGCGATTTCGCCAATGGAGTCAGCCAGGTGCTCGTGATGTTCCCCGGGGGCCGACGAATCGGCGGTGACTACCTCGATCAGGCCTTCTTTCAGCGGCAGGCCTTCGGGATGATAGGAGGGGCCGTCCGGGTCCGATGACTGACCCTTCTCGCCCATGTAGCGGATTGCCGAAATCGGCCGGACGTAATCGTAATAGCCCTTGACGCTCCAGGCGGCAATGGCCGCATCGTGCACAGCGCCTCCCAGGGCCAGGTAGGATTTCACATACCAGTCCCGGCCTTCCAGGATTTCGCCTTCGCCGCCGAACCGTTTTTCGAATTCCGGCTGGTCGGAAACATAGTGGAGAATGGAAAACCAGTGCCCGGGCGGGGTCTCCGAGGCCGGCCCGTCTGCCCAGAATTCAGCCAGTACCCGGGTGTAGTCACCCCGGCGCACGTACTGGGGTTCATAGGCTTTTCCGGTCACCGGGTTTGTTTCGTAACCGTCCCCGTCATTGGTGCCGGGCGTATTATTGCCGATGGAGGCCGGGCTGATATCCATCATTTCCTCGTCGTCCGGGTCCAGGTAGGAGGAGAACTCGATGACTTCGACAAAGGTGTCCCTGAATTCCCAGTCCCCATCGGCCAGGAAGGGGGGCGGGCCCGGGTCGAGATAGACCCACCACTCGTTATCCTCCGGGCCCGGGTGGATGTCCAGGTCGTCGGAGCCCAGGGCAAACGGGGTGACCAGGCCCCATTCGGGGCTTTCGAAGGGTATCGGTTCCTTCGGGGAATGGCAGTTGCCGAGCTGGTCGCACCACTCGTCAAGGTCCAGGGGTTGCCAGTGGTCGGGGTATTCGATGTCCGGGTTGCCGAATACCTCCGGGTCCAGCGGCGGGTTGATGGGCTCGTAGAACTGGTTGCCGAAATCGTTTTCCTCGTTCGAACCGTCGCTGAGCCCGTAGTCGATGATGTACTCGGCGATCCGGTTGCCTACGGCGGCCGGGGAGTCGCCGGATGTATCGTCGAAAAACGGGTCGTAGCCCAGGTCGAGCATGCGGTTGTGGATGCTCGGAAAGATCACCGGCCATCCCGGGGAAGCCTCGAAGCGATGGTGCAGCAGCCAGTAGGCGGCATGGCTGATGGCCTCGTCCCGGGCCTCGTCGATGTCTTCTGCACTGGCCTGCTCGTGGTAGAGAAAACCGTCGGCGTAGGGTGTGTAGGCGGCCCAGGCATCCCACATGGCCACCGAAAGGTGATGCAGGTTTCGCGCATGAACCGGGGGGCGGGCCCGGTCATTGCTGATCGCGTATAGCAACTCCTCGGCCCAGAGCCGGGGGACCGGGTGTTCAGGCTCGTCGGCAAGGACCAGTCCCGGTCCCGCCAGGCAGATTATGAGCCCGCATACGAGCAGAAAGTGAACCCCGGCGGCTCGGCGTTCAGGTCCATTCATGGCAATTCGTCTCCCGGCAGTGCCCGGACGCCGGTGGGTGAACCGGCCTGGAACCGGTCGCGAAAGATTTCGTCTTCCAATTCCTGCTCGAAGACGATCCATTGATTGGTGGATACGTCCGTATGCTCCTGGATATGTCCATCGGGCCACCGGATCCGGACCAGGTCGATCGCCTCTTCCTCGCCCAGTCCGAACAGCAGTTCGGCAGGGGAAGTGGAAAGGTAGTGGTTGGGAATGTTCATTTCCCGGGTCTGCTCCAGCTCCCCCGAAATGACGGTCACCCTGGCTCCTACACCGGCGGTATTGGGTGCATTGCCCTGCAGGCGGATTCCAAGCCAGTGGCCGCCCAGTTGAGCCGCGTTGTTCCTGTAAACCCGGCCCTCGCCCCGATTGTTCTGGATGAAGATGTCGATGTCGCCGTCCCGGTCGAAATCGAAGCAGACAATGCCCCGGCCCTGGCCGGTATCTCCCACACCCAGTTCCACGGCCTTTTCGTCGAAGGTACCATCGCCCCGGTTGACAAACATTCGCGCCGGGGCGGGTGGAAACGGGGAGTTCGGCGCATTCCAGCCGTTGACCATGAAGATATCCAGGTAGCCGCTGTGATTGAAATCCGCCGCACAGGTTCCCCATCCCCAGTCACCATCCCGGACCCCGGTCTGGTCGGTCTGGTCGATCAGCTTTCCCTCGCCATCATTCAAGTACATCCGGTTTCCGCTGTCTCCGACCGGGAATCCGGTAAAGTCGTGGTAAATCGAAGTGACGAACCAGTCCGGGTGGCCGTTGTTGTTGAAATCGGCAACCGCCGCTCCCATCCCGTTTTCGTCGCTGATTTCTCCGTCGGTTACCTGCCGATATCCTTTCCCTTCCTCGTTGATGAAGTACTCGCTGGTCTCGAAGTCCGCGGCAATCATCAGGTCCGGCCAGCCATTGCCGTTGAGGTCGGCAAAATTGGGGGTAAATGACCAATCCTCGTCTTCGAAAAATTCGCTGACTCCCCAGCTTTCCCCCACGTTGACCAGTTCATCCCCCTGGTTGAGCCACAGGTGTCCCTCGTGAACCGGCTCGGGTCCCGAATCGGTCCAGTGTGTGCCGGCCACGTCGAGCCGACCGTTGCCGTTGATGTCGGCAAAGGCCACCGAGTAATGCTCCTGCAATGCCAGGTGCAGGTTCCAGTCGACCGTGGCCTCTTCAAACTGCTCACCATCGTTGAGGTAAAGCCGCAGACCGAATCCCCGGACTCCCGGCAGCAGCAGGTCCGGATAGCCGTTGCCGGTCAGATCGGCAAAAGCGGCACCGGTTGCGTAGGCCGAATTATTGGGTCCGGAGCTCACCACCAGTCCCCACTCCTCGGAAACATCGGTGAACGTGCCGTTTCCCACGTTTTCGAGAAGCTTCCCTGGCAGGGTATTGCCCTGAGGCACATACAGGTCGACCAGGCCATTGCCGTTGATGTCGGCTGCGGCGAGCCCGCCGGTCATGAAATCCCGGGTGTCGATCTGGCTATCTTGAAGCAGATGCTGAAAGCCGACCCCGATCTCGTCGGTGATATCGGTAAACTGCCATTTGTCCCCGGAATGGGCGGCGATCGGTGCGAACCCGGCGAGGATGGCCAGCAGGAAACACCCGTTGGCAATCCCTGCCCTGGGTGCAATCGTTAGAATTCTGCTATTCAACAGAAATGCTTCCTTGAACGGGTTGTCGGAATCTGGCCGCAGGATGCTGGATCCAGCCAAAGCCGGCCATTGGATCCGATGATAGCCGATTCCTCGGTCCGGTTTAAGCCGGCTTGCTCCGGAAGCCAGGCCGGCTGGTCGAGCCGGAGACCCGCTCTCCGTTTCAACGGAAAAACAGCAACCGGCCCGGCACAAGTGCCGGACACGGGGTCAGCGGCAGCCCGCCCCGCGCCCCGGGATCAGATCAGCGGGGGGCTTCGATGCCTCTTACCGCCTCGGCCAGCCGGGCGGCCAGGGGGGCGACCGCGTCTTCGGCTTTCTCCCGGGCATTGAGTCCGGTGTAGCTCAGATCGCTGGAAAGCTCGCCACCGACGCTGCGTCCGGCGTCCAGGTCGTAGCCCTTCACATCCAGCCGGGCGTTATAGAGCCAGTCACTTCGGCCGTAATAGTGCAACGGGGTGTCGCCGGTCGGCGTAATGGAGGCAACAACCAGCAGGGTTCCGCCCTGTTCCCGAACAAGTTCGCCCAGGCCGGCCACGTCCACCGAATATTCGTCCAGGTAGCTCCGATAGCCGGGCAGCATTTCCACGTCCATTCGCTCGTAGTCTGTATCGGCCAGTTCCCGGTTGATGCGTTGCTGAACCGGGCCGGCGATGGCTGGGTCGCCCACGGCAATCACGGCAACCCGTGGAGTTTGTGGTTCGGCCGGGGCGGAAGGCCGGGGGGCCGGCTCCACCGTGGCTTCGGCAACTTCCAGGGGCTCCGGTTGGGCTCCCGGTGAATCCTCCCCGTCCGTGTCCTCGGCGCTTTCGGCCGGTGACGGGGAAGGCCGGCTTCCGCCGGCGGTGTCACCCGGCCGGGCGGCTTCGGCCAGGGCAGGAGCATCGCCAGCCGGCGGACTCCCACCGCCTTCTTCGACCGGCGATTCGGCCGTGCCGGCATCCGAGGGCGCTTCGGCTACCGGGGTGGATTCTTCTGCAGGCAGTACCGGTGCGGGTATGACTTCCGGTTCGCTCGCCGGAGAATCGGTCGTTGTGGTATCGCCGGCTGCTGCCGGTTCCGGACTTGCCAGGGCCAGGGCCGGGGCATCGGACTGACCAGGATCGACCGGATCCGGATCGCCTGGCGCGCCCTCCTCGCCAGCCGGTCGGGATGGTCCACCGGCGTCAGAATCGGTCACCGTGCCGGACCCGGATGCTGACTCTTCGGTTGTTACCGGCTCCTCGCTTTCTGCGGCCTCTTCGATTGCTGCCGGCGCCGATTCCGAATCCCGGGACGGGTAGGGCGAGGCCGTTGAGCGGGCGGCTACCGATTCCGGCTCGCTGCCAAGAATTACCGGTCCGTATTCCTGCCACCCCCACCAGCCGCCGGCCCCCAGGGCCCCGACTGCCACCAGCACAAAAAGCACGGCCGGCCAGCGT
>SLIZ01000271.1 GCA_007135395.1 Wenzhouxiangellaceae bacterium | reverse complement strand
TCCGGTATCGATGGATCGGAAATCCAGCAATTGCAGCGTGTGGCCGAAACGGTAAGCCGTCCCGAATGCGGGCTCTGAGGCCCCATCGGCAGTCGGTAAACCCGTTTTCGTGATGATCTGGCGGCACCCGGTGCAAGCCGGGTGCCTTTTCCCCCATGCGGTTCTACTGTCGGTGCAAGCAGGGTCAAGTCTTGTAATATATAGTTATTCGGCGGAGCCGAGTCACCGGTATACTCTGCGCCCATGAACGAGCGGGCCGGAATTCATCGTCGGTGGTTCCTGATTGTCCTGGCTGCCGGATTCCTGGTGGCCGGGTTCTTTCTGGTCCGCGGCGGTCCTGATGAGCGTACGGAGACCTATATCCTGGCGACGGCGACCAGTGGCGGTACGTTCTATCCGGTTGGCGTGGCGATTGCGACCCTGACCAAGCAGGTGCTCGAACCGGAGCACGGCATCGCGCTGGCGGCGATCAGCAGTGCCGGGTCGGAGGAAAACCTCCGGCTGATGCGTTCCGGCGAGGCCCGGTTTGCCATTCTCCAGGGGCTCTACGGGGCCTGGGCCCGGACCGGGGAAGGGCGCCTGGCCAGCGAGCCGCCATTCGATGAGCTTCGCAGCGTGACCGCGCTGTGGCCGAACGTGGAGCACTTTGTCATTCGCGAGCGGTTTGCCGAAACCGGTACCGTTGCCGACCTGGCCCACCTGGAGGGCCGGCGCTTTTCCATCGGGGCACGCTACTCGGGTACCGAAGGCTCCAATCGACATATTCTCCAGGCGCTCGGGCTGGACCCGGATAAGCACTTCAACCTTGTCTACCAGGGCTACGGGGCCAGCGCCGATGCCTTTCAGAACCAGCGGATCGACGGTATGAACACCCCGGCCGGCGTACCGGTGGGGGCGGTGACCCGGACCCTGGCGGCCTCCGATGCCCGAATCCTGGAATTCGACGAAGAACAACTGGGGCGGGTCAATCGGGATTTTTCAGATCTCTGGCAGTTCTTCGAGATTTCAGCCGATACCTATCCCGACCAGCCAGAACCTGTGCGGACCATTGCCCAGGCCAACCTGCTGGCGGTAACTGCCGATGTGCCCGACGAGCATGTCTATCGGGTTCTTTCCACGGTTTATGAAAACCTGGGCTTTCTCCATGCCTACCATGCCGCTACCCGGTCGATGGAGCTGGACCGTGCATTGACCGGCCTGCCGGTGCCCCTGCACCCTGGCGCGGTCCGGTTCTACCGGGAGCGCGGGCTGGAAATCCCCGAGGCCTTGCTGCCACCGGAAAAGGACGAACCGGGGTCATGAGTTCCGGGCAGCCGGACCCGGGGCTGGTTGCCAGTGCCGAGCGCGCCGGCTACGGGTCGGTAGCCGGGCTGGGCGAGGGGGCCGGCGTCTGGCTGTTGGTCTATGCCGCTCTCGTCGGCGTGGCTCATATCGGGCTCAACACCATCGTGATGCTCCCGGACTTGTGGGTGGCGGTGTTTCATTTTGTCAGCCTCGGGCTTCTGGCCATACTCCTGTTTCCCCTTCCCGGTCCGGGGCCAGCGCGCTGGCTGGATCGGTTGCTGCTGTTCCTGCTGCCGGCTGCAGGGCTGGCGGTTGTTCTGCTCGAAGAGCCCTTGTATGCCCGGGGGCTTACGTTTTCGGCCGCCGACTGGCTGGCCAGCGTGACGGTGGTAGTACTGGCCATGGAACTGACCCGGCGCACGGCGGGCTGGTTGATCCCGGCCCTGATCATCCTGCTGCTCAGTTATGCCGCCTGGTGGGGCGGGCGGATCGGCGGGGTGTTCAGCTTTCCCGGCCTGAGCCTGGAAACCCTGCTGTTCCGGTCGGTTTTTACCTCCGAGGGCCTGTTCGGCACCATCGCGCGGATTTCCTGGAGCTATGTCTTCATGTTCATTCTCCTCGGGGCCTTCCTGGTCCGCTCGGGCGCCGGGGATTTCATCATTGCCCTGGCCCGAGCCGTGGCCGGCCGGGTAACTGGGGGTCCCGGGCTGGTGGCCGTGGCTTCCTCGGGGCTGATGGGCTCGATTACCGGTTCGGCGGTGGCCAATACCGCATCGACCGGCGTGATCACCATTCCCATGATGAAAAAGGCCGGCTTTCCGGCCCGGTTTTCCGGTGGCGTGGAAGCAGCCGCCTCCACCGGCGGGCAACTGATGCCCCCGGTGATGGGCGCAGGCGCGTTCCTGATGGCCAATTTCACCGGTATTTCCTACCTGGAAATCATCGCCGCGGCCCTGGTTCCGGCCCTGCTGTATTTCCTGTCGCTGGGCTTTTTCGTGCGCATCCGTGCCGGCCGTCTGGGTCTTTTTCCCCGGGAAGAGGAAGACGGGGTGCCCATCGGCCAGGCCCTTGGCCGGGGCTGGCCGTTGCTGTTGCCATTGCTGGTACTGGTGGGATTGTTGATTGCCGGGTTCACCCCGGTGTTCGCCGCCGGGCTGGCCATGGTCTGCGTGGTGGCCGCTTCCTGGCTGACCCCGGTGCACATGGGTCCGAGTGCCATGCTCGAGGCCCTGGCCATGGGAGTTCGCACCATGATCCCCACGGCCATGCTGCTGATTGCCATCGGCCTGGTAGTCAATGTGCTGACGACCACCGGCATCGGCAATACCTTTTCCCTCATGATCGGAGACTGGGCCGGGTCCAGTCTTCTCATCGCGCTGGTCCTGGTTGCCCTGGCCTCCCTGGTGCTTGGCATGGGCCTGCCGGTGACCGCGGCCTATATCGTGCTTGCGGCAATTTCCGCCCCGACCCTTGTAGGCCTGATCGTGCAGGCCGACCTGGTCGAGGCCCTGGTCCGGGGTGAAATCAGCGCCATGGCCCGGGAGGCGTTGCTGATAGCCAGTCCGGCGGCCGAAGACCTCCTGGGACGCCCCATGCCACCGGACCAGGCCCGTGAACTGGTGGCCCTGATGACCCCGGAGCTCCAGCGTGCCGTGGCCGAGGACCTGCTCGACCCGGCCGTCCTGGTCGCCGCGCTTCTATCAGCCCACATGATCGTGTTCTGGCTCAGCCAGGATTCCAATGTCACCCCGCCGGTGGCCCTGGCCGCCTTCACCGCCGCCGGCATTGCCGGGTCCCGGCCCATGGCAACCGGACTGACCGCCTGGAAGCTGGCCAAGGGCCTGTACATCATCCCCATCCTGTTTGCCTATACCCCATTGATCGGTGGCAGTTGGCTGGAAGTCTTGCCCATCGCCCTGTTTGCTCTTGCCGGGTTGTACGCAATGGCCGGCGCCCTGGAAGGGTGGCTGGAAGGTCCGGTAGGCTGGCCCGGGCGGTCAGTCCTGGTGGTGTTTGCCATCGCTTTGTTGTGGCCCGGGCTTGTGGTTGGCCTGAAGCTGGCCGCGCTTGGTCTGGTGGTTTTCATGATCGGGGCCAGCCGCCGTCGCCAGAATGCCTGACCGTCAGAGTCGGTAGCAAGTCAACAAGTCGCCCGTGCTTTCGTTCCGGGACGGTCATTCCATCGCGTTCCCGCGTGCCCGGGCAATCCAACCGCCCAGCAGGCAGCCTGACACTCCCTGCGCCCTGGTCATGTAGTTGGTCCCCCGATGGACCACAGGTGACCGAAGGGGTCCTTGAGCTGGCCGTAGCGCATGCCCCAGAACTGGTTTTCCAGGGGCATGCAGACTTCGGCGCCGGCGTTGACTGCCTGCTCCCAGGCTGTATCGGCATCAGCGACTTCGAGGTGGATCACGCTGCCGACACCGCCCAGGCGCGTGGGTGCGACCGCGCCGCCGGGGCAGACCTCGGGGAAATCATCGTTGAGAAAGACCGCTCCATCCCCGATTTCCAGGTGGGCGTGGAGTAGTCGCTTGCCGTCGTCGGCCTTGTGGCGACCATGGACCCTGGCACCGAAAGCCTTCTCGTAAAAGGCAATGGCCGCTTCGCCGTCGCTTACGATCAAGTGCGGAATGGGGACTGAAACCCGGGCGTTGCCGTCCGTTCCTGATTCAAGAGACTTCTCGCTGGTGCCGACTTCCATTTTACGAAACCGCTCGATGGATTCGTGGGGCTCGAAGTCTTCCAGCTCGAACATCCTGCGAACCTCTATCTCGCAGTCCTTGCCCTCACCCCGGGGGTTGGGGAATCTCCGGGCCCAGTCCAGGGCCTCCTGCCTGGATGCGACCTTGATGATGGTGTATCCGGCGACCAGTTCCCGGGTCTCAGTGAAAGGGCCGTCGACCACGGTACGTTTGTCGCCTTCGTAGCGTATCCGGAATCCTTCTGATGAAGGTTTCAGGCCCGAACCGTCGACCAATATGCCGGCCTCCTGCAGGGCTTCGTGGTAATCGGCCATGGCGGCCAGTGATTCCGGTTCGGGCATGGCACCGGCCTCGACGCGGTCATCGCCCTTTACAATGATCATGTATCGCATGTTGCTCACTCCGTGGCGTTCGAGTCTTCGTGGTCCATGACGTAGGCCGTCAGTCGGGCAACCTTGCCGTCGCGCAACCGGTAGATATCGCAGAAGTCGCAACCCGGGGGCATGCCTTCGGCTTCTGCAAAGATCATCTGTCCGGCTACAGCTGCCCGGTCGCCGTCGATGATGACGTCGTTGATGGTCAGCTCCCGGACCTCACAATGGCCAGCGTACTGTTCGAGCATTGCGGCAAAGTCCTTTCGACCGGTAATCGGTGGCTTGTTGGCGATCCGGAAATCGATGTCGTCGGTCACGCCTTCCAGAATCCCGGGAATATCGCCCCGTGCCCAGGCCTGGTTGAAATCGTTCAGGAACTTCTCGGTGCTACTCATGGCATCTCCTCAAGAAAGGTTGTTCGATGTTCGGACAATTGCCCGGGACCGGCCTTTTAGCCGGGGGTACTGCTACCTGGTCGTCCGGCGGAGCTACTTTTCGACATCCCTTTCAAGATTGCGGCAAGATTTTTCGTCTTCCGGAGCGAGTGACTTCAGGCGGCCAGCCAGGAATCGCTGTTCCGGGCCCTGGCGGGTGAGGGAAAGTGCCCGTTTGTAGGCCTGTCGGGCGTCGCCGATGCGACCCAGGCGCTGGCAGAAGTCGGCCCGGGCGGCATGGGACAGGTAGTAGTCGTCAAGTTGGCCGTTCTCGTCGGCCTGGTCGAGCTCGACCAGGCCTGCCTCCGGCCCGCGGGCCATGGCCACCGCCACGGCCCGGTTCAAGGCGACAACCGGTGAGGGCTCCAGGCGCAGCAGGATGTCGTAGAGACTGACGATTTCCTGCCAGTCGGTGTCGATGGGTCGTTTGGCACGTGCGTGGACGGCGGCAATGGCGGCCTGGATGGTGTAGGAACCAAACCGGCCGGCCCGAATGATCCGGTTGACCCGCTCGATGCCCTCGGTGATCAGATTGCGGTCCCAGAGCTCCCGATCCTGGTCTTCAAGCCGGACAAGCTCGCCGGCCGAATCGGTACGGGCGTGTCGGCGGGATTCCTGGAGCAGCATCAATGCCAGAAGTCCCCGGACTTCCGGATCGGGGAGAAGCTCTTCAAGGAGCCGGCCCAGGCGAATGGCTTCCCGGGAAAGATCGGGACGGGTCAGGTGATCACCGGAACTGGCCGAGTAGCCTTCGTTGAAGACCAGGTAGACCACCCGCAAGACCCCTTCCAAACGAGCGGGAAGTTCGCTGCGGTCGGGGACCTCGTAGGGAATCCCGGCATCCCGGATCTTGCGCTTGGCCCGGACAATGCGCTGGGCAATGGTGGCTGGCCGGGCCAGGCAGGCGCTGGCCACCTGTTCAGTGGTCAGCCCGCAGACTTCGCGCAGGGTCAGGGCGACCCGGGCATCCAGGGTCAGGGCCGGATGGCAGCAGATGAAGATCAGGCGGAGCTGGTCGTCGTCGACATCGCCGGTCTCGGCGGCTTCGGCCGGTTCGCGCTCCGGAACCGGCGCAATAACAGTGTGCCCGGTGAGCAACTGATCCTGTCGGCTGGCCCGGCGCAGCCGGTCGATGGCCTTGAAGCGGCCGGCGGAAACCAGCCAGGCCCGGGGATTGTCCGGCATGCCCTTCCGGGGCCACTGGTCGACGGCGGCGGCAAAGGCGTCCTGGAGGGCCTCTTCGGCCTGGTCAAAATCCCCCAGCAAGCGGATGAGTGTGGCCAGGACACGGCGGGAATGGGTTTCGTAGACGGCTTCCAGCGCGGTGTGGATGTCCCGGCGATTGTCCATTGTCGTGGATTGCCTGATCGGATCCGGATATTACGGCTCGAGGCTGCGCACCGGGCGGACCTCGATGCTGCCTACCCGGGCCGGGGGGATTTTTGAGGCAAAGCGGATGGCCTCGTTGAGGTCCCGGGCTTCGATCAGGTAGAAGCCGGCCAGTTGCTCCTTCGTCTCGGCAAACGGGCCATCGGACACCGACACCTCGTCCCCGCGCACTCGCACCGTTGTCGCGGTGGCGATTGGCTCCAGGGCCTCGCCGCCGACCACCCGGCCAGCCGCTTTCTGGGTTTCGGAAAAAGCCATGCACTCGGCATCTTCAGGGCTTTCGGGCTGACTGTGCAGCCGGTACTCGTCGGCGTAGACCAGGCAGACGTATTTCATTGCGGGCTCCTTGAATCGGGCAGTATGCACCCCCTGGTCGAATGGCTTCCACGGAAATCGACACCGCTTGCCCGGGAAATATCCGGATGCCTAATCCGGAATGGCAGTTTCAAAGCGGTCCATGAACAGGGTCTGGCAATCCCGGGTCCGGTAGCGCCAGGTGGTCGTGAAATCACCTTCATCTTCGATCCAGGTACTACCCATCAGGACGGTCTCGCCCCGGTCGGGCAGGTCGACCATTACAGTCGGTTCCGCGGCCTTCGTGTCGGAGAATTCGGAGACGTTTTTGGCCGGGGTCAGCGCCTGACCGTGGCCGTCGAAAAGCTGGATATTGCTGCCCGTCTCGTCGTTCCAGACCACCACGAACCCTCCGAATGCCTCATTCCAACGGGCCTGTACCAGCTGGATGGATTCGCCTTCGTCTGGGATCAGAACTTCGAACTCCTCATCCGGTTGACCATCAGGCTGGACGGTTCTTGCGAGGATGGATTCTTCATCAAACAACTTGAAAACCACGGTGTAGTGTTCGTTGACCGGGTCCCAGAAGGTGTATGCAGCCCGCAGGGATTCGGGAAATTGCGGATGGATTTCGATTACATCACCAATCGGTTCGAGTTCGTCATCGAGCAGCCGGCCTTCCAGGCTGTTATTGCTCTGGCTTCTCCAGGTTGCCAGAAATTCATCATCATCCCGGTTGTGGGCGATTGAACCGTTGGGGGCGGCACTGCCGGTATCCAGGATCGGGCTTGTTCCCCCGGCGGTACCGTCACTGTTGATGCCGTACATCCGGATATCAAAACGGCTGGTCGCCACGAAGTTTCCGGTTTCAAGATCGGGAAGCAGCCAGCCTTCAAATCCGGATGTGCTGGAACTGAGTGCGAGCTCGGTGCCCATCAGGCCAAGCCCGGCATTGAACACCCGGGCGACAAGACTGTTGAACGGGCCCACTTCGGAGTCCTGGGTTTTCCAGGTCAGCGCATAGCGTTCACTGACCGGATTCCATTCCAGTTGGGGCTGTACGCCGTTGCTGTTTGTCAGGTTGACGGAAGAATCGATGGGTTCCAGGTCCGCATCGTAACGCTGTGCGAACAAGTTGAAGTTCGAGTCATCCCGCCAGACCGCCACCAGTTCTTCATCGCTTTCGTTCCAGGCAAGGGCCTGCATGGATCGCTCCGTATCCTCGTCGACGACAGGCCCCTGGATGAGCTCGAATTCGACCGAACCGGGTTTGCATACTTCCGCATGCGCCCACGACGTGGACACGGCAAACAACATTGCAAGAACAAGCAATCGAATCATGGTTTTCCCTCCACTCCACTCAGTTTCCCCGTACAAGGAAGACTAAGAATACAGGCGAATGATTTCAAGTCTGAATGGTGGGAACCAGGGACTTAAGAAATCGAGCAATTGCCCGAGTGGCATGCTAGCTTACTGGGCACTTTTCAAGGATCGAACCAGAAACCCAAGGAGCCCCCATGCCTCGATTTCCCACGTTTACCGATGCCGCCCGGAATCTCCGCGGTGCGGTCTATTCCGGGTTGGCACGAAAACCCGATTCCGGCAGGCCGCCGGTGCCGTTGCATATCGGGGATACCTGGATGGAGCCCCCGGAAGGCTGCCGGATGGAAGACCTCAAGGTCAGTGAACATCCCGGCATGCACCGCTACTCCCCGGTCCCGGGTTTGCCCGAGCTGCGAGACCGGATCGCCGAAGTACACGGGCAGCGTTCCGGGGTAGCCACCGAACGGGACCAGGTCCTGGTGACCGCCGGGGCCACGGCAGGGC
>SLIZ01000103.1 GCA_007135395.1 Wenzhouxiangellaceae bacterium | reverse complement strand
GTGGCAATACGCCCTGCGGCAGCAGCACCCACTGCGAAGGCTCCATCATCGCCGAAGCTGTCTGGGATTTGGCCCACCGTGATCTGCAGGGCTTCGAAGACTCGAACTTCGATTTCGACCTCAACACCGCCCTTGAACTTACAACGCGCCTGACTTACCTGGGAGCGGGTCCCGTTGGAACCTGGTTCCAGTGCAACCCGGGTGACGGCAGCGGCGGTGGATGCAATGCCGACAGTGGTTACCTGCAGTACCTGGCTGCCGACGCCGATGACGGAAGCATCGAGAACGGAACGCCCCACATGTCTGCCATTCATGCCGCCTATGACCGCCATCAATTGGCCTGTGACACTCCGACGGTCCAGGACAGCGGTTGCAGCGGCGGTCCCGAAAAGGCACCGGAAAACCTGGAGGCCACCACGTTCAGTGAAGGCGTGGAACTCAGTTGGGATTCGGTCGACGATGCCACCGAGTACTGGATATTCCGCGCGGAAGGTCCGATGGGCTGTGACTTCGGCAAGGCCCTGGTAGGCCAGACTACAGGGACGGAATTTACCGAGACCGGGCTGCGCAACAACTTCGAGGTTTACTACAGCGTTCTCGCCGTGGGTGCCAATGATGCCTGCACCAGCCCCATGTCCGAGTGCAAGTCCGTGACACCGCTGGTCGGAACCAGCGGCATCCTGGAAGGCCAGGTCCTGCGTGGCGGCAGCCAGGAGCCACTGGAAGGCGTTCTGATCGAAGCCCAGGGAGGTGACATTGACTTCACCACCGAAACGGATGGTAATGGGCAATTCAGCATCACCGCCCTTGAGGGTCTGTATACCGTGACGGCCTCCAGGGACGGTTTCGTGTCGGCATCCCAGCTGGATTTGAATCTGGAAGTGGGGGAGACGCTTGTGCTGGAGTTCACCCTGGATGCACCTTCGGCAAATATCTCTCCGGCCTCATTTGAATTGAGCGTGGGTCAGGGAGGAACCGGACAGGCCCCACTGGAATTCAGCAACGAGGGTACAGCCGACCTGGACTGGACCATTGCCACCGACATTGTCGAGGTCTCCGGTACTGGACGTGGGTTTGCCGGTGACTTCGATATCGATAACTGGGAGCTGGTTAATTCTCCTTCCGGTGTCGGGGGTTCTGTCGAGATTGAGGATGGTCCCCCCATTGAGGTCTTCCTGACGGGAGGGGATGACGGAACCGGCGGGGATACCGATTTCGAGATTGAAATCCCGACAGATGGAACCATTACCTTCGACTGGGGCTACCAGTCAACGGATTCTGGTTGCTGGGACTCCGGCGGCTATGCCATCAACGGGGATTTCACGGAACTGGCCTGCAACCAGGATGCCGTTCCTTACTTTGAGGAAACCGAAACGGTGGAGGTCAGTGCCGGGGATCTATTTGCCTTCCGGGTCAATACTGATGACGGGCAACTCGGGCCGGGAGTCCTCGGGGTCACCAATTTTGAATTCTCCCCGGATATCTGCGTCGATTTCAGTACGGTTCCCTGGCTCAGTGCCAGTCCGGATACCGGTTTAACCAGCCCGGGCGAAACGGATGCTGCCGATATCATGGTTGATACCTCGGACCTGGACCAGGGCGACTACGAGGCCTTCCTGTGTATCGACACCAATGACCCGGATCTGGACAGGATCACTGTTCCCGTCGAACTGACCGTTACCGATGAAAAACCCGGGGGCGTTCCGGAAGCGGATATCAGCCCGTCTTCGTTTGCTTTTTCTATTGAAGAAGGCAGTGACGAAGCCGATACATTGCTGATTGGCAACACGGGCGAAGGGTCGCTCAACTGGAACATCGATACTGCCGAAGACGGAAGCTCAGGTATCGGTCAATCCTATGGCTTTATTTCGGATACCGGGCCAGTGACGCTGCCAGTGGGCTACGATCGCAGCTCGAATATCCAGCCGGATGGCCAGGCCCCGGCGCTGGTTTCCGGCACCTTCCAGCCCCAGGCCATTGATGAAGACTTCGAAGAGGGCTTCGAGGATGTATCGGACCTGCCCGATTCCGGCTGGACGCTCCAGAACAACTCCGACCCCCAGGGTTCGACCGGGTGGTTCCAGGGCAATACAGTAACCTTCGATGCCCATGAGGGTCCGGATGATTCCTACATTGCGGCCAATTTCACCAACGCCGAAATTGGCGGAACCATCAGCAACTGGCTTTTGACCCCGGAGTTCGAGTTCAACGACGGCACCGAAATTGTCTTCTGGACCCGTACCTCGGAAGACCCGGACTTTGCAGACCGGCTCGAGGTACGACTCAGCGACCAGGGATCCAGCGATGACGTGGGATCCGGCGCCGAAGATGTTGGTGACTTTACTGTGCTGCTCGAAGAGGTCAACCCGGATGAAGATACCGGGGGCTATCCCCAGGAGTGGACCCAGTTCACCCTTGAACTCGACGAGACCTTCGAAGGGCAAACCGGGCGGATCGGCTTTCGTTACTATCTGCCCGATACCACCAATACAGGCAACTACATTGGTATCGACACCTTCAGCGTGACCCAGCCCGATGACAACGGAACGCCCCCAACGGCCTGCGATGATCCGGTGGGAATCGACTGGCTCAGTGCCACACCGGATTCGGGTACGACCGGCGAGGACAGCACCAGTGAAGTCGAGATCCAGGTCTACGGAAGTGATCTGGCACCTGGCGATTATTCTGCCTTGTTGTGCGTATTCACGAATGACCCGGATGCTGAATTGGTCGAGATTCCGGTGGACCTGGAAGTCACACAGTCGATGAATCCGCAGCCGGAGCTGGATTCCATTGATCCGGACAGTGTTGTTTCCGGCAGCGAGGAGTTCGAGCTTGTCGCCACAGGCTCGGATTTTGTCTCTGAATCGGTGATCCGCTGGGACGGCACGGACCTTGACACCAGCTTTGTCGACGAAACGGAACTGACGGCCACCATTCCTGCCGATGAACTGGAAGAGCCGGCAAGTATTGCTGTCACGGTGTTCACGCCG
Organism: Wenzhouxiangellaceae bacterium; assembly: GCA_007135395.1. GTDB lineage: Bacteria > Pseudomonadota > Gammaproteobacteria > Xanthomonadales > Wenzhouxiangellaceae > SLIZ01. The sequence continues at coordinate 5,323 of SLIZ01000103.1, read as the reverse complement.
GAGCCCGGTGGCGGCGAGTCGGATAGCCAGACGTTCACCATCGATCAGGCCACCGGCACACTGGAGGGTACGGTGATGAGCCTGGGTCATTGTGGTGACCATCCGGCAGCGGCCGCCGGAGCGGATATCGAAATCGTTGGTCAGCTCGACAACTATTCCGCAACCGCAGATGACAATGGCGATTTCCAGATCGAACTTCCGGTCGACGAAAGCCCCATCGAGGTTAGCGCCTCGGCAGCCGACCACATCAGCCAGACCACTTCTGACGTGGAGTTTGGTACCGACGATACGGTCACCGTGGATTTTGACCTGGTACTCGAAGCCCCCTGTGCCACCGCCGATCCCCAGGAATTTGACCTGGTGCTGGTCGTCAGCGAAAGCGAAACCTACGCCCTGGCACTGGGCAACGAAGCCGGGGCAATCGACCTTGAATGGAGCATCGAACTGGCTGACGGAGCCGACACCTGCAGCACAGCCGGGCCGGTTGACTGGCTCGCTGTGAATCCGGCTTCCGGGACGACACCGGCCGGGGAGGCCGATGAGGTGAGCGTGGAAGTGGATACCGATGGCCTCGAGGAAGGCAACCATGAGGCGTGGATCTGCGTGGACACGGATGACGAGGAGACCGGGATGTTCGAAATCCCGGTATCACTCAATGTCCTGGATATGGAGATCTTCCGGGACCGCTTCGAGGCCGAGGGCGGGGACTGATCCCCGCCTTCAGGCGGTTTCGGCCTTGTCGAAGGGCGCCAGATGATTGGCCAGGGCTTGCCGGAATGCCGGTCTGGTCTGACACCGCTCCCGATATTCGGCCAGATTGGAATGCTGCTCCACCAGATCGGTATTCCTGGGGATGCGCAGCACCGTGGTCATCATCAGGTCTGCAGCCGTAAAACGATCCCCCTCAAGGTATTCCCGCCGGTCCAGCCAGCGGGATAGCTGGCCCAGCCTGCCGGAAACCCGCTCGACAAGGTCGGGCCGGCGCTGACTGGCCCAGTCCCGTTCGGAATGAAACAGGTCGATCTCGGCGAGATTCGCGATCGCCGGCTCGATGGAGTTCAGTGCAGCAAAGATCCAGGCGGTGACCCGGGCACGGCCGCCGGGATCGGCTGGCATCAGTGCCTCACTCTGGTTGGCGATGTGCAGAACGATGGCACCGGACTCGAACAGTACCAGCCCATTCTCTTCGTAGGTCGGAATCTGTTCAAAGGGCTGGCGTTTTCGGTGCTCCGAGGATTTCTGGTCCCCCATTCCCAGCAGACGCTCCCGGTATTCCAGGCCGGCTTCTTCCAGTGCCCAGCGCACCCGGAGATCACGTACCAGTCCACGGGCGAACTCCGGCGCCCACTGGAAGGCGGTAATGGTAATTGTGCTCATGAATGTACTCCCTTCTGCAAAAGTGCCCGGCAGGGCGCGCGGTTTCCGGTTTCCGGGTTATAGTGAAGAGTCAATAGAATAATGGAGCCAGGGATAGAATTGAATATGCCGATTTACCTACACAGACAGCCCGGAACGAAGCTGCTGGTGACGATTTTCATCGTTTTCCTGGCCGTTGTTGCCGTACTTTTTGCGCGTTACCCGGATTCGATCGGGCTATGGGTCCTGTCGGCCCTTGCCATCATGGCCCTGGTTACCCTCCTTTTCTGGTCCCTCTCGGTTGAAGTGACTTCAGACCGGGTCAGGGTATGGTTCGGGTCCGGACTCATCTCGAGGTCATTCGAAGTGGGAGATATTCGCGCCGTGAGCACCGTTCGCAATCGCTGGTTCTACGGCTGGGGCATACGGCGAACTCCTCACGGCTGGATGTTCAATCTATGGGGCCTGGATGCGGTTGAGCTGGAATTGAACAACGGCAAGCGCTTTCGGATCGGTACCGACCAACCCGGGCAACTGCAGCAAGCCATCGAGCAAGCACTGGAAGGGGGCTAGCGGATCCCCTCCCGGTCCTTTTCGACCCGATACCAGGCCCACAGGAGCCGGGCAGCTACTGCCCGCCAGGGGCTCCAGGCCTTCGCCATTTCCCGCAGGCTGGCCTCACCCGGCCTTTCCGGCAGATCGAACAGCGACCGGGCCGACTCCTGCAAGGCCAGGTCTCCAGGGGCGAAGGCGTCTGCCCGGCCCAGAGAGAAAATGCAATAGATCTCTGCAGTCCAGCGACCAATGCCCGGGACGAGCACCAGCCGCTCGATGACTTGTTCGTCGGGGAGCCCACGCAGGGCAGGGTAGTCAATTTCTGCCTCTGCAAGAGCCCGGGCATAGCGGATTTTCTGTCGGGAGAGCCCTGCCGCCCGTAGCTTTTCATCTGGTGCGGAAAGTAAAGTCGCCGGTTCAACAAGCCTTGCGGTCTGCAAACGTTCCCAGATCGTTCCGGCAGCCGCAACGCTTAACTGCTGGCTGACAATGGCATTGAGCAACGCGTCAAACCCGTCATTGCGCCTTCGAAGTGGCGGCAGGCCGGTCTGGTCCACCACCCGGGAGAATTCAGGCTCGGCTTCCACCAACCAACCGGTTCCCTCGGCGATGCAACTCATGGTCTCGATTTTTCTTCCCGGCATACCCGAGTCTCGCAGTGTCGTCCAACGGTCAGGAGGGCCTATGGTAACCCGCGCAAGTACGATAGAATCCCCGGAACAAAGTGATACAGGCTCAACCAGGGAATTTTCTGCGTTTGTTGCCAATGAGGCCCCCTCGTGATCCCAATCCCCCCAGGAAAAGCAAAAAAAGATAAAAGCATGATGGGAAACCAAAAGCGGATTCAACCAATCCTGTGGCCATTGGTGCGGGTACTGACAGTCCGACTGCCGGCAATGCTCGTGCTGGTTGCAGTGGCGGCCTGTACCGTGGTGCCTTTTGAAGAAAGACATCCGGAAATCGCAATTCACAACAGCTCTCCGGATTGTGATTACCAGGTTGTGGACCAGGTCACGGTGCGCGATGGACATGATCCGCTTTTCGGTCAGAGCCGAGAGTGGGCGACGCAGGCCAACATGGACCGGGCCATGGCTCGATTGAGGGAGCGTGCCGCCGAGGCCGGGGGCGACGCAGTCATACTGAATAATCGCACGCTGGGACGTGAGAACGGCGGAGACCTGATGTATATCGTGCTCAATGGAACGGCCATTACCGGCTGCCGCTGATCTTTTTCTTACGATAGAATCCCCGGATCAATGTGATACAGGAATAACCATGGAGTTTCTCGCCGAGTACGGCATGTTTCTGGCAAAGGTGATTACCCTGGTAATCGCAGGTCTCGCGCTGTCCAGCGGGATCTTTGCCATGATACGCGCGAACAAGGGAGATTCGTCCCTGACAAGCTCGCTGCAGGTCCGACACCTCAACGCCGATTATGATCGTGCTGCGATGGCGATCAAATCGGTCATGCTGCCCCGCAAGGCCTTCAAGGCCGAACGCAAGCAGCTCAAGTCCCGGATCAAGTCCCGGGGCAAGGAGGATTCCCGCAGTAAAGTGTTTGTGATGGATTTCCAGGGGGATATTCGGGCCTCTGGTGTAGCCGGGCTGCGGGAGGAGATAACAGCCCTTCTTACCATTGCCGGGCCGGGTGACGAAGCTGTGCTGCGACTGGAAAGCCCGGGAGGACAGGTTCCGGCCTATGGGCTGGCTGCAGCCCAGTTGTTGCGCATCAAGGACCGGGATATCCGGCTCACCGTGGCAGTGGATAAAATGGCCGCAAGCGGTGGTTACATGATGGCCTGCGTAGCCGATCGAATCACGGCTGCCCCCTTTGCCATACTTGGATCCATTGGTGTTGTTGCCCAGTTGCCCAATTTCAACCGGCTTCTGAAGAAAAAGGAAATTGACTACGAGCAGTTCATGGCCGGTGAACACAAGCGAACCGTGACGCTTTTTGGCGAGAATACCGACTCAGATCGGCAAAAGTTTCAGGAGGAAATCGAGGAGGTTCACACGCTGTTCAAGGACTTTGTCGGGACCCATCGCCCGCAGCTTGACCTCAAAGCGGTGGGCACCGGGGAGTACTGGTATGGTTCACGCGCACTGGAGCACAAGCTGGCCGACGAACTGGTGACCAGCGATGACTACCTGCTGCGGGCAAGTGCGGAATCTGACCTGTACCTGCTCAAGCATACGGGCAAGAAACCCTGGTTTTCCCGGTTGCTGTCTCAAGCGACCCAGGTTCTTTCAGGGGGGCGTTAGAGTTTTTCGGATTGTGTCGATCACCCAGGATCGAGTCTATCAGGCGACTTCCTCGGCTTCCTCGTCTTCCAGGTAGCTCACAAACTGCTCCTTGTTGTTAGCCTTGGTATAGGCTTCCCGGGCTTCAATGGTTCCTTCCATAAGATGCTCCATGAGATGCTGGTCGAGCATCTGCATACCCTTGCCCTTGCCGGTCTGAATAACAGAGGGGATCTGATGCACCTTGCCTTCCCGAATCAGATTGGAAAGGGCAGAGGTCCCGAGCAGAATCTCCAGCGCTGCGACTCGTCCCTTGCCACCCTTTTTCTTGAGAAGAACCTGGGATACGACTGCTCGCAGGGATTCGGCCAGCATGGACCGAATCTGAGGCTGCTGTTCAGGGGGGAATACGTCTATGATCCTGTCAACGGTCTTGGCTGCAGAGTTGGTATGCAGCGTTCCGAATACAAGATGCCCGGTTTCCGCAGCAGTCATCCCCAGTTCGATGGTTTCCTTGTCCCGCATTTCCCCAACGAGTATAACGTCCGGGTCTTCGCGCAACGCAGCCCGCAAGGAGGCGGCGAAAGATTCAGTGTTCGTGCCGACTTCCCGTTGGTTGACCAGGCACTTCTTGTTCGGGTGAGTGAACTCGATCGGATCCTCAATGGTCAGGATATGGTCATTGCGGGTTTCATTGATCAGGTCAATGATTGCGGCAAGCGTAGTGGATTTTCCAGAGCCGGTTGGTCCGGTTACCAGCACCAACCCTTTTGACAGTCGTGCCAGGTTCCGAATGGACTCCGGAAGGCCCAACTGATCGGCTGTGAGAATTTCCGTCGGAATCGTCCGGAATACGCCACCCATTCCCTTTTTCTGCATGAAAACGTTGACTCGAAAACGGGAAACTCCGGGAATTTCATATGCGAAATCAAAGTCCATTTTCTTCTGAAAGATCTCACGCCACCGGTCTTCCATGATTTCAAACAGCAAGGACTGCACTTCGCCGGCGGTGAGCTCCCGGCAGGGCAGGGGATTCATGTTGCCATGTACTCGAGCAATAGGGGATGCGCCGGTTGTCAAATGCAGATCTGACCCGCCTTTTTGAACCAGCGCTTTGAGAAACTGATCAATCTTTGCCATTGCCATCCCCTTTGGAGTCCACTCTGCTGAT
>SLIZ01000005.1 GCA_007135395.1 Wenzhouxiangellaceae bacterium | reverse complement strand
GCATTACTCACCCGTCCGCCACTCGACGCCTGGAAGCAAGCTTCCATCGTTTCCGTTCGACTTGCATGTGTTAGGCATGCCGCCAGCGTTCAATCTGAGCCAGGATCAAACTCTTCAGTTTGAAGGTAATACTAACTTTTCGAACTGGAGGTCGATCCTGCTCCTGAAATTGACTGCTTTTTCAGGGCAGGTCGCTCCGTTGCACTCATTGGCTACGGGGCGCCCACACAAGTTATCTGCAATATACTGTAAAAGAGCTTTTGGAAACCCTGCCGCGTTTCGCGATGCAGGCCGGCCATTATATACCGGTTTCCCCGACCGTCAACACTTTTAGATAAAGATTCTTGCGGCCGGTTCCGCCTCGTTTCGAAGCGAAGCCGCGCATTATAGAGGGCTGCGTCCATGCGTCAACAGGTTGGGGCGAGTTTTTTTGAAAGTCCCTAAAATTCAAAGCTTTATGAGCTTCGACCCCGGACCCTGGCAGGAAACCCGGCAGCCGCAGGGGCGCGGCAGCCGCCGTGTGGCTATCGCCGGCTGGTATCTGCAGTTGGCGGGTTCGGCCAGAATCCGGTATGAAAGAGGCCCAACGGAACCCAGGGGCGCGTTCAGAACCGGAAGGTCAGACCGGCCAGTGCCTCGGCCTGGAACAGGAAATCGCCTTCATAACGAACCTTGCACTCAGCCCCTTCCGGGCCCGAGATGCACAGCAGGTCCCGTTCGCCGCCGGTGGCCGTACCATAGCCGCGAATCTCCAGCCGGGCCGACCACTGCTCGGCGAAGGGCATTTTCAGCCCCACACCGATACTCATGGACGGGCGGGTGTCGGTGCCCGATTCGGAGCCGCTGGCGCGAAGGCGAGTGGCGCCGATGCCGCCGGCGAGAAACGGATGGAAGGGCCGCCCCTGGCCCCACAACACACCCCCGACATGGAAGTACTCTACATTGAGATCGATATCACTAGCGTCGAGCCCGCTCTGCTGGCGGCTGTAGAACAGCTCGTAGTCGCGGCCGGGGGAGTGATACAGGTTTACTAACGAGATCACTAATCAGCAGACATTCAGCTTGTCTCTCAGCGTTCGTGGCAAGGCGTCGGCGCTGGGCGTCCGGATCATCAAACCGTCCCCCGTCCCGGTAACCGGCCATGGCGGTCACGGCGAATCGCTCACCTTCGGCCTGGCCCGGCACCGGTATCAGGGCTCCGAATGCAAACACTCCCGTGACAACCAATATGGCTTTCATGTTCAGCATTCCGCGCTTGGCCGTCGCATGATGCTACCAGACGGCGAGTTGCCGAAACCGGGATACCCCGCAGCACGCCGGCGGTTGCGGCCTCAAACGATCCTGCCTCATCCCTCACGAGTAACCTGCTACCCACGCTATTGCTCAGTGAAACCGGCACCGGCGCTGGAATACTCCGTGTTTCTGGAAAGGCTACTTGACCCGCACACCGTGCTGGAATCGGGGCAATTCATCGTTCTTGTACTTTTGCCAGTACTTGTTGATCTCCCGCCGGACCACCGGCAGCAGGAAATAGATACCCAGGAGATTGGGGAAGGCCATTGCCAGAATCATCGCATCGGAAAATCCGATAATCGCCGTGAGATGCATGGTGGCACCGGCGACCACGAAAAACAGGAACAGCAGCTTGTAGGTGATTTCCATCCTGCGGGTCTCGCCGAACAAATAGGTCCAGCATTTCAGGCCGTAATACGACCAGGCCAGCATGGTCGAGTAGGCAAAAAGCACAACTGCCAGGGCCAGTACGTAGGGGAACCAGGAAATGGCCGATTCGAATGCCGATGAGGTCAGTTCGACCCCGCTCATTCCGGCACCTTCCACCCACATGCCGGAAATGATGATTACCAGGGCCGTGATGGTGCACACCACGATGGTATCGATGAACGGCTCATACAGGGCCACCAGCCCCTCGCTGGCCGGGTGCCGGGTCTTTACCGCTGAATGGGCAATGGCTGCGGAACCGATACCCGCCTCGGTGGAAAAAGCCGCCCGCTGGAAGCCGATGGCCAGCACACCCAGGGCACCGCCGGCGACGGACTGCACACCGAAAGCCGAGGTGATGATCAGGGCGAAGGCTGCCGGAACCTGGTCGATATGGACGCCGATGACAACCAGCCCTGCCGTGATGTACAGGACGGCCATGACGGGCACGATCTTGGCTGTAACCCGGGCGATGGAGCGGATCCCGCCGATAATCACCAAAGCCACGAAGAAAGCGAGAATGAGGCCGAACAGCCAGCCCTTGTCGGCCCACCAGGAAGCTTCTCCTCCGGTAATCCCCATGACCTGCTGAAAGCTCTGGTTGGACTGGAACATGTTGGCCCCGCCAAACGAACCACCAACGCAGAAGATGGCGAACACCACCGCCAGAACCTTGCCCAGGCGCGCAAAACCGGGGCCTTTTTCAGCCAGCCCCCTGGACAGGTAGTACATGGGCCCGCCGGAAACGGTCCCGTCCGGATTTTCCTGGCGGTACTTCACCCCCAGGGTGCACTCGGTGAATTTCGAGGTCATTCCCAGGAATCCGGCCAGGATCATCCAGAAAACCGCACCGGGGCCGCCAATGGACACCGCGATGGCCACCCCGGCGATGTTTCCGAGCCCCACGGTTCCCGAAAGCGCCGTTGCCAGGGCCTGGAAATGGGTCACCTCGCCGGCGGCCCGGGGGTCGTTGTAGTCGCCGCGAACCAGCCGGAATCCGGCCCCCATGCCCCGCAGATTGATGAAACGGAAGTAGAACGTGAACACCACCGCGGCAATAACCAGCCAGGCGACCACAAAGGGCACGTTGGCCTCCGAACCCGGTATGGGCAAGGGAAACAGGATGATGCGCTCGACCATGTTGGCCAGGGGTGTGACCCAGCCGTCGATTCGCTGATCCAGGGATTCGGCTGACAGGAGTCCGGGCGCAAGCAGCAGACAAAGGGCCGACAGGGCAGTTGCGTGGCGAGGCATTGATTTCCTTATGGTTTTACGAACCGGGCCCGAACAAGGCGCCGGATTCCGGAACGTCTCAGGGCACAACCAGTACCGGGCAGGGCGCCATCTGAACCAGCGCCGCTGCGGTTCCTCCGAACAAGCGTGTTTTCATGGGGGTATCCCCGACCCGGCCGACCACGATCATTTCCGCCTCGAGTTCATCGGCAAGCGCGACGAGGGTCTTGGCCGGATGTCCGTGGCGAGCAATGGAATCGACCAGCATACCGTCAGCTTCCAGTTTTTCCCGGCGCGGCTTGAGAATCTTGTTCTCGGCGGTTTCCAGCTCCTCTTCCCGTCGCTTGTGTCGCATGGCGTTTTCTTCCGGGGTGCTGAACGAAAACGGGGACCAGGGGATGACATAGCAGATCGTCACGGCCATTCCGGCTGCCCGGGCATGCTTTTCCGCTGCATCCAGGGCACGGTCTCCACCCTCCGTCCCGTCCAGACCAACAAGAATTTTTCCATGCATGAATGTGAACCGTCCCTCAATATGATGGGCCAAACCTAATCAAGCCGGCCCGGATTTGCAAATACCGGCCCGGATGCCGACGGCAGAAATCGTGAAAAATCCGCCGATTTTCATGTACTTCTCACAGGCTGTTCTGGTATCTTTGAGATGTAAACTTTTCGTTCAATCCGGCGTCTTAGCAGGTGTGGCATCACAGGTTCGAAACGGAGTGAGGGACATGATTCGCATAACACGGCAATCAAGGGGATTGTGCCTGACGGCAATCCTTGCGGTTGCATGGCTCGGTCTGACCGCCCCTGCCGGTGCTGAAAGCACCGGAGAGGTCATCATTCCGTGGCTGAGTGGCGATCACGTCCTGTCGGAAGATACTTCGGCCCTTCCCGGCCAGGAAGCGGCCGGCACATCCAGTGCGGAGCCGGCTCCGGCCTTTCTGCAGCGGCCCAGGCTTTCCGTGGCGCTGATCGATTCCGGCGGCCCGGGACCGTTTTCCGGTTCTGGCGGCTTCCCGATCGGAGATCGCTTCTCCCTGGGAATGGGCCATTGGAAGCGCTCCGACGACACCGGCCAGCCGGCACAGATTTTCTGCCAGCGCGGCACACTCTCAAGCGACCGGTACCTGGCAGAAGACTGCCGGGTGGTCTCGGGCTCGGCATCGAGCCAATCACCTGGTCTGCTGCACCTGGATGGCCGGTGGATGGCCACTTCCAGCATCAACCTGGGATTCGGCCTTTTCCGTGGCGAGTCCGTGACAGCACCGTTTTCCCCGGAAATCCGGAGCAGCCTGCCGACACCACTTCGGCCTTCCGCGATTGACCATTCCGGCCCGATACCGCTCAATCTGACCGAGGGTATGGACGTCAACATGAGCCTGGAGCTGGAAGCCGGCCGGGTTGGTGACTTTCTGCTCGACCTGCAGGTCGCCAGGTTCCGGAATACCAGCCAGATTTCCTACCAACAGACCCAGAACTGGATCGACACCTCCTCCGGTCAGTGGACCGGATCACGGCACTACCAGAATGCCGCCCAGCTTTCCCTTGGTTGGAACCGGGGGGACTTCAGCGGCGGCATCATCGGCCAGTACCGGGACCCGACAAGACTTTCATCCATCGACTATGCCGCCAACCAGGCGCAAAGCAGCTTCGACATCGAGTTTTCCTGGCGAGCACCCTGGAACGCATCGTTTGCGGTAGGTGCGAGCAATGTGCTCGATCAGCAACCCGTCGAGGCGCCACCGGAAGCCATGGATGACCAGGGTGACAGCATGTTCGGGCGCATTCCTTACGTGCGCTACAAACAGGACCTGTGATCTTCGGGCGAGGGATCCGTACGGGATTGCAACAACCCCTCGGCGATAGCATGAATTTTCGCCCCGCCTCCTGATATCATCCGGCACATGATCTATTTCACACCCAAGACCTTTCTGATTTCCAGTCTCATCGTCGCAGGCCTGCTGTTTGCCAGCCCGGTCAGCGCCGATGATTTCACCAGTCTCGAGGAGAGAATGACCGGCCAGGAGTTTGAGGCCGCTGGCCTGGACAAGCTCAGCGCCGAGGAACTGGCTGCCCTGAATGAATGGATCCGGTCCCGGTCACTGGCCGAGGGAGAATCCGCTCCCCAGGTTGCCCACGGGACCCCTGCCGATCCGCGGGGAACCTCCGAGGACCGTCGGGGCTTCTTCGACCGCTCCGAGACTATCCGAACCCGGATCGACGGCACCTTCAACGGATGGGAGGGGGAGACCGAGTTCCGGATGGAAAACGGGATGGTCTGGAAAACCACCGGATCAAGCCGATTTTCTGCCCGGACCATGGAAAACCCCCAGGTCACCATCAGTCAGACCATCAGTGGCGGCTGGCAAATGCAGGTTGAAGGTTATAACCGGCGGGTTCTCGTTCGCCGGGTGGATTGACCCGGGCGCGTCAGCTCAGCGCCCGGCGCTCCACCGCAGCCAGGCGATGTATCCCCAGGCTACCAGGTAAACGGCCACTCCGACGGTCATGAGCGCCGTGGCCACCAGCGGTGGCGGCATGGTCAGGCTCATCAGTTCGCCGTCCACCCACCACCACAGCAAGCCGACCATGAACAGCGTCATGGCGACAAAAGTGACCATGCGGGCGCGGAAAAACAGCCGGCGGCGGCGACGGAAGGCCCGCCGTTCAATTTCCTCCGGATCCATTTCCCCCAGCACTTCGTCACAATGGGGGCAGGCAGTGTATTGATCCGAGATGCGCTTGCCGCAGCCCGGGCATGCAATGATGGCCATTGGATTGTTTCCTTCCCGGGGCCTGGCCTTACAGGCCTAATCCAGCTCCCGGTCTGCAAAGAAATGTAAGATTACCTTCAGGCCGCCTTCCGGGCGGTTGCTGAATTCGATTCGCCAGCCGTAGAGGTCACAAAGACGCTGAACGATGGACAGGCCCAGTCCAGCCCCCTTGCCATCCGCGGTCTGACCACGGTAATGACGGTCGAACACCATCGGAAGTTCATCTTCCGGGATGCCCGGGCCGGTGTCGAGAATCATAACATGGCCGGTGTCGACCACCACTTCCACCGAACCCTCCTGGGTGTAGCGCACCGCATTTCCCACCAGGTTGCCCACGGTAACGGCAATGACAGATTCCGGGGCAATCACGCTCAGCCGGTTTTCTTCCCTCACCCTGATTTCCAGGGGGCGCTCTCCGATCAGCGGCCGGTAGTTACCCACAACCTGGCGGACCACCGTTGCCACATCCTCGGCCTTACTGTCCTGGGCCGTTCCCCGCTCGGCACGAACCAGGTGCAACAGGGCACTGGTAATGTCCGTCGACTGACGTGCAGCCCGGGCGATTCGCAATAACCGAACCCGCATTTTATCCGGCAGATCCGGCTGGCCAAGCATCAACTCGGTGGCGCCGGAAATCACGGCCAGCGGAGTGCGCAGTTCATGGGAAACATCGGCGTTGAAGGTCTTGTCCCGCTCCACCAGCTCCTGCAGGCGCTGGGCATACTCGTCCAGCGCCGCGGCCAGTTGCCCGACCTCGTCATCTGCAAAATGCCGGGAAAGCTGCCTGGGTCTTTCCGATTCCTTCATGTCCGCCAGCCGTTCGGCCAGTTCGGTAACCGGCGCCATGACCCGTCGTGACGACCAGATGCCCAGGGCCAGCGAAAGCATGGAAAAAAGCAGCACCACAAGCACCAGCCCGATTACCAGAAGGCGCGCCAGCTCCCGGTTTTCCGAGACATCGTAGGTGAGGAAAACCCAGAAATCGTCGTCCTTGCGTACCGCTGCCTTGTAGACCTCCCCGTCGGTATGCACATCGTGCACCCCGGTGGGAAGGTCCCGAAACGGTTCGGGCACGATATCGGCCCGTCCGGGCCGGGTTACATAGCCATCCGTGCGGGTCGAGAAGGGCTCGATGACCGTTGGATCCCGTCGCAGTTCGGTAATGTACTCATTGATGTTTTCTTCCAGGGTATGGGCAATCAATGTGTCTTCCAGGTAACTCTGGAGAAACAGCGTAGCCGCGGCGAACAGCCCGCTGAGCAGGGTTCCGAACAGAACGAAAAAAACGACGATCCGACTTCTAAGTCTCTGCCGGTACTTCATCCGTATCCAGGAGGCAGTAGCCGATTCCGTGGCGGGTCTGAATCATGGGGCTGTCAAAGGGCTTGTCGATCACTGACCGCAAGGTGTGGATGTGGACTCGAAGGCTGTCACTGTCAGGCAACTCCTCACCCCAGACATGACGCTCAAGCTCCTGGCGGGTTACCACCGCAGGGGAGGCGGTCATGAGGCGCTCGAGCAGCTTGAGCCCAATGGGGTTGAGCTCGATCTTCTTGCCTTCACGGGTGACCGTCAGGGTTTCCAGGTTGAACTCCAGCTGTCCCACCTTGAGTTCCCGGGGCCGGATTCGCTGGCCACGACGCTTGAGAACTTCCAGCCGGGCGTCCACCTCGGCCAGCTCGAAGGGCTTGACCAGGTAATCGTCGGCACCGGAGTCGAAGCCTTCCAGCTTGTGACTCAGCTCGTCCCGGGCGGTGAGCATAAGTACCGGTGTTTCCTTCCGGGCCTCGGTGCGAAGCTTGCGGCAGACTTCCAGACCATCCATTCCCGGCAGGGTCAGATCGAGGATCATGGCATCGAAATCCTGCACGATAGCCAGGTGAAGCCCGGTCACACCATCGTAGGCGTAGTCCACTTCGTGACCTCGATCGGAAAGAAAATCCCCGAGGTTTGCTGCAATATCCCGGTTGTCTTCGATAATCAGGATTCGCATTGACCCTTGCTCCTCAACACTTCCATAAAAAAAGCCCGGGCGACTGGAGTCGAGCCGCCCGGGCCTACGTGCCCCGTAACCGTAATCTCTGTGCCGCCGAGGCTGGGCCTTCGGTTTCTAGAGTCAGTGTAAATATAGACACCCGAGCGTTAAGCCGTGGTTAAGGATCATCAGGCCGTTCCGGAAGCAACGAACTATCGGTCATCGACCAGCCCGACATCCTCAAGATGGCTGGTCAGGGAACTGGCATCCCCGCTTTCGGAAAGCTTCACGGCCAGGCGAACCTCGTTGGCCGAGTCGGCATGACGCAGGGCTTCCTCGTAGGAAATCTGGCCTTCCTGGTACAGCCGGAGCAGGCTTTGATCGAAGGTGATCATGCCGTGATGGGTGGAGTCCTTCATGATCGGCTTGAGCTCGTCGATCGCCCCCTTGCGCAGCTTTTCCTGTACCAGGGGCGTATTCAGCAGGATCTCCAGGGCCACATGGCGCCGGTTTCCGTCCACCGACGGCACGAGTTGCTGAGCAATCATGGCCCGCAGGTTGAACGACAGGTCCATCAGTACCTGGGCGTGCCGGTCTTCCGGGAAAAAATGGAGGATCCGGTCCATCGCCTGGTTGGCATTGTTGGCATGCAGGGTGGTCAGGACCAGGTGGCCGGTTTCGGCAAAGGTGATGGCATGTTCCATGGATTCCCGGGTCCGGACCTCACCGATCAGGATTACATCCGGAGCCTGACGCAGGGTGTTTCGCAGGGCGACTTCGAAGGACTCGGTATCAATCCCGACCTCCCGCTGGGTAACCAGGCACTTGCCGTGCCGGTGGACAAATTCGATGGGATCTTCGACGGTGATGATGTGGCCGGTGGAGTTATGGTTGCGGTGCCCCATCATGGCCGCCAGCGTGGTCGACTTGCCGGTACCGGTGGCACCTACCAGCAGGATGATTCCCCGCTTGGACATTGCCAGGTCCCCCAGCACCTTGGGCAGGTCCATTTCCTCGAATGAAGGGACATGGGTATCGATCCGCCGGCAAACCGCGCCGATGCTGTTTCGCTGGTAAAAGGCACTGATCCGGAACCGGGCCAGTCCTTTCATGGAAATGGCGAACTGGCATTCATGAGTTTCTTCAAACTCCTGGCGCTGCTCGTCATTCATCATGCTCAGCACGACGTCGCGAACCGCACTGTCACCCATGGGTTCACGATTAATGGGCTTGATACGCCCGTGAACCTTGATACATGGCGGCGCCCCGGCGGTCAGAAACAGGTCTGACCCTTCCTGCTTGTGCAGGACGGTCAACCATTCCTGGATTTTGCTCAACGGCTTTGTCTGGCTTGTTTCCATGGTCTGATCTCGCTGGGTTTCAGGCGAATTCCGCCTTGTTCTGGGCCTTTCTTGCCGCTTCCGGCTTTGCCACAAGCCCGCGGCGGACCAGATCAAGCAGGCACTGGTCAAGGGTGGTCATCCCCACACCGTGGGAGGTCTGGATGGCCGAATACATCTGGGCTACCTTGTCTTCCCGGATCAGGTTACGGATGGCCGGGGTTGCGATCATGATTTCATGGGCCGCAATGCGCCCCCCCGTCAATCGCTTGAGAAGAGTCTGTGAAATCACCGACCGAAGGGATTCCGACAGCATGGAGCGGACCATGTTCTTCTCTTCGCCGGGAAAGACATCGATGATTCGATCGATGGTTTTCGGCGCCGAACTTGTGTGCAGGGTGGCGAATACCAGGTGGCCGGTCTCGGCGGCTGTCAGGGCCAGGCGAACGGTTTCGATATCGCGCAACTCCCCGACCAGAATGATATCCGGATCCTCTCGCAGTGCCGAGCGCAAGGCCTGGTTGAAGCCGTGGGTGTCCCGGTGTACCTCCCGCTGGTTGATCAGGCACTTCTTGGAGGTGTGGACGAACTCGATGGGGTCTTCGATTGTAAGGACGTGGGCCTGAACCGTCCGGTTGAGATGGTCGAGCATGGCCGCCAGCGTGGTGGACTTGCCCGACCCGGTGGGACCGGTTACCAGCACCAGGCCCCGGGGAACATTGATGATGTCCCGGAATATCGGGGGCGCCTGAAGGTCTTCCAGGGTCCAGATCTCGTTGGGAATCGCACGGAATGCACACCCGACACCCCGGTCGTGATGGAATGCATTGACACGAAACCGGGCCAGACCAGGCACCGCGTACGAAAAATCCACCTCCAGGTTGGCTTCAAAATCCCGCCTCTGGTGGTCATTCATGGTGCTGTAGACCAGTTCGGTCATGCGCTTGTTGTCGATTGCGGGCACGTTGATGCGACGAACATCACCGTCGACCCGGATCATCGGCGGCAATCCGGCTGACAAATGCAGGTCGGATGCCTTATTTTTGATTGTGAACGCAAGTAATTCGGCGATTTCCATTGAAAGCCTCCAGCCATTTTGGGGCGCACCCGACCAGAGAATAATAGCCTATGGATGCTGATCATGAAAATGACCCCGAAAGCCGCCTGGAATCCGTGCGCCGGAGAATCGGCGCCGAGTGCGCCAGAACCGGCCGTTCGGAAGACGAGGTCGGGCTTCTGGCCGTCAGCAAGGGCCAGCCGGCCAGCCTGATCCGGGAGCTGGCCGGACTCGGACACCGTGCCTTCGGCGAAAGCTACCTGGATGAGGCCGAGGGCAAGATGGACGAACTGGCCGGACTGGACCTGGAGTGGCATTTCATCGCACCGGTACAATCCAACAAGACCAAAACCATCGCCGCACGGTTTGACTGGGTCCAGAGCGTGGACCGGGCCAAGATCATCCGGCGGCTGAACGACCAGCGCCCGGAGGATCCGGGCCGGCTGAACGTCTGTATCCAGGTCAATGTGGATGCCGAGCCCCAGAAATCCGGCTGCCGACCGGAAGAACTGCCCGAGCTTGCCGATGCGGTTGCCGGGGCACCCAGGCTCCGGCTCAGGGGGATCATGGCCATCCCCGCCCACCGGACCGACACCGCCGACCAGCTGGCCGTCTTCGAGCGTCTGGCGGAGCTGTACCGGGACCTGAAGTCCCGCCATCCGGATATCGACACCCTCTCGGCCGGAATGTCCGGCGATCTGGAAGCAGCCATCCAGACCGGCAGCACAATGGTTCGGGTGGGAACGGCCCTGTTCGGGCCCAGGGACTGATACAGGCACCAGGAATCGGGCCGGAGGTGACCGGTGGGGACAGGATCCACGAACCGGCGGCGGCGCCCTTCACCATTGGCCCGTGACCCTTTACCATCTACCATCCTGTCACCCCAGCGAGCCCGTCATGCCCGAATCGACTCCGACCATCTGCTTTATCGGTGCCGGCAACATGGCCCAGGCCCTGATTGGGGGCTTGCTGGCCGCCGGGATTCCAGCAAATCGGGTACGAGCCCATGATCCGGGAACGGCTCAGCGGGAAAAGGTTGCCGGGGAATTCGGAATCGGGTTTTTCCCGGACAACGCCACTGCCGCGGACGGGGCGGATGTCATCGTGCTGGCAGTCAAACCCCAGGTCATGGACAAGGCCCTGGCCGAGCTGGGGACTCCGGATGCCGGGGCGGTGGTCATTTCCATTGCCGCCGGCGTGACATTGACCCAGCTCCAGTCCGGGCTTCCCGAGGGCCAGCCGGTGGTCCGCGCCATGCCCAATACGCCGGCTTTGTACCAGGCCGGAATCACCGGGGCGGTGGCCAGTTCCGGGGTCGGCGAACTCCAGCGCCGGCGGGCCGAACAGGTGCTGCAAAGCGTCGGCCCCCTGGAATGGGTCAGTGATGAATCCCTGATGGACGCGGTAACCGCGGTTTCCGGCTCCGGGCCGGCCTATTTCTTTTTGCTTGCCGAGTCCCTGGCCCGGGCAGGTGCCGAATGCGGACTGCCGGAAGACACCGCCCGCCGGCTGGCCGTTCAAACGGCAGCAGGCGCCGGCCGGATGCTGACCGAGTCTGGCCTCGAGCCTGATGAACTCCGCCGGCAGGTCACCTCCCCCGGCGGCACCACCGCCGCTGCCCTTGAAAGCTTCGAAAGTGCAGGCTTCAAACGAATGGTCAACGAGGCTGTCCAGGCCGCCTTCCTGCGGGGCCGGGAACTGGGAAAGGGCGGGCAATAGCAGGGCCCGTGTGAAACCCGGGTCCATCGACTGCCTAATGTGCCGAGTGGCCCACTAGGGACTGGACCTCCCGAGCCCAGCGGTTAGACTATCCAGCCCGGCCGGGCTCCCGACACACTCATCTCAAGGAAATCGCAAGAACATGGAAACAGGGCAAGTCGGCAACGCGTTCAGCTTTCTGGTCGAGACCATACTCAACCTGTACCTGGTCGCGCTCATGCTGCGTGTCCTGCTGGAGGCCATCCGGGCCGACTGGCACAACCCCCTGGTCCAGATCCTGATCCGGGTAACCGAGCCCCTGGTCGGGCCACTGCGGCGCATCATCCCGAACCTTGGCCGAATCAGCCTGGCCGGAATCGTCCTGCTCTACCTCTTGCAGGTGCTTATCCTGGTCCTTGTCGGGCTGATCACCGGTGTGCAGGCCGACTGGGGACTTCTGCTTGTAATCGCCGCCCTGAGACTGGTCCGGACACTGCTGATCCTGTACCTGGTGCTGATCATCATCGGCGTGATCCTGAGCTGGATCGGATCCCAGTCACGCCACCCCATCGTCCCCCTGATCCACCATCTCAATGCCCCGGTGCTCGACCCGATCCGGCGGTTCATGCCGTCTCTCGGTGGCCTGGACCTGTCTCCGCTGGTAGCGATTATCGGAATCCAGTTCCTGCTGATCCTGTTCGGCTTGTGACAGGTTGAGCCCAACGGGCACCCGTCAACCCTGGCCTGCCCTGCGGGTCCGCCGGTCGAACTCCCGCTGCATCCATTCATCGGCCAGCGCCCGCCGGTAGTCCGAATCGCCGGCTTGTGAGTCGTACATGCCAGCCGCCTCGCGCTGGCGCTGGGCCTCGAACAGGATCACGGCAGCGGCCACGGAAACGTTCAGGGACTGGGCCATGCCCACCATGGGAATCGTGACAAACCGGTCGCAGTGTTCCAGGGTCTTTTCCTGCAAGCCGAATTTCTCGGTGCCAAGCACCACCACGGTGGGTCGGGTGTAGTCGATGGTGCGGAAATCCACCGCCTCGTCGGACAGGTGTGCGGCCAGACGCTGGTAACCCTTGCCTGCAAGTTCCTCCAGGGGTGGACCGGCCTCGGTGTGGCGATGGATACGAATCCAGCGATGGGCCCCCTGGGAAGCACTGCGCATGGCCGACAGGCCGGACTCGCCCGGTACCGCGTGGACATCCATTACTCCCACGGCATCGCAGGTCCGGGCCACGGCGGACAGGTTGTGGGGCTTGTGTACCGACTCCATGAATACCGCCAGGTCAAGCTGGCGGCGGGCAGCCACGGCATGGATGCGGGCACGACGTTCGTCGGTGATCATCGGCGTTCCGGCAAAACCCCGAGTGTACCCGACCGGGAATCGCCCGGGTCGCGACTAGTCTTCCGCGTCGTCGTCGATCAGTTCGGTCTCACCGATGGTCACCCTGCCAGCCGCCCACCGGAACATGAATTCACGCTCGAATCTGATGATCCGTTCGAAATCCCACTTATCCGGGGCGTAGAATTCATCGCCGGACCGGCGCTGCCCGCTGCCATCAATCACGGTAAGCGCGCCCATCATCGCCCGGGAGCCTGTACGGGTCCCAGTGGCGCGCCGCCGCTCCCGATCCATCCGATCGGCAGTGCGGTCCACGGCCATTTCGTCACCAAAGTCCGGCAACAACTCCTCTTCGTAGATTTCCCGCCCCCGACGGCGCTGTTCGTCATCCAGCAGGGCATACAGGTCATCGGCCATTTCCACCATCTGGGGGTAGCCGCGCTCGGCAGACAGCTTGATCCAGGCCCACCCCCGGGCCGGATTGAAATCCGCGCCCTCGCCACGCAGGTACATCACACCCACGTTGAACTGGGCAAACTTGTCCGCCCACCGGGCACCAGCCCGGTAATTCTGGTAAGCCGAGTAATGCATGTTCGCGCGGTAGGCGCGCTGGGCTTGCTGCATATGCCGGGCCCCCGGGGTATGCTCGTCGTAGGGGAAGTGGGAACTGCCCGGGCGATGAATCGGCCCGCCTTCTTCATCGGCCTGCACGCTCGCACTCACGGGCGCAAGACAAAAGACCGTCACAATCAGAATCCATTTCGCCATCGCTCCACACCTCCCTGCAAGAACCAGGTTTTTGCGCCCCTGCCTGACGGGGCATAGGTCAGGAACGCCCGTTACATCGTAGTCGGTCTATTCGAAATTCACAATTTTGGGCAGGATTCGGTGGTCGGTGGACGAAACGACAAAACGACGGCCCTCCGGGCCTGTTGATGGCAGCTTGCCGATAAACCGTTACACTTCTCGAAATCGATTTCCCAGACCGAGTTTCATGTCCCGCTGGTACAACGCACTCAAGCAGATCGTCAACGAACCCCGGCAGGCCGATGCCGATGATGAGCCGGAGCGCATGGCTCAGGCCGCCGCCGTGCTTCTGCTGGAGATGGCGGCCACCGACAAGGCCATGGGCTCAGCCGAGCTCGAGGCCATCCACCAGGCAATGCAGGACGCTTTCGACATGGATGCCGAAGCCATCGAGGAGGTCATGGCCGAAGCGGGCAGCCTGCAGCGCCAGTCGGTCTCCCTGCACCGTTTTACCGAACGGATCCGCACCGGCATGTCCAGCGAACAGCGGATCGGACTGGTCGAGCAACTCTGGCGGGTCGCCTACGCCGACGGCCACCTGGACCGCTACGAGGAACACCTGCTGCGCCGGCTTGCCGACCTGCTGGGCATCCCCCATAACGAGTTCATCCGCACGAAACTGAAAGTGGCCGAATCAGGCTGAATGGCCCTGGTTTCCTGCGCGACGGGAACCAGGTATGTGTACAATTTTTCAGCTTGACCCACCCGGAGGTCCGAATTGATCAGAAAGACCGTTCTTGCCACCCTGCTTCTGGCACTGATTCCCCTGACCGCCCCTGCCCAGCAGTCGGAAACCTTCGGTCCCTGGGAGATCCATTACCATGCCATGAATACCCTGCTGCTCGACCCGGAAGTGGCCGGGGCCCACGGAATCCGCCGGGGCGGGGGGCGCGCCATGGTTTCGGTGACCGTTCTCGACACCCGGGACGAGGAAGACCACCGCCCGTCACGGGCCCGGGTGGAGGTTTCCGCCCGTAACCTGGCCGGTCAGCAACGGACCATCGATATGCAGGAAGTCCGCGAACAGGAAGCCGTTTATTACATCGGCGAGTTTCGCATCCGCGGGGAGGAGACCCTGATTTTCAACGTAAGCGTCAGCCCGGAAGACCGCAGCGGCCCGCCGCTGGAATTCCAGTTTCAGCAAAAACTCTACGAGCAGTAAGCGCCCGCCGGGCGGGAACTGCCAGCTTCAGGGATACAGCAGGCGCTTTTCCCAGCGGTCACTTTCGGCGGTGAAGCGAAGGCGTTCGTGCAGTCGATGGGCACGGCCGTACCAGAACTCAACCATCCGACAGTCCACCCGGAAACCCGACCAGTGTTCCGGTCGGGGCACTTCCCTGCCCTGGAATTTCTCCTCGAAGCTGCGCACCCGGTCCTCGAGGACCTGCCGGTCCGGCAGTTCTGCTGACTGGATGGAAGCCCAGGCGCCGATACGGCTTTCCCGGGGACGGGAGGCGAAATAGGCATCCGCCTCGGCCTCGGTGACCGGGTTTGCGAGCCCTTCCACCTTGACCTGCTGCTCGATTTCCCGCCACCAGAACACCAGCGCAACGGAAGGATTGGCGGCCAACTGCTTGCCCTTGTTGCTGCCGAGGTTGGTATAGAAGACGAATCCGTCCTCGTCCACGTCCTTGAGCAGCACGGTGCGTGCCGAGGGCTGGCCTTCGGAACAGGTGGCCAGGGTCATGGCCGTGGGCTCCGGCACGCCGGCCTTGTCTGCCCCGGTCATCCCTTCCCGGAAGCGTTGCAGGATTTCCTCACTGAGTTTCATCGGGCAAGTTCTCCGTATCCGGCGCGAAAGTCCGGGTATTGAAGCACATAACCGGTGGCCAGCATGCGGGCATTGGATACCCGCTTGCCCTGGTCCGGGTCCGGGCCGGCTTCATCCCGGAGCGGGGCTTCCAGGCCCAGTCGGTCGGCCAGCCAGTCGAGCACCTGGCACCGGGGTGCCGGCAAGCTGTCGGTGGCACATACAAGGCCCGGCGGGTCGCTCATTTCCACAAGATGGGCCAGGAATCCGGCGCAATCGGCCGAATGGATCCGGTTGGTCCACTGGGGCGGTTCGGGCCGGCAACGGGCCGAGCCCCTTTTCAGACTGTCCAACAGGTATTCCCGGCCAGGACCGTAGATCCCGCTGAATCGAACAACCGTGCAATCAGGGTGCCCGACGGCCAGGGTTTCGGCTTCAAGCAGCACCCGGCCGTTGAATGCCCCCGGGTCGGTCCGGGCGTTTTCGTCCACCCACTCACCCCGGCGCTGACCATAGACAGCCGTGGAGGTAACCATTATCAATCGACCGATGTTGACCTGGTCGAGCAGGCTCGACAGGGCCTGGACATAGGTCCGGCGATAGCCGGCTTCGCTGCGCTCATCCGGGGTGGCGGTAAAAACCGCCGCATCCCAGTACCCCTTCAGGGCCGGTTGATCCAGCCGGCCGTTGAGATCCCCGGCCACGGTTTCCATGCCTGGAAGCTCGCCGGGGGTCCTGCGCAGGCCGGTCACAGCCCAGGAACCCTGACCCATGTGGTCGGCCAGGCGCCGGCCCAGATCCCCGCAACCGGCGACCAGCAGCCTTGGCATCAGGCCCTGGCGCCCTGGGGCTCCTGTGCAACGGGTCCGTCGTCACCGGCCGGGGCATCGCCCTCCGGTGGCCCCCTGCGGGGCGTGGGTGGCAGCAGGCGCAGCCAGATCAGCCATACGACCAGCGCATCGAGGATAATCAGGGCTTGCCAGAGGTAGAGGTGGAACCAGTTGAACCAGGTCATGTTCCACTGGCCCATGTAGAAAAGGCTGATGATACGTACCAGGTTCAGGCTCTGAATGGCCACGAAGCCGATGGCAAAGCCGATCAGCTTGTGCTTGAGCGGTGCAGGAAAGGCAAACATGGCCGCAAACAGGATGATCAGCGCCTCAACACCGTTGCAGCCCGGCTCGATGCTGACAGCAAAACCGGTCTCGGTGCTTCGCAGGATCTTGCCCATGGATTCGACATTCTCGTCGAACAACTCGATGATCCACACGCTGATGTGCGCCAGCCCGGTGGTAAAGGGCAGAATGACGTGCTCTTGAACCGGCTGCAGGACCTCGATGGTGAACAGGCCGATCAGCAGCACCAGAAAAATGACGAAAAATCGGATCATGGACCGGTCGTGGCTATGTCAAAGCGGCTTATTGTACCCGAGGACTGATCCCGGGTCGCAACCGGTCAATTGGTGCTTACACCCGACCGGTCAAGTCCAGTTGCCCGGGCATCGGGCAGGACGGACCCGGATACCGGCACCGGCGCGGCATGGTAGCATTGCCGCCC
Source organism: Wenzhouxiangellaceae bacterium (assembly GCA_007135395.1). Taxonomy (GTDB): domain Bacteria; phylum Pseudomonadota; class Gammaproteobacteria; order Xanthomonadales; family Wenzhouxiangellaceae; genus SLIZ01. The sequence continues at coordinate 8,613 of SLIZ01000005.1, read as the reverse complement.
ATGGCCGGGCCGGGTGACAACATATTTCTGATCGGTCCCATGGGGTCCGGAAAGACCTCCCTGGGACGCAGGGTCGCGCGACGTCTGGGGCTGGAATTTCATGATTGCGACCTGGAGCTGGAACAGCGCACCGGGGCCTCGGTCAACCTGATTTTTGACATCGAGGGCGAGGCCGGTTTTCGCAAGCGCGAAGCGGCCCTGATCAAGGAGCTCAGCGCGGGCAGCAAACGCCTGATTGCCACCGGCGGCGGCGCCGTCCTGAACCCCGACAACCGGGCCTGCATGAAATCGGCCGGACTGGTGGTCTACCTGCGAACTTCAGTAGACCAGCAGCTACGGCGGCTGGAGCGGGACCGGCAGCGGCCCCTGCTGCAGGCCGAAGACCGGGTCGAGCGCCTGGAGAAGCTGGGCCGGGAACGCAATCCGATCTATGAGTCCATGGCCGATGTGATTATCAATTCGGAAAATCGCAGTCTTCGCCGCATGACCCGCAAGGTCTGCAACGCCGTAGAAAAGGCCCTGGAAGAGCGCAAGGCTTCATGAAAATCGTACAACTGGAACACGCCAGCGGCCGATGCCCGGTCTATATCGGCTCCGGCCTGATCGAATCGGTACCGCTGTGGGACCGGCACCTGAGCGGCCGGGTCCTGATCGTTACCGACCGCAGGGTTGGCCCCTACTATCTGGAGCGCCTCCAGTCCGTCCTGGGTGACAAGGGCAAATCCTCAGTGGTTGTGGAAGGCGAAGAGGAAAACAAGTCTCTGGAGGCCTGGTACACCATCCTGGACAAGCTGGTGAGCATTCGGGCCGGCCGGGATGCCACCGTCATTGCCCTCGGTGGGGGGCTGGTCGGCGACATGGCGGGGTTTGCCGCGGCCTGTTACATGCGCGGAATCCGGGTCATCCAGGTCCCCACGACCCTGCTGGCCCAGGTGGATGCGGCCATCGGGGGGAAAACGGGAATCAATCATCGGGCAGGCAAGAACCTCATCGGAGCCTTTCATCAGCCCGAAGCGGTGATCGCCGATCTGGGCACCCTGGACAGTCTGCCGGAGCGGGAATTCCGGGCGGGCCTCGCAGAAGTGGTCAAGTATGGTGCCCTGGGAGACGAGGATTTCTTCAACTGGCTTGAAAGTCAGTCCGATGCACTCAATTCCCGCCTGCCCGAAACCCTGAGAGAAGCAATCTATCGCTCGGTTTCCAACAAGGTCCGGATCGTAAGCGCCGACGAACGGGAGGGGGGGCACCGGGCCCTGCTCAATTTCGGTCACAGCTTCGGCCATGCCCTGGAAGCCGCTGGTCGATACACCCGTTTTCTCCATGGTGAAGCGGTTTCCATCGGAATGGTACTGGCAGCCCGCCTGAGCGAGATCATCGGACTGGCCCCCGGGGACACCGCTTCCCGACTGGCGAAACTGCTCGAACGCCTTGGCCTGCCCATCGAAATGCCCGGTGACATGGACCCGGAGCAGATACTCGGTTTCATGAAGCTGGACAAGAAGAACCGGGCCGACCAGCTGACCCTGATCCTGCTTGAAAAACTGGGCAAAGCCCGGATCGTGACCAACTGCCCCGTCGATGATGTCAGAGAGGTATTTCGAAAATGAGTGATTCACTGGCCGACAGCCTTTTTCTCAAGGCCCTTCGCCGGGAACCGGTTCACCGTACGCCCATGTGGATGATGCGCCAGGCGGGTCGCTACCTGCCCGAGTATCGCCAGACCCGGGAACGCGCCGGCAGCTTCCTGGTTCTTGCCAAGACTCCGGAGCTCGCCTGCGAGGTCACCCTCCAACCTCTTCGGCGATTCCGCCTGGACGCGGCCATCCTGTTCTCCGATATTCTCATCATCCCCGATGCCATGGGCCTGGGGCTGGGCTTCGAGACCGGCGAGGGGCCGGTTTTCGCCCGGCCTGTGCGATCCGCTGCCGATATCCGGAACCTGCCCGGGCTGGACCCGGTTTCCGATATCCGCTACGTGATGGATGCGGTCACCCTGATCCGGCGGGAACTGCCCGCCGACATTCCCCTGATCGGCTTTGCTGGCAGCCCATGGACGGTGGCCACCTACATGATTGAGGGCCGGGGCAGCAAGGACTTCCGGTTGGCCAAGGGCCTGCTTTACTCCGAACCCGAGGCGGCCGGAGAACTGATGAATCACCTGGCCGACATCACGGCCGACTATCTGCTGGCCCAGGTCGAGGCCGGTGCCAATGCCCTGATGATTTTCGATACCTGGGGCGGCGTGCTGACACCGGACCATTACCGAAAATTCTCGCTGGAATCCCTCCAGCGCATTACCGACCGGGTCCGGTCAAAGGCACCGGAGATCCCTGTGATCCTGTTCAGCAAGGGTTGCGCCGCGCACCTGGAAGCCCTGGCGGAAACCGGCTGCCAGGGGCTCGGCGTCGACTGGACCCTGAACATCGGCGAAGCCCGGAAGCGGGTGGGCGAGAAGGTCGCACTCCAGGGCAACCTGGACCCGGTGGTACTCAACGCCGGCCCGGAAGCCATTCGGGCCGAAGCCGCCAAGGTGATCGAAAGTTTCGGCCCCCATCCGGGCCACATTTTCAACCTGGGCCATGGCATCAACCCGGCAGTCCCTCCCGATCATGTAAGGGTGCTGGTAGAAGCCGTGGAAGAGTTCAGCCGAAAACCCGAGAAAGGCAGTCCAGCAAACGGGGTTTGACCCGCCAGGGCTACTTGCCGGCCCCGCTCACCCGTTCGATCATCCCGTCGAGCAGTGCCGAGATCAACCGGCTTTCGGCCAGGGGCCAGGCGATGGTCGGGTGCAGATCATCGAACGAGGGCGAAAAGGCCGGATCCTCGAAGACCAGTACCCGGGTGCCCTGGTGGGCCCTTCCAGCGGCCTCCCCGGCTCCCTGAAGCCCCGGGTCGACCAGAAGAAAATCCGGTGGGTATTCCTGGTCGGCGATGCATTCTGCAGGACTGACGATCCGTGTGTGAATCCCCCAGCGTCGGGCCAGGCGCAGAATGACCCGGGCCGGCTGCGGTCGGGCGAGGACATGCAGGCTGGCACGGGAAAGCAGCCGGCTGGAAACGGGTGGGACCGGAGCCCGGGAAGGCTCAAAGGGCAGTCGGACGGTAAACCGGCTCCCCCGGTTCGGCCAGCTTTGCACCTCAATCTGCCCGCCCATGCCCTCCACCAGCCGGCGGCAGATGACCAGGCCAAGCCCGGCGCCGGAGTGTCGCCGGGTAATGCCCTGGTCAATCTGGGAAAACGGCTTGAACAGCCGCTGGCTTTGTTCTTCGGTCATCCCCGGCCCGGTATCGGTTACGGCAAGGCTCAGGGTCTGGCCCGGGCTGCCCCACACCTCGACACGAACCCCGCCTTGCTGGCAGAACTTCAGGCCATTGCTCAACAGGTTTCCGAGCACCTGGCCCAGCCGGTCCGGATCCCCTTCAATGAACCGGGGCAGCCGGGCGGAAGGCAGCAGGTAAATCTCCAGCCCCTTGCTTCGGGCCCGGGCGGCGTGCAGATCGACGATCTGCTCGAGCAGTTCGAGAATATTGAAGGTCTCCCGGTGCAGGGCCAGGTGGCCGGCCTCGATCCGGGACAAGTCCAGGATATCGTTGAGCGTTCGAAGCAACTGTCGTCCGGAACCACTCAGGGTCTCGAGCATGCGGTGCTGTTCGTTGGTCAGGGTACTCCGCCGCAACAGATCCACCATGCCCATGACCCCGTGCATGGGGGTGCGTATCTCGTGACTCATCATGGCCAGAAACTCCGACTTGGCCGCATTGGCCTGGCGCTCGGCTTCGAGTTGGGTCTGCCGTCGTCGATATCGCCGGGCCGCGTTCCAGCCAGCGCCGGTCAGTGCAAGCCCGAACAGCCCGTAGCCCAGGTAGGCCCAGCCGGTACGCCAGGCCGGCGGCCGAATGACGAAATCCCGGGTTGCTTCCGGGCCGGTCCAATCGCCCGCTCCGCTGGCTGCCTGGACCCGGAACCGGTACCGGCCCGGCGGCAACCGGCTGTAGAACTGGCTGGTCTGCTGACCGGAATCGACCCAGTCATCGTCCCAGCCATCCAGGCGAAACCGGTAACGATTTCGTTCCGGGGCGAGAAAAGCCGGGGCCATGTAGGAGATCTGCAGGGTGTTTTGCTGATGGTCGAGTTCCAGCGACTGGCCATCGCCCACCGGCATGACCTGACCGCCGGCCTGGAACTCCCGGATGACGACCCCGGGTGCGGCCGGCTCGGGCGGGACCCGGGCCGGGTCAAGGACTACGATGCCATCTGCGGTACCGGCAAAGATCCTGCCATCGGGGGACCGGAAGGCCGCATTGTCCAGAAAGTCATTGGACCCGAGTCCATCGCTTCGGGAAAACGCTCTCAACCGGCCGGACTCCAGGTCCAGCCGGGCCAGGCCGGCGCTGCTGGTCAGCCACAGGGCACCCTGGCCGTCCGGATGCAGATGCAGCAGATTCCCGGCGGGCAGCCCGTCCCGGTCGGTCCATTGCTGCTCGAGCTCAGGGGTCCCCGAATCCAGGTGCCACTTCTCCAGGCCCGTCTCTGCCAGCAACCACAACCGCTCCCCGTCCGGGTACATGTCCGTGTAGGACCGGGCCGGGAACGCCTCCAGGGGATCGAAAGCTTCACCGTCGTTGAAGCGAAACAACCCCCGGTCAGTGCCCAGCCAGAGTTTGCCGTCGGGACCGGTTTCGAGAAACCGGATGATTCGGGTGGGCAGGTGATAGGATCCTTCTCCACGATCCCACCATTGCTCGAATTCCCCGGGTTCATCCCGGCTCATCCGGAACAATCCTGTATTCCTGGAGCCCAGCCAGAGATGGCGGTCTCCGGCCGGGCGAATAAAGGCGAATGCCAAACCCGCCCGCTCGGTTTCCGGGGTGAATTCGGTCAGCTCATCGGAAGCAAGATCGAGACGATGGACTCCGTTGCGACGGGCGACCCAGATCACCTGGGGGGACTCTTCATACAAATCCACGATCGTTGTCGCCCGGGCTTCGGCCATGGTCGTCGCATCATCGACCAGTCGGCGAATTTCCCCGGTTTCCGGGTCAAGCCTTTCCACACCGGCATACTGGCGGCCCACCAGGATGGATTCACCATCCAGCCCGGGCCTGAGCGCCGTGATCCGGGAATGGCCAGACAGGTAGCCGGTACTCGTGGTGGCGCGGTACCGGCCAAAGGCATTCCAGCCCCTGGGGAAATACACCAGCCCCTGCTCCTGGCTGCCGGCCCAGTAGCCCCCTTCCCGGTCTACCAGGCCGCCTGCAAACCGGTGGGCGGGCAGGCTGTCGGGGACCTGATCGACGGGTGCGAGATGCTCAATGGCCTTGCCGGACTCGTCCAGGTAATAAAGACCGGCACCGGTGGCCGCCCAGTAGTGGCCGTCGTCGACCGGCTCGATGGACCGCACGATCGCCGCTTCAAGCAGACGTTCGGCCGCCTCCAGGTCCTCGCCGGCAAGTGCCTCCGGAGCGCTGGATTCGACCTGGATAATCCCTTCGTAAGTGCCAAGCCAGACTACGCCCGGCTCCGGCTCCATGGTATGCAAAACCCCCTGGACCGGCCTTGCCTGGAGGTCGATGTACTCGTCCAGGATCTTGTGAAACTCCGGTGGGTCGCCCGGTTCGACAACCAGTACCGTGCCGATTCCGGCAAGCCAAAGCCGGCATTGATCATCCAGTCTCAGGTCAACCGGCAGCAGGGTGGAATCCCCGATCCCCATGGTCTCGGCATCAAAAAGCACAAACTCGCCGGATTCCGGGTCCAGCCGGCCCAGGCCGGATTCGAAAAAACCCATCCAGAGATGGCCCTGGCAATCGGTGGCAAGGGTCCACAGGTGATCGTCGGGAAGCTCACCACCGTCGCCGCGGGCCGGGAAGTACTGCTCGGTTTCCATTTCCCGGTTGATGCGTACCAGGCCCCGGTTGTGGACACCGGCCCAGACACCGCCCCCGGCGGCAGGCATGAGGTGATGGATAACATTGGCGGGCAGGGAACGGGGGTCTTCCGGGTCATGGCGCATGACCTCGAAGCGGCTGCCATCAAAACGGACCAGCCCTCCCTCGGTGCCGATCCACAGGAAACCCTCGCCATCTTCGGCCAGGGCGTCGATTCCGGCCGAAGGCAGTCCATCTTCAACGGAATAGACCCGGATCACCGGCGTGCGGTCGGCAGATGCCAGAACATCCGGGGCCATTTCCCCCGCGATGCCGGCAGTCCACAGCATTGGCAAGACCAGGGCCAGTCCCCGCATCCGATCGCTCCCCGATTGAATGGCAACCTTACTACAGGAGAGCAGAAGGGCTCAACGGCCGAACATGCCCATTCGACTTACTTCATTGTTCCTGGGGAATCGCCGGACTACTCCGGCTTCTGGAAAACGTAGTAATCGCCGGCCCGGTGGCTGTTTCGGTAGTGCAGAGATCCCGATTCCACCGCGTCGAGCCCGTTCCGGGTAAATGCTTCCACCCAGTCCGGGGCCTCGGCAATTGCCCGGTTGACTTCAAGCAGATCCCGGAGACGGGCGTGGCCGTCATCCAGCTGGCGCTGGGCAGACACGAATGCCCCGCGGTGGGTCTTGATTGCCTGTTCGCTTGCGGCCAGAAACTTGTCGCCAAGATCAAGAACGTAACGGTAGAGCCCGGAGCCTGTGCGGTTGAACTCCCGTCGCAACTCGGGCAGTGCCTTCTCAAGAATGGAGCGCAACCGGGCCTGGCCAATTTCCTCGTTTGCCCAGGCCCGCATTCCCGGCAGGACCTGGAGCCGGACAAGTTCATCGTACTCCCGGCATTCGGCTTCCATGGTCTTGAGGATATCGGTGGTCACCGCGTGGCTGACAAACGCCAGCCGGCCGCCGGGCCGGAGCAGCTCACTCGCCCGGGCAGCCGCCGATTCCCAGTCACAGTATTCGATGCCGTACTGGCTGACCAGCAGGTCGAATCCGGCTCCGGAAGGGTCGAACTGCTCGAATCGGCAGCCACTTTCGAAGTCGATCCGGGAGACCAGATCTTCCAGGTCCGGATGCTGCCTGCGGATGGCCTCCGGGTCTATTCTGGCGGCATCGATGCCGGTGATGTGGAAACGGCGGTTGTTGGCCCGGGCACACCCGGCGGCCAGCAGGGCCACGGCACCGTTGCCGGTACACACATCCAGGATGCGGGCCCCGTCGGGCAACCCGGCGAACTGGCGCTGCCAGAACCCGGCTATTTCACCGTCATAGTTGGCGCGAAAGTCCTGGGGCAGCGAAGTCAGGCAACCCCGGGCCCAGTAGCTGGACCAGTGGGCCGGTTCGGCATCGCCGTGATTGGAACTCATGAGGTTTGGTCTGCCCCGAGCCGAGGAAAATGAATTGGCTGGATTGTACCAGCCCGTGACAGGCCAGGGCCGGATGCCACCCGTTACCAGAGTGCGGTGGTAAACAGTGAGTAGATAAAAGTGGTTTTTGATTCAGACAAAAAAACGGCCCGGGAAGGTCCCGGGCCGCTGTATCAGGCTTGTTGCCTCTACTCTTGCTACTAACCCTTAGAAGTTCTGGGTGTATCGGACGTAGGGGATACGACCCCAGCCATCAGAGTAGTCAAACGCGTAACCGCGGCTGTAGAAGGTAGACTGCGGCGGATCGCGATCGAGTACATTGCGCACACCTGCCGTGATCTCGGCATTCCAGGGTGCGAAGTAGGTCGCTGACAGATCATGCTTGATCCATGATGGCACGTGACCCTGCTTCTCCCGGAAGCCGTCGACGGTCGCGATCTGCTCCGCAGTCGAGGAAGTGAAGTGCATGTTCCAGCCGAAGCGGAAATCGCTCCAGGAGTACGCGTTCTCCAGGTTCGCACGGAACCGCGGGACACCCAGGCGACCCACGGTGCGGGCCTCGGGCACATCGTCGTCGAGTTCCGACGAGATTTCCCAGGACTGGACGAAACCGACCTGCAGGTTGGTGCCCAGGCGTCCGGCTTCACCGAAGTCGAACTGGCTGCGCAGGTTCAGATCCCAGCCGTAGGTTTCCAGGTCGCCCTCGTTGGACGGGCCACGGGTAACTTCGACCACGTTTCCGGCACCATCACGCTCCACACCCAGTCCCGGCGGGAAGGGCTGACCGGCAAACTCCAGATTGATCAGCTCCTGAGAGGAGATGGTCCGGATGATGTCGTCGATTTCGATGTAGTAGAAATCAAGCGAACCATTCAGCCAGGTCGTCGGCTCGAAGGCCATACCGGCGCTGAACTGACGGGAGTTCTCCGACTCCAGATCCGGGTTACCGATGGCGTTGGCATTGGTCTGGATCTGCGGGCAGTCATCCTGAGAGATGCCCTGCTGTTGACAGCGGACGAAGTCGACGATGAAGTCAGCCGAGAAAGCGTCTTCGGCGTTGATCAGGGTCAAGTCCGGGGCCGCATAGCCTTCGGCATAGCCACCACGCAGAGTCAGGTTATCCAGCGGCTGGTAACGGAAAGCGATCTTCGGACTCAGGTCGGAACCGTAGTCGGAGTAATCATCGTAGCGCAGCGCACCGGTGATCTCGAACTCGTCGGTTACCGGGAACAGCCACTCGGTGTACAGGGCGGTTACATCCCGGTCGCCGAATGAGCTGTTGCCAGCCGAGCCACCCACCAGACCGG
>SLIZ01000077.1 GCA_007135395.1 Wenzhouxiangellaceae bacterium | reverse complement strand
GATTTTTTCGTTAGGGATGTGGATAATCAAACTCAAAAGATAGTAAGGAGAGAAAAATGAAAGTTTCAGGTCTTGCTGCGACCGGTGCCGGGCTCGTTCTGGCATCAGCCATGGCCACCGTCCAGGCGGAACCGCCCGGGATATGCTGCCTGATGCCGGATGAATCGATCGAGCGTACTCCCGGGACGGCCTATCAGGTCAGCGGAGACAATGATGTGATTGTCCTGACATTCGAGGGGCTCGAAGACAATGAGTCGGTGGAAGAGTTCTACGACGGCGGTCTGGGCAGCGAAGGCTCGGGGCCGGGTCCGGAACTGGGCGTCACCTTCTCGCCCAATGGCCTGGCGCTCATTGCCGAGGAAGCCGGTGGAGGAGGCAATTTTGCCAACAATCCCGAGGGTGACACGATCCTGTTCTTTCTCGACGGGGACGAGACGGTCATGAACGTTCCGGCCGGATTCGAGGACGGTTTCTCGTTCTTCTACAGCGCCGCTTTCGAGGAAGGGTTCATACGGGTATACGACGACCTCGGAGGCGCCAACGGTGATGGGGAGATCATCGCCGAACTGGACCTCCCGGTAACCCCGCCCGGAGATACGCAATGGGATTTTGACAACTGGGATGATGTCGGCGTCTCTTTTGAAGGGACCGCCTACTCCGTGGATTTCGGCGGCACCGCCAACCAGGTGGGTTTTGATGCCATTACCATCGGCAGCGACGAGGCCGGCTCCCCGGGCCCGGGTCCCTCACCAACAGACCCCGTATCCGTTCCGGTTGGCGGCCAGTTCTGGGCGCTCCTGATGATCCTGGGACTTCTGGCCGGCGGTCTGCTCCTGATGCGCCGCTGAAACCACCAGTTCCCACCCGGGCCTGACTCCGGACCCTGAATCCCGACAGGCCCAACGCCCACGGCCCGGACGCCCCGCTTCTGCGTCCGGGCCACCGGGCAACACCCAGGGGGGTCAAATCTTGTAATATATAGTTATTCGCAAGACGCGAGCCTGGCCTCGCCCCCCGTTGATTTCAGCTTCCCGCAGTATCCGTCCATTTTCTTGCATGTTTGTCGTATGTATTACCAGATGCCGGCCAACAGGCCGGTCCTGCGCCATTGTGTGGCGACGATCCTGCACGAGGAAAGACCATGAGAAACAAGGGCTTTACGATGTTCATGGCCGGCACAACCGCCCTGCTGCTGATTGCCTGCGGCGACAATGATTCCGAGGTCGAAAGCGAGCCGGCCGCCGGCGAACCGGACGGGGCCGAGGAGCAACTGTCCTCCGAAGCTACCGAACCCAACGAAGCGCCCGCTCCGAGCGAACCCGTCGATGGATTCGTGATTGTCGACGGGCAGGAGATGCCGCTGGCTGAAATCCGTTGCGGGCCGGTCGGTGGCGGGCAAACCTGGCGGGTGGCTGCTTCCTTCGACATTCCTACCACCGATGGCCGGATCGGGCGCTACTACTTTGATGTACGGTCTCAAATCGATGAAGATGGCAACCCGACCCCGGTCACCCGCCTCGGCCAACCCGACGTGACCCTGCAGCATCCACGGGAAGACAGCCCGCGGGAAAATGATTATCTCTTCCTGACTGCCGACAGCCGCTTCCGCGGTGGCAACACCCTGGATCTGGACTTTTCAAGCTCCGGCTCAAAAGGCACCATCGACGTCCAGCGCCAGTATGTGCAAAGGCACGAAGTGGCCGAAGAAGGGGACGAACCCGAACTCAAGACGGTCGAGTACGAATTGAACTGCCCATAGAACCAGCGGGGTCAAAACCGGCCATTCAAGCGACTACACTTCGCCTGGCCCACTCCAGCGCAAGCAGGAGCGTGAGATTGGATGTGACAAGGTAGCTCACCGCCAGGACAGAAATCAGGCCCAGGCTGCAAACAAGAAACCGACCTGCCTTTGGATAATAGAAATGCCAAAGACCGAACAAAAGATAGGGCACCAGCACCCCCAGCAAGGGAATCAATGAAATCAGGACAGGGCCCAGAGGCAGGAAGTAAAACACGTAGCTGATAATGTGCGCCATCAAAAAGACGTTGAAGGCGTTCAAGGTGAAAATGGCATGGCCCACGGATCGCCGGTCTCGACGGATCAGTTTCAGATAGACCATGACCGGTAGCGCCAGAAGCAGCACAAAAGGAGTGTTGAGAAGGCTCACACGCTGACTGAATACATCACCGAAATGCTGCCAGGTCGCACCAGCCTCCTCTACTGATTCACGTAGTTCGGCCATGGATTCCGGCGCAGCAGACTCAAGCAACTCGATTTGCGACGGTACAGTCGGATGGATTGCCCATACAACAACCGAAAGTGTGCACAATCCAACCAGCACCTTGAGCGGATTGAGCAGGTTGTGGTGGCCACCTACCAGGTACTGCTTGTTGGTCTGGAGCGGAGTCCAGGCCAGGCCAATCAACGTCCGCCAAAGCGCCGAATCAAGGTTGAACAGCAGATCACTGAATCCGAACAGCAATCGCTTCAGGGTCACGGGGGACTCCCCGAAATCCTGATGGCCATCAGGTTCTTTTGGATCGCTGGACTCCATCAGGCCTGCATCCTAGCACGATAAAATCAGAAGAACAGCGAGGTCAAACCTTGCAATCTCGGACTGTCAATCCAGCGGGCAAACCATATATTACAAGATTCGACTCCCCTGTTTCACCTGTGGCCGCTCACTCGAAGTGCTGGAAGAATCCTTTCCGGAACTATTCGATGATCCCCCGAAGCTCAACCCCAATCTCCTCATGGCCGCCAAGACCGCCACCCATTGCCTTCAGGAAAATGGCCGCCACGATCAGGCCGGGCCCTTGCTCCATGCCATGACCGAAATTATCGAGCGAACGAGGCTCGAATGTGGGCCATGGATGATCGTCGGCCACGAAGAAGCCCGGTTGCTGGCGCTCAAGGGAGACTTCAATGCCGCCCTGGACTCGCTGGAAGCACTGATCGACGGCGGCTGACGCTACTACTGATGGGGGCTGGACGGCTACTATCCCGAGTTTGGAGCGATTCGTGACCATCCACGCTTTGTCGCCATGGTCGAATGCCTGGAAAGCCGGTGTGCAGCAACAGCGGGAGTAATTCGAGGCCAACAGGGATCTGGCCGGGAACTGAAATTGTTACCTGTTCACGGCCGGGGGCTTGTCCTGGCTAGCCCTGACGCTGGCCTTCGAAGTTCAACACAAACCACCAGCCACAATCGCCCTCGTGAACCGCACGGGCCTCGATTCCGCTGCATTGCGAACGTGGTTCGCAGCTAGAAAAGCCGTCGCCGGATGGAAGAATATCCTGGCCAAGGTTGAACTCGAATTCGCCAAGATCCGTATCCACCGAGAATACAATGTCATCGGCGGCCTCCTGGGTCAGAAAGCCGACGATCACACCTTCGTCCAGGCGATCGGCAGGCTGGTCATTGAAAGCGGCTGCCACGACCACATCGACCAGGGGAATTTCGACTTCCGTATCGTCAAAGGCCAGTTGCAAGGTCAGTGAGCTTTCTTCGGTGACAAAGCAGCCGTGGTTACCCGCTTCGGGTTCGTTGGGATCCGTCGTACGACCGTCGGGCCATGGCATCTCGTACAGGCCGTCGATCTCGCCAAGACAGATATCGGATCCCTGGACAGTATACGGGGCCTGCGACACCAGATCATCGAGTTCCGGTGCCTGGCACTGGGTCGGGCTGTCGCAGTCGGTGTCATAGACACTGCTGCAACTGGTCTGGTCATCGAGCTGGGTCATCGGATTGTGCTCGACGACCAGGTTCAGCTCGAGGTCTTCAATCTGGTCGGCCAGGGTCGGATTGACCCCGTCGACAACCTCACTGCCGAACACCACCAATGGGTCGAATGTCACATCACCACAGACCCCGAACGAATCCACAGGCACGAAAAGGTGGGGATGCTGAATTTCGAGCGCATCGATCCGAAAATTGCCGATCCGATCCGAGACCCCGATTTCCAGGCGATCATCGAATACGAATGGCCCAGGACAGGCAGCACGAACCGGAGCGGACGACAAACCCAGCAGGGCGATCGCAAGGACCCCAAGCAAGACTGCAGAGAGCGGCTGGATAAACTTGGGCATCATTGGCTTTTTTCTTGTGGGGGCGAGTCGGATTGTCTCAGCCCTTCCTCACCCGTTCAAGCCGCTACTGCCCTCAAAACAGGGGGGTCAAATCTTGTAATATATAGTTTTCCTTGCCACTCCTTGCACATCAGTCGGCCCAGCGAGGGGTCACTTCCATGTACAGCACCGGTCCCTCACCTTCCATGCTCCCGGTTTTCATCGAGCCGTCCTGGCCTTCCCGGAGCATCATCTGCGGAGTAGCAATGACTTCGCCTTCGTGGACGAAGGTGGCGGTCACAACGAACAGGTCTTCGTCGATCGGCGCGATTTCGACTTCACCGGACCATCCACGGGTCGCTTCGGGATAGCTTAATCGTAGCCCCGAATACTCCTCCTGCTCCGCGCCTTCCGGCAGGTGCTCGAAAATGGGCAGGTCAGCGAACTCAATCATTGCTTCCTCGACGATCCATCCGGATTGTTCCAGCTCGATGTCCCCGGCAGTAACTTTGAAATCCACCGAGAACCCGGGGCCGGCAAAGTGGCCCGGATCGTCCGGGCTGGCCGCCCAGATTCCAGCGGCAAGCGCGACAAGTACAAGGCCGCAGATGGTGTTTCCGACTATCCGTCGGTGGGGCGAGAAATGGCTGTTCAACATGGTGATTCGCTCCTTCAGGGGGTGTTGACCGAACGCCCGCACACCCGAGGGGACGCGAGGCCGGGGAATGTGATTTGCAAGCAAGGCTTCGGCATAGGCCTGACGGGTTCCCGGAAGGGTTTGCATCACCGCCTCGTCGCAGGCCATTTCCTGGTCCAGGAGAAAGCGGGACTCAGCCAGATGGACCAGCGGGTTGAACCAGAAGATGCAACGCATGCCGACTGCCATAACGTTCCACAGTCCGTCCCAACGCTGGCAGTGGACCCGCTCATGGCACAGGACCAGGCGTTGCTGCTGACAGCTATATCGGCCTTCAAAGTCGGCCGGAAGAACGATTTTCGGCCGGATCCAGCCCAGGACCAGGGGGCCGTGACGGTGGGAGTTTGTACGCCATGTCCCGTCCCCAAGCGGTACCAGGCGTCCAAGGCCCTTCCGGAATCGACGTTGCCGAACCATCAGCAAGCCGAACATGGCCAGGCTGCCGGCGATCCAGACAACAGGCAACCAACCGGCATTACGACTTGTTTCAGAGATGCTGGCTACCGTTGTGGCAGCCGGAGCCATGACATGTACCGGTGCTTCCTGCCCGCCTGCACTTCGCTCCGGGGCGGGAAGCGCCTGAACACAGATAGCCAGCGGGATGGCCAGCCAGAGCGCATAGGCCCGACCGGCCCCGAACCGAGCCCGCACGATCCTTCGCAACAGCAGCACAGCGACGATGGCCACACTGGACCAGACGGTGGTCGCCACCAGCCATCCCAGGGGATCAGTATTCATCGTCGAATTCCCTGATCAATCGACGCAGTTCCTCGATGTCGGCGGGGCTGAGTTCCCGGTGCTGGCTGAAGTGAGCCACCAACGGGGCCAGCCGACCACCAAACATCCGGTCGACAAGCCCGGCGGTTTCCTCGATGACCCAGTCGTCCCGATCGATAGCCGGCCGGTACAGATACCGGCGGCAGTCCTGCTCGACTTCCACCGCCCCTTTTCCCAGCAGGCGATTCAACAGCGTCTTGACGGTCGCCTCGCGCCAGTCATGGACCGGCCCGAGGGCCTCGTGGACCTGGGCGGCCGTAGCCGGATGATGCTGCCAGAGAAATTCCATGACCCGGCTTTCGGCATCCGATATTTGCATGGAGAGTTGTTTACGCATGTAATCGAGGGTTAGAGTTTACATGCGTAATCGATAGAGTCAACCCCCAATCCCTGATGGCAGGAATCGACTATTCGGCCGCTACTTGCGTCTCCGACGCCCGGATGGCGGGCTCAATCGCCTTTAAGGGGTTCGCCCCAAAACGCGGGCAATCCAGCGAACATTTGCATACGTCAGGCCTTGGAATGCTCGAACCAGGCGGCATTGCGCTGGCCACCGAGATCGTCTGCGTACTTCGCTACAAAAGCCACTATTTCCGGGCCGAAGGCATCAATGCCAGCGTGGCGGCTGAGGAATTTCTCGAACACGCCGAACAGGAACAGGACCATGCCGACTGGCTGGCCGGAGGCAAACCACTCGGGCGCGGGGACCTGACGATGGAATTCCGATAATCAGCTATCGCCGCGTGCCGGAATCGGTATCGGCGAAACCGCCGGCCTGCATTCATTCGGCTTCGCCTTTCTGGCAACTGACGCCAATCAACATTTGGACTGCTATCTTTAATAGCGCCAGATTCCATTTACTAACGAGATCAAGGGGGGGCAATCCACCTGAATAACTATATATTACAAGATTTGACCCCCCTGTTTTCAGGCCTCTTGGATCGTCGCTCCCTGTCGCAACAGCGGCGTCAGCGCCAGCCCGACCAGAGTCCAGCCGACGACCGAATCGCCTACCGAAATCGCAAAATACATCGCCGGGAAATCGAACCAGTTCCACAAGTAGGCGTGCACGAAAAAGCCCAGCACGAACCCGGCCAGGGCGAAGCGCCCCACCGAGGGCCAGTAGCCGCCCCGTCGTGGGGTTCCCAGCAACAGGAGCACCGCGAACACGGCCACGGCACCGATGAGCAGATCCCGCCCGACCATGGCGCCAAACCCGCTGCGCTCGCCGGTGGGAACGAAATTGACGAACGCCTCCGCCTGGCTGCCGTCACGCAACGGCTCGGCCGGCAAGTAATGAATGCCCGCGCCGCGCACATTCTCCTCGAGCACCTGGGTCACCGCCCCCTCGTCCTCAAAGTGATTGAAGGCCGGTTCATAGACCCCCAGGGCCACATGACTGACAACCCCCCAGAAGAAAAGAATTACCGAGCCCAGCAGGCTCAGCAGCAGATTCCTGATCATCGCGGCTCCCTCTCACAAAATGATTGCAATTTACATCATCGGCAGCTTTGGGCGAATGTGCAAGCCACCAGCGTCAGCAGGTTATCCACGCCCGTCGCCGCCCCCAGAGTCCGTCAGCGCCCGGAATGCCGCTTCTCGAGAAAAACTGGGCAGAATCTCGGTAGCCCCGCAGATTGATTAAACTTTTGACAAACATTATCAATTTTCCAGCAATTGATAATGTTTGTGCTTTCCTGAGAACTGAAACGGACGAAAGCGACCTGACATATTTTCTGTTGCACCAGCTCGAGGTAATAGTCCGGGCCATGGAACAACTTGACGCCTACCTGCAGCGCAAGACCGAGGAAGTCCAGGCCGTGGAACGCAAGCTCAAGACCCGGATGCCGCTCAATCACCGTCAATTGGCGCTGCTGGGTCATGCGTTGCGAAATCCGAGAGCCGAGTACACCTTCGGTTCCCACCAGCGCAGCCACAAGATTGCCTATGCCACCGCACGCAGTGATCTGCTCGAGCTTGCCGAACTCGGCTTCCTCGACCAATCAGCACCCGGGCGCAAACCCATTCGCTTTCTGGCCCCGGAGGACTTGGCTCGTTGTATTGATGCGGGCGCAATCAAACGCTAAATGAGGCAGAATCTGTAATTGGATTCACGTGCGAGGGATGACATGGGCACGAACATGGGGAAACTCTTACGCTGGAGCGGCCGGCTGAGCTGCGGGGTGATATCGATTTCAGCAATATGCGGTTGCGCGACTGATTCTCGGGTAATTGAGCCCGCTGTCGACCCGTTGAGTGATTACCGAGCCCTGCAACTCAAACGCGCCTCCTCACAGGAGGAGCTGGAATTACTGGCCAATCAAAATCACGAGCTGGGTCACTCGATGCGCCGAAGTACCACTTGGATATCTTCCTTTCACGACGAGGATTCAGGCCAAGCGGACCCGGACGAGGGTGGTACTGATCAGGCCTATGAAGAGTTGGATCGGATCCAGGTTACTGGCAGTCGCATCGCTCCGGAAGACGTTATCACTAACGTCCAAACCCCAGGAGTCGACGAGGGAGGGATCGTAAAGCGCATGGGCGACGTGCTGATCGTTTTGCGGGGCGAGCATCTTTACACGGTGCTGCTCGGTGATGATCAAGGGGAAACGCTGCGGCTAGCCGAGTCCTACCGTCTTTCGGAAGGGGACAGGAAGGACTCGATCTGGTACGACGAACTTCTCGCATTCGAGGGCGGCCTGCTGGTTCTGAGTTTCGATTTCGACCAGTACCTGACCGAGTTACATGTGTTTGCATTGAGCATCGCCGGTGAGCTCGAAAGCCGTGGCCGGATCCAGATTCAGTCCGACGACTATTACAGTGGAAGCAACTATGGAATGCGTCTGAAAGACAATAATCTCCTGCTTTCTGCCAGCGTTGATCTCGGCTCAGGATCCAGCTCAACCTGGCCGATGTGGCGCGCCCATGACGATC
>SLIZ01000255.1 GCA_007135395.1 Wenzhouxiangellaceae bacterium | reverse complement strand
TACGCGCAGGATCAACCGCCCCCGGGCCCTTCCAGGCCGACATTGAAACGCCTGGGGCGGCCAGTCCGGCCGGTTTCGATCCCGGGCAAGGGCCAGGCTGCTTTCGAACCACTGTCCGGCGGAAGAGCTGGACCAGCGAATACCGCCCGCGCAAATCCTGGCCACCGCGGTGTGTTCCAGTATCCGTTCGGCCCCGGCATCGAGCCATCGGACGCGACCAGTCAGATCGACGAACAACTGCCCGGTTATCCGACCCGCCCGGTCTTGTGCCTCGGCCAGTCTGGACAGGCATTGGTGCATGCGCCGAATCTGCATGCTGCGCGCAAGGTGGGGGATCCGGGCCTCGATCTGTGCCTGGGCAGTCCTGTCCGGCGGGCCCTCTTCCTCGCTGGTCGAGACATAGAACGTGGTCCAGTCGCTGCCTTCCCTGATCAGGTGGCTTCCGGCGGTGTAGTGGAGGTCGTTGCGTTCGGCGAAATCCAGCAACGGCGTACGGTCCATCAGCCGCCGAATCTCCGGCTGGGCATCACACAGAACCTGGCCGGCGGGAAAGTCCAGCATGTAGGTGACTCGCGGGTCCACGGGTGCATGATCCCGGGCGAACGCCTCCATGAACCCATCGGGCATGCCCGATGAGCGCTCCCAGACCAGGTGGCCATCGACGGCCCGGAACAGCCCGGCAGCGCGACAGCGCAACCGCTTGCGCAAGGCCGCCAGCGTGTCGAACAGCGCCGCCTCATCCACCGCCGCGGCGTATATGCGATCCAGCTCCTCTTTGTCCATGTCAGGCGGGACCTCCCCTTGTGATGCAATTGCATCATAGACGATGGCTATGGAGTCTGGCTAGGATGGTCACCGTTCAAAAGCACCTTGAGAGTGCCCCCGGGGCCCGGACCTGGACGATGATCCTTTGTTGCCGGTCCCTGAAGTGCTCCAGCTCGTGCACGTGCACCCGACTCGCCAACCAGTCAACGGGGGAAGTTCAAAATGAACCTGCCATCACCGATACCGATTCTGCTGTTTTCCGGGCTGCTCATGCTGCCGTCGGCCTGGGCTGGTGAAACCGAGTGGACCGGCAGCATCGACAACGATTGGACCAATCCGGACAACTGGTCCAATGGTGTGCCCGATGCCGATACCGATGTGCTCATTCCCCACCAGACTCCGGTTGCATTGATCGACGGCGACGAGGCAACGGCCCGCGACATCGTTGGACCGGGCACCTTTCAGATCCAGGAAGGAGGCAGGCTTGAAGCCAGAAATCTGACTACCACGGTGGATCTGGACTCGCCGATCTTCAGTCAGGTTATGGTGCGGGATGCAGGATCAGAGCTGATCATTGAAGAGGATTTCAGCCTTGCCCGGGCAATCAGCCGTCCATCCGAAGCCCTGCAGAGCATGCAAATCCGGGATGGCGCACGGCTCGAGGTCGGGGGGGACATGATCATAGCCGAGAACATCGGAAACGGCGCTGCTTCCACCCACATGACCACCGAGCTGAGAGACGAGGGCAGCGAAATGCACGTCGGCAACCTGATCCTGGATCGCGGCTCGGACTTTACCTGGCTGTACCTGAACCAGTCCGCGCGGCTCATTGTGGAAAATGACTTCATTCTGGGTCCGAATGGGCCGAGTGGAGGCGACCCGGGGGACTCATTGGAAATAGTCATCGGGAGTTCGATGCAAGGCGGTGCCTCGGGTCTGCCGCCCCCCATCCTGGACCTGCGGGCTTCCGACCCGGCCATTCACGGCCCCGGAACCGGTGCCGGGGTGGTTCTGAACACCGACGAGGAAGACTACAGCCTGGTCACCGAAGACGGCACACCGATTGACCTGACCGGGACAGTCGACCTGGTCAAGTGGCGTGATACCAACGCCATCATCGAATCCGACCAGGTGACCGACGGCCATATCACCCTGGAGGAAGGCAGCCTGATACTGCCCGGCGAATGGCCCGATGCCAGCGTCCACCAGGACGCCAATACCATGCTGCGGGCAAGCGCGGCCATCGGGCAGCTCGACGCTGCCGGCAATCTCCGGGTTGGCACCGAATCCGAGCCGGGCCCCCTCCAGATCACGGAAAACCTCATCCGCCGCGCATCGTCACTGCATGAATTGCGCATCCACCCCGACGGTCAACACGACGCGTTGCATGCCGGCGGCACAATCGAATTCGACGGCGGCGTCACCGAAGTCCAGATCGCCGACGGCGACTATCCCGACGAGGCCGAGTTCGTGATCATGTCCACCGGCGAAAGCTTCATCGGTGAGCCGAACCTGGTATTCGAAAACGACAGCGACCGGCTGGTGGAATACCAGGTACTCGTCGAGGAAATCCGGGTCACCCTGATTGCCCAGCCCCAGATGGACATCAGCACCACGCAGCTGGACTTCGGCGAAGTTGAAATCGGGGACCAGGCCGACGCGACTCTGATACTGAGCAACGCCGGGCAGGCCCCGCTGATCGTTCAGCCCCTGCCCGAGCCGGCACTGCCCTTTGCCCGAACCGGGGGCGACTGCCCTGCGGGCTTTGCCTTCGTTCTGTCGGAAGACCAGACCTGTCAGGTGGTCTACACGTTCATGCCCCTGACCCCGGAGAACCACGAGCAGGCCCTGATCATCCAGCACAACGCTGCTGACGAGGAAACGCAATTCACCCTGTCGGGCACGGGTACCGGCGAGCCGGTCAGCGAGATCTTTGAAGACCGCTTCGAACCGTAATCAGGCGACTTCCGGCACGGAGACAGAGGATCCGACCAGGCGCAAGGGTCGGGGCATGCCCATCGCGCCTGGCCGGCTTTCCGGCTCAGGGATCGCGGTACTCGGGCCTTTCTCCCCCATCGCCCCCGGGTACTTCATCACCGGCGCCTCCGGTGCCTTCCTCGAACCGGTCCCGGAAGATCGACGGCTCGGCCAGATCGGGGGTCGGGGCGGCCCAGAAACCACCGGTGAGGCTCCAGTCACCGGCCGTCAGGGCCCGGTCCTCGGTGGCATCGTGCTGGCCGATGGTGCCCGCCATCTGCCATTCGCCGCCTGCGGCAAAGAGCGAACCTCCGGAGGCAATGGTGTGCCACGGGATCTCGAAATCCTCGGCCCAGGCATTGCCGGCAGCCACCAGCAGCAACAGGCCGGTGGCTGCAACACGCACACGGGTCAGCTTCTTCATTTCCAGTCCTCCTACCACAGCGGGATTACCGGGCCTTTGAGGCCACTTCGGAACCTTCGAGCAGCAAGGCCTCCAGGGCTGCCAGGCGATCGGCGGTTTCGGCGCGCTCGTCCTCCAGCGCCTGGCGCATCTCCTCGAGCTCGGCCCGAAGCGCACTGATCTCGTCATCCCGGGCCTGAAGTTCCTCGTTCAGCCCCTGCACCGCGGCCAGGGAAATCCCGGCCAGGTTCATCGGGCTGATCCGAAGTTCATCCTCGCCCAGATCGAACAGCGAATGGAAATCCTGGGCCATGGGGCCCATGTGCCGCGTATCGGTGTCCTGGCTCTTGTAGCTGAACTCGCTGACCGGCAGTTCCATCACCCGATCGAGCACCTCGACCGGCTCCACTGCCTCGATGGCCTTCTTGGCGTCCCGGTCACTGATGCTTTGCCAGCCGCTGCCCCCGGGAGCCAGCTCAACACCGGTGTCGCGGGTTTCACCACTGATGAACTGGACCGCGCCGGCCGCGCTGACCACGAACTGGCCATCAGCGGTGGTCTCCAGGCCCTCCTCGGCACTGCCATCGCTCCACACGAAACTGTTGTCGTGCACCGCCCGGGCTTGTTCACCAGCGGCAAAGGTATTCAAACCCCCGGTCTTGTTTTCCGCTCCGCCGGCAATGAAACTGTTGGCTCCGCCCGCAACATTATCGAACCCACCACCGATGAACGCGTTCATTTCGTCTGCCGTGTTCTGGAACCCGACCATCACACCGGCATCAAGGGCACTCGCTGTATTCGCACTGCCCCCCACAACCGCCGAGTTCCACTCAGTTGCTCGATGACCATCACTATCACCATAGGTGCCTGATCCAGCGATAAAACTTCCATCACCAGTCGCCTGACCATCCTCGGCACCGATCACGGCACTGTTGGTCCCACCTGCCGTGCTTTCAATGCCACCGATGGCGACGGCGCGAAGGCCGGTCACCGAGTTGTGGGTGCCGCCCAGGGTCGCGGCGACATTGCTGCTGATCTCGTTGGAGTGCCCGGCAACGATCACGCCGTGGGCTCCATCGGATTCGTGGGAATGCCCACCCACAACCACGGAGTTTCCGCCTAGCGCATCGTTGTCGTTGCCACCAACCACGACACTTCTATCCCCGGCGGCAGTATTGTCGGAACCTCCGATTGCCGCGCTTCTGTCCGCCGAGGCGGTTACAACCCCGCCGCCGCCGACAAAACTGTTCAAGCCGCTGGCCGTATTACCCCCACCGGTCACGAAACTCTGGTTGGCGCTGGCCTCGTTATTGAAACCACTGGAGAAGGCATTGTCACCTGTCGCCTGGCTGCTCTGATCCCCGAAAGCCGCCGCTCCAATCACCTGCAGGCTATGATCGCCCGGAGAGATCACGCCGATGGCAACGCCTCCGTCGTTGTAGAAGATGTCGTCGCCACTGGTTGACCAGTTCGAACCCGCTCCACCGTCGGAGCCCGACAGGGCGTGAATGGCCAGGGGCGCGGCAGTCACCGCCTGACGCGGACTCAGGGTCTCGCCGTCCACGGTGATTTCCAGCCAGCGGGGGCCATCGGAGAACTCGTCACCGAAGTCCAGCTCGGCCTGGAAAAGCCCCTCCTCCACCGGGTGACCATCCAGACTGATGGGCGATCCCACCGCGCTGCCGCCGGTCTCGTCGTCGTAGAGCTCGAAGTGCAGATCAACGCTGCCCGAATACGCCCCATCGTCATCCTGGAGCTGGCCCTGGTAGGTAAACGTGGTATCCCCCATTGCCGGCAGCGCCAGGACCAGCAGCAGTCCGGACACCAGCCCGCCAAATAGGGGGTGAAAATCGTGTCGAGAACCCATTCCTGAACCTCCTGTCATTCCGTGGCAAGTCAATGGGCCGGTCAGAAACCGGCCCGCAACCTACACTACGGAATCCTTCCGCAAAGTGGGAAGGGCACTTTCGCAGCCGCTAGTGTACCCCGCCACTCATTCTGTAACTTTCAGAGCAGCGCGCCTCAAGCGCCTCGGACACCCAGGGACGGACAGCTTCCATCATTTCAGGCTGGGCCTCGGGAGTCGGGTGAATGCCGTCAGCCATGAGCATGCCCGGGCGGTCGTAGAGGTCTTCCAGGAAGAAGGGGACAAGCGTGGCCCCGTGGTCCTCGGCGATTTCCGGGTAGATGGACTCGAACCGGTTGATGTAGGCCTGGCCCAGGTTGGCCGGCAGGCGGATCTGCATCAGCAGGACCGTGGCCCCGTTGGTGGAAGCGGATTCCACGATGCGATCGAGGTTTTCCCGGACCTGGGAGGGATTGAGCCCGCGCAGGCCGTCATTGCCGCCGAGCTCGACAAGCACCACATCCGGGTCATGGCTTGCCATCAGGCCGTCGATCCGCCGGGCACCCCCGGAGGAGGTCTCCCCGCTGATGCTGGCATTGATGACCTCCACCTCCGGCCCCAACTCCTTATCGAGCAAGGCTACCCACCCGTCTTCACGCGGCATGTCATAGGCATCGGACAGACTATCGCCGATTATCATCAACTTTCCGGCCGCAACCGGCAGGCTTGCCAGCAGCAGCAACGACAACAGGAAAAAACGCATGTCCGATTCATCTCCTTCAAGTCAGATTCTGGCCTGCAGCCATCTTGGCTTCCACGTGGACGCCCCGGATGGCCGCCTGGATATCCTCAACGATATCAACCTGGAGCTGAACCGGGGTGAAACGATGGCCATCGTGGGTGCCTCGGGCTCGGGCAAGACCACGTTGCTGGGACTGCTGGCTGGCCTGGATCGTTCCACCCGGGGCGATGTCTGGCTGGCCGGAGAGCATCTCAACCGGCTCGATGAAAACGCCCGGGCCCGCCTGCGGCGCCAGCAGGTGGGCTTCGTGTTCCAGTCCTTTCACCTGCTGCCCAGCCTCACGGCCCTGGAAAACGTCATGCTGGGCCTGGAAATCGCCGGCCTGGACCGGCCCCGGGAAAGGGCCCGGGAGGCCCTTGACCAGGTGGGCCTGACCGCCCGCGTCAAGCACCTGCCCCGCCAGCTTTCCGGCGGCGAGCAGCAGCGGGTGGCCATTGCCCGGGCCTTTGCCATCGACCCGGCGATCCTGTTTGCCGATGAACCCACAGGCAACCTGGACCGCAACACCGGGGAATCGGTGGCCCGGTTGCTGTTTGACCTCAATCACCGGCACAGAACCGCGCTCGTCCTGGTCTCCCACGATCTTCAACTGGCCCGACGCTGCCAGCACGTGGGAGAACTTGAAGACGGCCGCCTGACCATTTCGGCCGGCGACGAAGACGCCCAGCGGCCCCGGCTGATCCAGCCCTCATGAACAGCCTGGCCCTTTCCCTCAGGCTTCTGGCCCGCCAGGGCCGTTCCGGGGCCATGCTCATGCTCCTGCTGGCCCTGGCCGTGGCCACGGCGGCCATGAGTTCCGTGGGGCTTTTTACCGACCGGGTAGCCCGGGCCCTGGAACGCAATGCAGCCGAGATCCTGGCCGGCGACCTGGTCATCGCCAGTCGCCAGCAGGTTCCCGAAGAGCTTGCCGAGCAGGCCCGTCAGGCGGGCCTGGACACCGCCCGCACGGTTACTGCCTCCACGGTGGTGTTCGTGGGCGATGAAAGCAACCTGGTGGAGGTCAAGGGTGTAACCGAAGGCTATCCCCTGCGCGGGACCCTGCGCCTTGGTGAATTCGACGAGACCGACACCGACCGGATTCCGGCAACCGGTACTGCCTGGGCGGACAACCGGGCCCTGCGAGCCCTGGAAGCCGAGCCGGGGGACCGGCTGGAGGTGGGAAGCCTGGAGCTGGAAATCGCCGAGATACTGGCCTACGAGCCGGACCGGGCCGGCGGCATGGGTGCCCTGGCGCCCCGGGTAATGATTCACATGGACGACCTGGAAGCCTCCGGGCTCCTGGGGGCCGGGGCACGCTCCAATCACCGGTTATTGATGGCCGGCAGGGAATCCGATGTAGACGCCTTCCGGAGCGACCTCTCAGACCGGCTGGAATCCGGGCAGCGGATCCTCACCGTAGGCGATGCCGAGGACCAGACCGCCGTGGCCATGGAACAGGCCCGGCGTTTTCTCAGCATGGCGGCCCTGACCGCCGTCATCCTGGCCGCCGTTGCCACGCTTCTGGCCGCCCGCCGTTACAGCGACCAGCAACGAGACCTGGTCGCTCTTCTCAAGAGTTTTGGGGCCAGCAGCCGCAAGATCTTTCTGGCCGTCGGGCTGCTGTTGCTCTGGGTAGCCCTGACTGCGGCAATCATCGGAATTTCCACCGGCTGGCTGGCCCAGTCGTTAATTGCTCAGATCCTGGCCGGAAGTCCGGCCGGGGAGCTTCCGCCTGCGCAGATCGGCCCGGCCCTGTGGGCGGGAGTCTTTACCGGCCTGCTGGCCCTGGGATTCGCCCTGCCCGCCCTGGTTTCCCTGGGCGGTGTTCCGCCCATGCGTATTCTCAACCGCTCGCTGGACCAGCAAAGCCCCTGGTGGCGTCTGGCCTATGGCCTGGCCATCGCTGCGGCCCTGGCCATTCCCGCGTGGCAGCTCAGTGACTGGCGCCTTGTGGCAGTCCTTCTCGGCGGCAGCCTGGTGCTGGCCGGTGTCCTGGCCGCCGGCGGGCTTGCGGTCATGGTGTTGACCCGGAAACTGGCCGCCGGTGCCGGACCGGCCTGGCGAATCGGCCTGTCCGGACTCGATCGGCGCCGGGGGGCCGGCATACTCCAGATCACAGCCCTCGGGCTGGGTCTGATGGCCCTGCTGTTGCTGCTGGTCGTTCGTGGCGAACTGCTGGATCAGTGGCGTGGCGGACTGCCGGAGGGCACACCGAACCACTTCCTGGTCAATATCCAGCCCGAGCAGCGTGACTCGATCATCGAATCCCTGGAACAGGCCGGTGCCGAGACCATCCAGCTTCGCCCCATGGCCACCGGGCGGCTGACCCGGATCAACGACCAGTCCACCGCCGACATTCGCCCCGAAGATCCCATGGCCGAACGCCGGCTGCAGGGGCAGGTCAACCTGTCATGGACCAACTCGGTGCCCCCGGCCAACGAGATCATCGCCGGGGAATTCTGGGATTCCGACGACCCGGAAAACCAGATTTCACTGGCCGAAACCTGGGCCGAAGGCCTGGACATCGGAATGGGCGACGAACTGGTCTTTGAAGTCGGTGGCGAGGAATTCGGCGGGCCGGTCACGAGTATCCGGCGGGTGGACTGGAACTCCTTCAACGTCAATTTCTTCATACTCATCACCCCGGAAATGGCCGAAACCATACCCCACCAGATCATCGGCAGCTTCTACCTGCCCGCCGGCGAAAGCAGCCGCCTGCGCGACCTGGCCCGGGAGCACTCCAATGTCAGCCTGCTGGATGTGGACTCCATCCTCAACCGGGTCCGGGAGATCATCGACCGGGTCAGCATGGCCGCCCAGGTTGTTTTCTTCTTTACCCTGGCCGCCGGTCTGGTGG
>SLIZ01000153.1 GCA_007135395.1 Wenzhouxiangellaceae bacterium | reverse complement strand
TTCCGGTTTCCGGCTTTAACGAACAAACCAAAAAACCAAAGAACCAAAGAACCAAAGAACCAAAGAACCAGCATGTCGCGCAGAGCCGCTGAGGCGCAGAGGTTTTAACCAACCAAACCAAAATACCAAAATACCAAAATACCAAAGGACCAAAGGACCAATTTAGTCGTTTCGTCGTTGTGTCCGGAAACCGGAACCCGGAAACCGGAAACCGTTTTTTCAGCCTTTATCCTCTCACCCCCCCGGCTTGTCTTCCTGCCCATAGTCATAGTACGGCGGCCGGACACCGAACTGCTCGGAGTAAGGCATGTGCTTGACGATGCAGTGCAGGGCACCGGAAGCTCCGATGATGCCGGTACAGTCCACCTGGATGACCGTGTGATCGGGAAACGCCTGTTCGTGGGCGGTCAGAGCCTGGGCGTTTTGTGTCGGGTAGCCGTTGAACTCGCACATGATCACGATATCGTTGACGATTACTGAATTGGTGTAGGTAAAGTGGGTGCCGCCACCCGAACGCCACCCCGGGGTGCGGATCACCTCGTAGCCGCGAGCCTGCAGAATGTCCACCGCTTCTTCGCTCACGTCATGGGGGATGCCGTTCCATTCGGACTCGTCGTACTCGCCGATGATGACCGTATCGTCGTCGACGGGCATGAACCACATGTCCAGGTGGCCAGTGCCGTCAAACCAGGCCCCACCCGTGCCTCCGGTCTGGTCAACACCCAGGGAACCCAGTACCGTCATTTCCACCCCCTGCAGGGCGGCAAAATGGTCCTTCACGTCCTGTTCGCTCACCCCGGGGTTGTAGTACAGGATGGTGTCGGTGATGAATGCCTCGCCGTTGGCAAAGCTGTGGTAGTTGCCGCCGCCCTGATCCAGGGGCAGCTCGTACATGGGCACATCCAGGTAATCAGCGATTGCCCCGGGGATCTGGTTGTCCTGGGGACGGGGCCGGTCGTACTCGTGGTCGATGATGATGCGCTGAAAGTCCCCGCTGGCAAAGCGCGGGCCATAGTCACGAATCCAGACCGAATCACTGGCGGCATGCACGAAATCCACCCGGTCCAGGTCGGCCCCGGCGCTGTTGAGCGTACTGGCGGCCGAAGCCTCCTCGGACGGGCCGGAGACCACCAGCTTGACCTCGGCCAGGGAATCCCCGGTGGTGATCGGCACGATCATCGAAGTCAGCACAGCTTCTGGCCAGCCCCAGCGCATCAGGATGGCTTCATTGTTCTCATATTCCGCCGGCGGGCGGAGAAAGGTGTAGTCGGGCATGTCCTCGGGCGACAGCTCCGAAGGCTCGGGCAATTCCCAGATCCGGCGCTCGTGGTCAGTCATGTGCCGGGGCAGGCCCGGGTTGGCCAGGTCGGCAGCACGCAGCCGATCCAGGACCCGGGGGTCGGCCAGGCGGAGATTGTGCGGCCCCGGCTCGGAGCCAATGTCCGAACCCGGGCCGGCGGTATCCAGGGCGCGCCGGTCGTCGGCCAGTGCCGGGGCAACGGCAAAAACGAGGAGCAACAATACTGTGAGAATTCGCTGGGTCATTATTGTTTCTGGTTCTGGTGGGGTTGAGGAGGCTAACCGATCCTCGGGAGGACAACAAGTCAGCCAAGCCTGAACAGTTTACCGCCCGTTCCGGCCCGGGTGTTGACATAGGTGAAAGCGGCCGGGTGCACGGGAGGCGCGTTTGACAACTTTGTCAATCGGCTTCTGCCATGCGGCAGCATGGCCCGTAACCTCCCAAGGTGGACAAGATCATGAACAGAACCCTGATTACCGGCAGCCTGGGATTACTGCTGCTTGCCTGCGCCCTGCCGGCGGCATTTGCAGCGGAGACCTTCGAACGGTTCAGCCGTGCCCTGGACGGCGACCAGGCAGCCATTGCCGAGGTGGAGGAGCGGGCGGAATCCAGTGGCTCCCATGCCCACCTGATGGGCATCATCCACCGGGAGGCGAGACGGACCGACGAGGCCGTGCGCTGGTTCGAGTCAAGAATGCTGATTGACAAGGACGGTCGGGTTGCCGACACCCTGATTTTGCAATCCGTTGGAGACGATGCCTTTGGCCGCGCGGCCGTGCGGGCGATCATGACCTGGGAATTCGAACCGGATTACGATCTTCCCCGGTCGGCGAGCTACTTTATCGCTTTCCTGCCGACCAAACGCTAACGGTCACTGACGGCCTGCAACCGACTGCCGCGGACGGCCCCCAAGGGTGCCGTCGCTGACCGGGCGTCAGCTTTCCCGGATCCGGACATCCTGACCCGGACGGAGGCGCTCGTTGCCCCGGATGACCACCCGGTCGCCTTCCTGAACCGGGCCGCGGACCTCGATCATTTCTCCCGAACCGATTCCCGTGCTGACCCGGATTCTGCGGGCCTTGTTGTCCTCGTCGACGATGAAGATCGAGGTTCCGTCGCCGCGCAGAACCAGGGCGTCCCGGGGTACGGCAAGCACTTCCCGGATATCTGCCGTCGGGATGGTGACCCGCACGGTCTGGCCCACGGGCAGCGGGTCGTCCACATCCAGACGCATTTCGAAAACGTGATTTTGCTCATCGCCCACGGAAACCACCTGCCGCAGGCGGCCTTCCATTTCCCGCTCGCCGATGACAAAGGCCAGGGTATCGCCGGGACGGACAAAGCCGAAGTAGTCCAGCGGTGCACGGGCCACGACTTCCAGGGACTGGGGATTGACCATGCGGACCACCCGGTCGCCCACCGACACCCGCTCGCCGGCCTGGGCCTGGCGGGCGACGACCACGCCGGGAAACGGGGCGCGGATGCGGGTCCGTTCCAGTTGATCCTGGGTCTGCTCCAGGCGGGTGGTTGCCACCGCCAGGTCACTGGTGGCCACATCCCGTTCGGATCGAATGCGCTCAATTTCCGTCGCCGAAGTCAGGTTCCGCTCGGCCATCTGCTCGGATCGACGCAGCTCCGCCTGGAGAAACTGCAGGCTGGAGGTGGCCCGGGTAACTTCCGCTTCAAGTTCCCGGGCCCTGAGGCGCAGGCTGGTGTCCTCGATCTCGGCCACTTCATCACCCTCTTCCACCATGGTTCCAACGTCGGCCACCATCTGCAGCCGGCCCTCCACCTCGGCCGACAGGTGGGCATCGGACCGGGAAATCACGGTACCGGCCACCCGCATGGTGGGTGTCATTGAAACCATCTCGGCCTCGCCAAGCTCGACCAGCGCCGGCCCGCCACCCTGGGCCATTGCGCCGGCCGGGATCAGCAGGCAGATGATCGGCAGGGCCGCGATTGCCAGTTTCGGGAAGAATGTTTTCATGGTTTCCGGATCGTTTGATTCATTGGATGGTCGGGACTGGCCTTTCAATGGGCCGGCGCCGGTTCGGCGCTGCTTTCGACCGCAGGCCGGTGCTCCTCGTTCACCCGCAACAGGCTGGGCAACAGGATCAGTGTGAAAACGGTACTGACTGCCATGCCGCCCACGATGACCGCCGCCAGACCCCGGTACAACTCGGTTCCCGCGCCGGGCATGAGCAAAAGCGGCATCATTCCGAACAGGCTGGTCGTGGTACTCATGAGAATCGGGCGCAGGCGCAGGCGCACGGCGGTTTCCACCGCCTCGGTCCGGCTCATTCCTTCCCGCTCCCCGTCCCGGGCCCGGTAGACCAGCAGGATGGCATTGTTGACCACCAGCCCAAGCAGGATCACGAACCCGATCATGGTCAACAGATCCATGGCCTGGCCGGTAATGGCCCCGACCAGCCTGAGCGACAGGATGCCGCCCACCGTGGCCATGGGAATGGTCATGAGCACCAGCAGGGAATCCCTGAAGGATCTGAACAAAGCCGAGATCAGCAGGTACAGGATGATGATCGCCAGCAGAAAACTGCCCGACAGGTTGCGAAGGGCCTCTCCCAGGGCTTCGGCGGTGCCCCGGTAGGTTACCGTCCCGTCCTCGGGCAGGGCGGCCCGGATGGCCGGGGCGGCCTCGGCCTCGATCAATTCCAGGGCGGTTTCCATTGGCATGCCCGATGGCGGGGTCACCTGGAGAGTAAGGGTGCGTCGCCGGTCGACCCGGCGGATCTGGTTGGGTCCGGCGGTATGCTCCAGACGCGCCATTTCGCCCAGGGTCTGGATACTGCCCGATGGGGTGGCCAGGGGAAGGCTCATGAGCTCTTCCGGGGTATACCATTCCTGGCCCCGAAGGACCACGTCCAGGCGCCGGTCGCCATCGAAATAATCACCGATGAAGGCCCCGTCGCCCAGGGCCCGGAATATGGTAGCCAACTGGTTGCGGTTCCAGCCCACCTCGGCAATCCGTCGATCGTCCGGGGTCAGGCGGAGTTCCGGCTCGGCCAGTTCCAGCCCCGGCTGGGGCCGGATATTGGCACCGGGAAACAACTCCTGCAGAAGTTCAAAGCCGGTCTGACCGGCCTCGAGCAGATCCTCGAAATCCGCTGCCTGAAGGTCCACATCCACCTGCCGGCTGCCACGACCACCGAATACCGGCGAGCGGCTGGCAGAGCCGAAGGTGTCGGGAAAGTCGACCAGAATCTCGGTATTGATGATTTCGAGCAATTCATCGACCCGGCGCGGGTCAGCCGCCCGGGCGCCGAAGAAACTGCCGGAGCCGAAAAACCCGACAAAGACGCTGGCCAGTTTTGGTTCCCGTTCACCGGAAAGAAAGGGTTTGAGGCGCTCGTTGATCGGGTTGATCAGTTCCGCCTCGGCAGTATCCACGCCCATGCCCGGGGGGGTGACCAGAAAGCCGAAGATGAAATTGCGCTTGCCTTCGGGCAGGTAATCGGCCGGGGGAATCATCAGCGCCCCGATGATCAGGGGCACCGTGGTCAGGCCGGCAATCCAGCCCCAGCGCCGCTTCGGTGTACCCGTGATCGCCATGATCCGGTCGGTAACCGACTGCCACCAGTGGCCATGACGGTCTTCCATCTTCCGGTCTCCCAGGAACCGGTAGGAGGCCGCCGGCAACACCATGACCGCAACCAGCAGGGAGCAGATGATGGCCGCGGAAATCACCACGGCCAGGTCGGCAAACAACTGGCCGGCCTCGTCCTGCAGGAATATCACGGGCACAAAGATGGCCACCGTGGTGGCCGTGGAGGCAAGCAGGGCACCATACACCTGGCCAGTGCCCCGGTCGGAGGCCTCCATGGGCCCGCGGCCCTGCTCGCGCTGACGGACGATATTCTCCAGTACCACGATGGCTGCATCGAGCACCATGCCAGTGGCAAAGGCCAGGCCGGCCAGGGAAATCACGTTCAGGGTCCGACCGGTAGCGCTGAGCACAAGAAAGGCAAAACACAGGCACAGGGGGATCGCCAGGGCCACCATGAGGGTGGCCCGCAGTCGCCGGAAGAACCACCAAAGCACGGTAATGGCAAGAAACATGCCCAGCAGCAGGTTCGTGGCCACCATGCGAACCGACTGAATGATGTAGACGGACTCGTCGTAGACCTGTTCAATAATCAGGCCGGCCGGCTCGATGTGATCCCGGCGAAGGTCCTCCACGGTGGCCTTCATGTCGTTGATCACATCCAGCACGTTGACCCCGGGCTCGGCAATGACATTCATCGATATGCCCGACTCGGCATTCTGGGTCATCACCCCGCCCCGGTCCCGCATGACCCGCTCTACAGTGGCGATATCACCCAGGTGCACCGGGCGGCCATCGCGCCACTCCAGCACCAGGTCGGTCATGTCCTCGACCTCGTAGCGACCGGCAAAGCGCAGGGTATAGTTGCGCCGCCCCACCTCCCGGAACCCGCCTGAAACGTCGGCATTTTCACCGAGCTGCTGGCCGATCCGGGTCAGGTCCACACCGATGGATGCAGCCCGGTAAGGGTCGAAGGTCACCCGGATTTCGTAGGTCCGCCCGCCCCTGGGGTTGGCCGAGGACAGGCCGGGGATGCGCTCCAGGCGCTCGACGATGACCTGCTCGACAAAATCCTGGTATTCGGCGATATCCCGCTCGTTACCCTCCGCCGGGCGGATCGAAAACCAGGCCACGGTGTCGCCAAAGCGATCCGAACCCACCCGGACGGTGGGTTCGGTTGCATCGGAGGGGTAGGTTCGCACCTGGTTGAGCCGGTTGATGACCTCGATGAGCGCCCGGTTCATGTCGGTCCCTACCTCGAACTCCAGGTTGATGCTGCCCCGGCCCTGGGTGGCCGTGGAGCTCATCCGGCGCAGGCTTGGCACGTCCCGGAGCTGGTCTTCCTGGGGCTCGACGATTTCCGATTCCACCTCGTTGGGAGCTGCCGCCCGCCAGCCGGTGGAAATATTGATCGACGGCCGGGTAATGTCCGGGGCCATCTGCACAGGTAACCGGTCCAGGGCCAGCAGACCAAACATCACCAGCAGGATGCAACCGACGGCAACCGCTACCGGGTTGCTCAGGGCCATGCGGGTCAAAGGCAATTTAGAATCTCCACTCTAGCGGGCCCCTATAGAATGACCTCGGGGTCATGAAGCCGGTGTCAGCGGCAAACCCGCAATACACTCGATCCAGACGAGGATTGAACCGGGCACCACACCAAAGACGTGGGACCCTCAACAAGGTTGGAAAGTTCAACCCGTCTGATGACCCGTTTTCGTGCAACCGGAAAGGTTATGAAAAACGAGTTCGACTACATCATCGCAGGGGCCGGTTCAGCCGGCTGCGTGCTGGCCAACCGGCTCAGTGCCGACCCGAACATCCGGGTCCTGCTGCTCGAAGCCGGCCCCCGGGACTGGAATCCGTTCATCCACATGCCCGCAGGCCTTTCCCGGCTGGTCAACTTCCGCTCCATCAACTGGGGCTACGAAACCGAGCCGGAACCGGCACTCAACAACCGTCGCCTTTACTGGCCCCGGGGGCGTGTGCTTGGCGGGTCGAGCTCGATCAACGCCATGTGCTACAGCCGGGGCCACCGGGCCGACTACGATGCCTGGGCAGTGGCCGGCAATCCGGGCTGGCACTGGGACGCTGTCCTGCCCTATTTCATGAAGTCCCAGGACCAGGGCCGGGGTGCCAGCGAACTCCATGGCACCGGGGGACCGCTGAGTGTTGAAGACCTGGGTCACGTCAATCCATTGAGCGAGGTATTCATCCAGGCTGCCGACCAGGCCGGATTCGGTCGCAATGATGATTTCAACGGTTCAAGCCAGCGGGGTTTCGGACTCTACCAGGTCACCCAGAAAAACGGCCGGCGTTGCTCGGCATCGGTGGCCTACCTGCGCCCGATCAGCAACCGATCCAACCTGACGGTTCGTACCGGGGCCCAGGTCCTGGGGCTGACTTTTTCGGGCAATCGGGCCACTGGTGTGACCTATCGCCGGCGGGGCATGGTGCGAACGGTCCGGGCCGGGCGTGAAGTCCTGGTTTCAGGCGGCGCCATCAATTCGCCCCAGCTTCTGATGCTCTCCGGCATCGGCCCGGCCGCCGAGCTGGAAGCCCGCGGCATTTCCGTCGTGGCCGATTCACCGGAGGTGGGCGCCAACCTTCAGGACCACCTGGATATCTGCACCCTGACCCGCTGCAGCCAGCCGGTCACCTATGACCAGATCAGCGAACTGAAAGTGGGGCTGGAATACTATCTGCATAATCGGGGGCCGGGCACCTCGAACATTGCCGAGGCCGGCGGGTTCCTGGTCAGCTCCCGCAAGGGGGAACGACGCCCGGACATCCAGATGCACTTCGTACCGGCCCTGCTTGACGACCACGGTCGCAATCGGCTTCCCGGTGACGGCTACACCCTCCACGCCTGCCCCCTGCGGCCGAAGAGCCGGGGCCGGATCCGGCTCAAGTCCGCCGACCCGCGCCAGCCCCCGGCCATCCATGCCAACTACCTGTCCGATCCCTACGATGTGGACATGATGGTCGAATGCGTACGCATCGCCCGGGAAATTCTCGGCCAGCCGGCCTTCAAGCCCTTCCGCGGCCACGAAATCCTGCCCGGCGCCGAGCACCATGACCGGAAATCCATACTGGAATTCATACGAACCAAGGCCGAAACCATCTACCACCCGGTGGGCACCTGCCGCATGGGCAGCGGCAACACGGCGGTGGTAGATCCCGAGCTTCGGGTAAGGGGTGTAGAAGGCCTGCGGGTCATCGACGCATCCATCATGCCCACCCTGGTCTCCGGCAACACCAACGCCCCCACCATCATGATCGCCGAAAAGGCCGCGGACATGATCCTGGGCAAAGGGCAGGCGCTTGAGCCGACTGAAACCGAACAGGGGCAGGCGGCGTGACAACTGGAAGTCGTTTCGTCGTTTTGTCGTTTTGTCCACTGACTACTGACTACTGACCACCGACCTCCGTCTTCTGTCTTCTGTCTTCTGCCTTTTGAATCCTGTGCCTTGAGCCTTGAGCCTTTTACCGGAACCCGGAACCCGGAAACCGTTCACCCATTAGCCCGTTCACCCATTAGCCCTTTTACCGTGTTCCTTGCCTTCACTCCATCACCGGCAACGGCACATGGATAACGGCACAAACGGCCCGCAGCAGTTCGATTTCCTGCAGGATTGCCTTGCCGTCTTCCATGATGGTCAGGCTCATGGCGTGGACCAGGCGCTGCTTGTCTTTCATGCGCAGCTCGTCGAGGGCCTCCAGGGCCTTGTCGAGGTGTTCCGGCCAGTCGCTTGAAGGGGGCTGATAGCTTGCATCTTCGGCACCCAGGTCAGCCATGCCGGCACCAAAGGCCTTTTCCGCCT
>SLIZ01000008.1 GCA_007135395.1 Wenzhouxiangellaceae bacterium | reverse complement strand
CGGCACATGCGGCGGTGAGGCTGGTTCTGGTGGTTACGGGAGGTGGGGCGATGTTCGGTTCCCCTGCTCCCAGCGCCGGGTCAACCCTACCTCAGGATTGTGGGGAGGTGCAAATCTGGTTGGCTGGTTGGCTGGTTGGCTGGTTGACCCCTTCGCCCCTTGTCCCATTCATCTCTTCTACTTCTCTCTCCGCGCCTCTGCGCCTCCGCGCGAGACATGCCTTTGATTCTCCTGTCCCGGAATCTCAAAGCAGCCAATCCGCGTTACCCTACCCAAAACGCGTCCGCAGGAGACCGACGACATGACTGAGACGACACGCAGTGGCGTCGTACGCTGGTTGCCGGCAGGGCTTGCGGCCTTGACCGTGGTTGCGCTGCTTGGCGCGTTGCTCTGGCGCGGCGGGGCCTCGCTGGCGTTTGTTACCGCTTTTGTCATTCTGCTGCCGCTCACCATCGCCTCGGCCTTGATGCGCTGGTGGCCGGGGGGCGAGAACGCGCGTGCAGCCTGCAGGGCCACCCGTGTGCGCCGGGGGCTGATGATGCTCGGCGCGGGTTTGCTGATCGCCGCGGTGGTCACGCTGATCATGGGGGTTGCCTGGTCGGGCAGCCGGCTGGGCACGACGCTGCTGATTGCCGGAATCCTGCTTCTGCCCCCGGCCGTGGTGCTTACATTGCTGGTCCTGCTCAGCCGCCGGGCGCTGGAGCTGCGCGACCAGATCGAATCCGGCGAACAGCCGGTCCACGAGACCCACGCGCACTGGAGCGTGTTCGCCCTGCCCCTGGGCCTTCTGATACTCACCGCGCTGCTGGCACTCGGTCCGCTTGGCGTGCCCGGCCTGGGCGCGGCGGCCACGATCTACCTGATCGTGCTGCCGGGCACCACGGTCATCGCACTGGGCCGCTACATCAACTCCGAAGCACTGCTGACCGACCAGCGATTGCTGCTGGCTTATGGCCTCTTGCGACAGAAGGTCGAGCGGCTGGCGCTGGAGGGAATAAGCGCCGTGGGCGTGAAGAAGACCTGGACAGGGCGGCTGCTCAGCCACGGCAAGCTCAGCGTGGTCAAGACCGATGGCAACAGCATCATTGTGGCCGGGCTGAGGCGGCCGCGGGAGCTGGCTCGGCTTATCAAGTAGGCGCTCTCAATTTCCCGGGGGGCTTCCCCGCCAGCGGGGGAGGGTCAGGGGGGGCGTTACCTGAAAGTCTCTAGAACGTCCCCACCAGCGTTCCTACCGTAATCAGGAATACCAGGGCGATGATGGGACCGACCATGGCCACCATTGCAATGTCCAGGTAGGCCTGGCGATGTGTGAGGCCGCAGATGGCCAGCAGGGTGATCACCGCCCCGTTGTGCGGCAGGGCGTCCAGCCCGCCGGTGGCAACCGCGGTTACCCGGTGCATGAGCTCCGGGGAGATGCCGGCGGCCTGCCCCATGGCCAGGTAGGTTTCTCCCAGCGTGGACAGCGCGATGCTCATGCCACCGGAAGCTGAGCCGGTCATTCCTGCCAGCAGGTTCACCGCAATGGCCAGGGAAATGAGCGGATTGTCACCGCCGATGCCGGTTACCCAGCCGCTGATGGCATCAAACGCGGCCAGGGATGCCACCACCGAGCCAAAGCCCACCAGGCTGGCGGTGTTGAAGATGGGCATGACCGAGGCGTTGGCGCCACTGTCCAGCGTGCCGGTAAGCTTCGAAAGCCGCCCCAGGTTGGTAAACACCAGCACCAGGATCGACAGCACCAGTGCGCAGATGATGGACCAGACTCCCCGCAACGAATCGATGCTGGTGGCACCGTACTCGGGCGACGTCAGGTAGTCGGTGTCCATGGCCGGGATGACCAGCGCCGTGAATACAAGGTTGAGGGCGATGACCAGCACGATGGGCAGTATGGCCAGCAGCAGCGGGGGCTGATTCTGCGGTTTTTGCCCGGTGGAGACTTCTTCGGGGGCCACTTCCATCAGGTCGAAGCCTTCTCCGGCGGATTTCTCGCGCAGGGTCTTGTCGACAATGGGCACGTCATCGGGGTGTTCGCCGTACCCCTCTCCGGCGGTCCTGGCCTGCTTGACCCGATAGTTCAACCAGAGTTGTCCCAGTACCAGCATGACAATCCCGGTGAGTATGCCCAGGCCCGGTGCCGCGAATGCCGAGGTGCCGAAATACGGCATTGGAATCGCGTTCTGGATCGCCGGCGTGCCCGGCAGGGCGGTCATCGTGAAGGTGAATGCGCCCAGGGCAATGGTGCCGGGGATCAAGCGCTTGGGCAGATCGGCCTGCCGAAACAGCGAGGCGGCGATGGGGTAGACGGCAAATGCCACGACGAACAGTGATACCCCGCCGTAGGTCATCACACCGCAGGACAGTACAACCGCCAGGACGGCGCGGGAATCCCCCAGGCGCTGGACGATGGCCCGGGCCAGCACGTCGGCACTGCCGGAATCTTCCATCAGCTTGCCGAAAATCGCGCCCAGCAGAAACAGGGGAAAATAGCGGACGATGAAATCCCCCGCCGAGCCCATGAACACCTGGGTGTAGCTGGCCAGCAAAGGCGTCTCTACGGAAACCAGGGTGACCAGCGCGGCCAGCGCCGGGGCAAGAATCAGCAGGCTGAGCCCCCGGTAGGCCAGGTAAACAAGCAGGCCCAGCGCGATAAGTATCGCAATGATTTCCATCATGCGCTGTCGCTTCCCTCGCCTTCGATTTCGACAGGCCGGAAGGTATCGTCAAACATCGCGTCCAGGTCAAAGGTCGAGCGCTCCCCGATATCGTCGAAATTCCGGTCCAGCCACTGGTCGGCCATGTCGTAGCCCTTGTCCCGCAGTTTGCTGAGGAAACCCCATTCGGCGTTCATCTTGCTGGAGGCACTCATTTGCTCCACTTCATGCTCGGCGTGGATCAGATGCAGCCGCATGGCGCGGTAGCGCTCCAGCTCCAGCCCCTCGGCCTCGATCAACTGGTGGAGCAACTGGATGGACCGCAGCTCCTTGATCAGGCTCGAGTTGAAGGTGATCTCGTTGACCCGGTTGACGATTTCCCGGGCCGTTGCCGGCAGCTTCTCACGCACCAGGGGATTGATTTGCACCACCATCAGGTCCCGGCAGCCCTGATCGTCCACCAGTGGAAAAAGCGCCGGGTTGCCGCTGTAACCGCCGTCCCAGTAGGCCTCGCCGTTGATTTCCACCGCGTCGTGGAGGAAAGGCAGGCAGGCCGAGGCCATCAGGGTGTCCACGGTCACGTTCGGCTGGCGGAAGATGTGGGCCCGGCCGGTGCGGACATTGGTCGCGGTGATGTAGATCTTGATCTTGCGGCAGGCGTTGACCCGCTCGAAATCCACCTGTTCGTCCACCAGGTCCCGCAACGGGTTCAGGCCCAGCGGGTTGAGCTTGGCCGGCGGGATCAACTGGGTCAGAGTCTCGAAGAACAGGTAGGTCGGCGAGTTGTCGAGGCTGTAGTTGCCGGTCAGCCGATTCCAGGGGCTGCGCTGGATGGGAGAGAAACGGGCCGCATCGCTGACTGCCTTCCAGAAAGTATGCAGGCCTTCCCGGGCGCCTTCACGACCGTCCCGCTGCAGCCCGTCGGCCACCACGACCGCGTTCATGGCCCCGGCGCTGGTGCCGCTGATGCCATCGATCTCCAGTCGCTCGTCTTCCAGAATGCGGTCAAGCACTCCCCAGGTCAGCGCCCCGTGGGAGCCGCCGCCCTGCAGAGCAAGATCGACCAGTTTGCGCTTTGAGTCCGCCATTTCTGTTCCTTTTCACAATTTATGACGCACTGCACCACAACCCGGTTGTCCTGTCCAGGCAAACTTCACTTCCATGACTTTGCAGAACGAATGTGGCGAAGAATGGGTGTAACGGATTCGGTTACCCGATAGGCATCGTCCAAACTGTCATTGACTTGACACATCCGCAGGCATATGCTTAGGCATATGTCGTTGATGGAGAGTACGAAAATGACCACATCAGAAAGGCGTGTGCGCTTGTTTCGCAATGGGCGCAACCAGGCGCTGCGCATCCCTCGGGAGTACGAGCTCGAGGGGGAGGAAGCAGTCATCCGGAAGGAGGGTGACCGCCTGATCGTGGCACCGGTTCGCGAGGGCCGGCTGATGGCCCTGCTTTCGACCATGGAACCACTGGAAGATGCTTTCCCGGACGTGGACAACGACCTGCCGTCGCTGGATGACGTAACCCTGTGAGCAGCCGGCTTACCTATCTGCTTGATACCAACATCATTTCCGATTTGGTGCGCAACCCCCAGGGCGCGGTGGCAGACCGGATTGCCGCGTCAGGCGAGAACAGTATCTGCACCAATATCGTGGTGGCTTCGGAACTTCGTTATGGTGCCGCCAAATCAGGGTCCGGCAAGCTTGCCGACCGGGTCGATCTGCTGCTTTCCGCCATGGAAGTGCTGCCGCTCAAACCACCGGTCGATCGCCGGTATGCGGAGCTACGCCACCACCTGACTCGAAAGGGGCTACTCATTGGACCCAACGATCTTCTGATCGCCGCTCACGCGCTTGCCACGGAATTGACGATGGTAACCGCCAACACAGGCGAGTTTTCGCGAGTGCCGGCGCTGGCAGTCGAAAACTGGCTAGTGGGCCACGCGGGTAATTAGTGGTCTCGGAGAATAATCGCCATGGTGATGGTGGCGTCCCCATAGGCCTCTTCGAACTGCTTGATCTGGTTTTCGGTCAGCCATTCAGGGTTCAGATCAGCGTGGACCAATTGAGCGTCCATGAGGTAAAGACGCCCGTAATCCCAGCCCAGGCCATTGAAGTCCCAGCGACCCTGGACGTGTGTGAACAACCCACCTCCCAGGCTCCTGGCCTGGGCTTCGGAGCTGGAGATCCGCTCGCTTTCGATGGTGAAGTGCTGACCCAGCTCGGAACTATAGCGTTCCACCCATGTTTCCATATCCTCGGCGGAGGACAAGCTGATGTAGATCTCTCGGTTTCCGTCGATAGCACTGGACATGTTGCCGATTACCCAGGCGTCATCCGGCAGGGGGAACTCGCCTGGAAAATCCTCGGGCAGTTCACGAGCAAGATCCACGCCTTCGAGCAACTCCTCGGCTTCGGCCAACTCGTGGGCATCGAAATCAGACTCGTCCATTCCAGCCTCATCAAGGGCTTTCGAGAGCTCGCTGGCGGTGCCAGTGTCCTCGCCACCGCATGCAGCAAGCATGAGAGAAAGAGCTGCTATCAGAACGAACGCGGGAATTGTTCTCATCATATTTTGCCAGTGCGAAAGTTCAAGCATACTCCCTTTTCACAAGGCAAACGCATGGGGCGGTGCATCGCAGTCGGTGCCAATCTGATCAGCCAACTGCCATTTCCACCCGATTGCGCCCGGCGTCCTTTGCGGCATACAACGCCCGATCGGCACGGTTGACAAAATCGCGCCGACTTTCTTCTCCTGCGGTGAC
The DNA here is from genome assembly GCA_007135395.1 of Wenzhouxiangellaceae bacterium. Lineage (GTDB taxonomy): Bacteria > Pseudomonadota > Gammaproteobacteria > Xanthomonadales > Wenzhouxiangellaceae > SLIZ01. The sequence goes on along the minus strand of SLIZ01000008.1, from coordinate 3,297 downwards.
GGCCACCCCGATACTGACGGTGACGGTACCGTAGTCCCCCAAATCCAGATCCTCGATGATCTGCCGCAGTCTTTCGGCCAGTAGCCTGCCGTCGTCCAGGCCGGTTTCGGGTGCCAGCACGACAAACTCTTCACCACCCCAACGTCCCACATGGTCGGCCGCACGCAGACTGTCCCTGGTCGCCTTGGCGACCCGCACCAGAACTTCGTCACCGGCGTCATGACCGAAGGTATCGTTGAAATGCTTGAAGTGATCAATATCGAATATCATCAGGCAGCATTCACGGCCGTAGCGTCGGGCCCGTTCGATTTCCTGGTTGATCTCTTCGCCGATACGATAGCGATTCCACACCCCGGTCAGGTCATCGTGGCTGGCCAGTTGCGTGAGACGCTCGTTCAGTCGCGAGATCTCGTCGGCCGCCACCATCGCAGCCACATCGCTGGCCAGGTCGGCAGCCGCCCGCCGTTCCACCGCCATCCAGGCATCACTGCGTCCCCGCACTTCCTCTGACCAGGACTTGAAGGACGAACGCGGACTGATCTGGCCACCCCTGCTTTCCAGCACCTTCTCGGGATTGCCAGCCCAGATTCGCGTCCTGATCTTCTCTTGCCGAAACAGCAGTAGCCAGGCGATCTGTGAATGCTTGATCGGCAAGGGTGTGGCAAGTAGTCCCCCAATTCCCGGTGGCACCCACCTGCCCATCGGCGTAGCACCCAACTCGTTGCTTGCCCAGATCCGCCCACCGTTCGACTCCTGCCCCAGCCAGGCAAGTATCGCCTCTAGATTCCTTGGGTCCGGAACCTCCCCGGCAATCTCCAGCCGATCACTAACCGCCAGTGCGACTCCACTGGCCCGGAAGACTTTCAGCCATGCTTTTCCATGTCGCTTCAGGATTTTGTCAAGCTTCCGGAATTCGCCCTGATCATTGAGCAGCAGGTCACGACTGTCGTTGGCCTGTCCGATCAGCTCGGCCTTTTTACGCACCTCGATCAGCTCCACCTGGAACGAAGTTGACTGCACCATGCCACGCAAGGCGTCCCGCAGTTCCGGCGGCAGCACTGTCGGCCTTTCGCCGTGACAGGCCAGCAGCCCCCATAGGCGCCCGCCCACATGCAGGGCGATCGACATGGAGGCCACCACTCCCATGTTGGCCAGGTAGACGCAGTGAATCGGCGCAGCGGCCCGCAGCACGCCTCTGGACAGGTCCAGCGGTGAATCATCTTCCGGGTCCACTTCCGGCACCAGGCCGACCGGATCGGCGGTGGCATCCGGGATGTCACGGACCCGCTTGACACTGTAGAGCCGGCGCACCTGCTCGGGGATATCGCCGGCGGGAAAATGATGCCCGAGGTAGCTACCGATTTGTTTGCTCCGACTTTCAGCGATGACACTGCCGTTCCAGTCCTCGTCGAAACGGTAGACCATCACCCGGTCGTAGCCGGACAGCTCGCGAACCAGTGCGGTCAGTTCCGTCAACAGGACTTCCGGATTGCGCATCGTTGCAAGCCGTGTCTGCCATTCAGCAAGTACCGACATCAGCCGACGCTCCGGCTTGCCCTTGATCGGCTCGAGCTCGAGCACAACTCGCGAACCACTGCGGTAGGGCAGCAGTCGGAAACGACGATCACGTCCTCCGGTGCTGATCGAGACAACCAGCACCCGAAAAGGCGATCCGGTGTCTACGAAATTACGGAGCTCGGCGATCCACTCTGTTCCGATCAGTTCCTCCGGGGAACTTGCCAGCGCCTGCTCGACACTTATCCCAACCATGGTCTCGATGTTGACCGATACCTGGCGAACGCGCCTGAGCTCTACATCGCAACTGATCAATGCGCCGTGAGGCTGAATGGCACCGGGGATATGCACCGGCTCTCGAGCACAATCAAGAAGTGCGGCCTCGAGCTCTTCCGGCGAAAGCTGATTTTCCTTGCTCATTTAATCACGCAGCCCTCAAGCAACCGATACCCGGCAGTCACTCGCGACAGACCAGGTGGCTGAATCCGAACCCCTCCATCACGCTGTCAATTGCGCGACTGTAACCTTCGAATACTGCCTGTGCCGCATCCGTGGCTATCGCCACTTCCCGACTCATGTTCAGGCGAGTTTCCATCTTGGACAGCAGACGGGGCCAGACATCCCTCTCAGCACTTTCAGAAAGAAACTGGCGGGGAATCGTTTCGCCCAGCGATTCGACCACTCGCTTGACGATGACAGCCGAACCCTGGCGGGAACCCTCCAGCACGTACGCCTGCCCCAGCCACTCGCTTTCCGAGCGTGCCCATCGAAACCATGTATCGGCAAAATCGAACGGCTCCCAACCCAGGGCCACGATGTCATTACACAGAAGATGACAGCGTGGCTGCAACTGCAACCCGGACCGTTCATGCCACTCGCTTTGCAGCACGCAACGCTCCAGCCCGGCATGGGCTGCATGCATGGCAACCAGCGAAGACACGTACTCCTCGACCGTCAGCCCCTTGCGAACCAGCCGCTGCAACAGGGGATGATGATCAAGCGCATGATGATACGGCGCGGTGGCCTCACGCAGCCGCTGACGTACATCGCTCACTGATCTCCTCTGGGCAGCCATGCCCCCGGCCAAAGCCAAATTTGACTGTAGCACGTTCATTCGGAAACCGCCCTCCGAAACGAACGACAAACGATGGGTGGGCCGAGGCGGCTGACCGTCAGCGCAGTGAGGGTGAAAGAAAACAAACCGCCGCCTTCAAGCGTGATTAGTCCCAGCGCAATGCGCCCTAGCCGGCTTCGGTCAGCGATGGTGTCCCGGAAGTGTGGGCGAGCGAACTGACGTGAGGTCCGGACACGCCTATTCTGAGCTTTCCGGTCCGAGTTCACTTGCAGAATCGCCGTGCCGGAATTCCGTACCACACAATCAGGAGATCCGGAAATGACAAACGAACACAAGAATGACCAGCCGAAACAGTCGCAGCAGGCTCAGTCTGACAAGACCCAGCCCGGAACCGGCAACAAGCCGAACCCCAAGGATGGCAAGGGTCAGAAGCAGCCTCTGAAGGAAATCAACGAGTAACCTGTACGGCGCGCCGCCCTTCCGGGGCGCACCGGCAACCGGATTACTGCGTGGATGAGTTATGCCAACGCCAAAAGCCTGCCCCGGAATAATTGTCCCGGCACTGGAACTGGTGAGGTGGCCACCTTGTCTGCATTTACTAACGAGATCACTAATCAGCAGACATTCAGCGCTTCAGAGCCGGCCTCCAGCAAGGCGCGCGAGCGCAGACATGGCGGGACTATTTCAAGCGAGCGGAACGCAGCTGG
>SLIZ01000155.1 GCA_007135395.1 Wenzhouxiangellaceae bacterium | reverse complement strand
GCCCGAAACCAGGAGTCGTTATCACCTGCCGGCTACCGGCGGCGCTCGGGGCTATACCGGCTTTGGCGTGGAGCATGCCCGCGACAACCCGGTTCCGGATCTGAAGGAATTCTGGCACACGGGGCGGGAATACGAGAACCCGGAAGACAACCCGATGCCCGATATCCTTTTGCCAAACTTCTGGCCGGAGGAGGTGCCCGGGTTTCGCCGGGCAAATCTGGATCTCTTTGAAGCCCTGGAGGCCATGGGTCGGAAGGTTCTTTCCGCGATTTCCCAGGACCTGGGCCTGCCCTGGGACTGGTTTGACGACAAGATCGACCATGGCAATTCGATCCTGCGGCCCATCCATTACCCGCCCCTGGAAAAACCGGTGGACGGGGCCGTGCGTGCAGCGCGTCACGAGGATATCAACGTCATCACCCTGCTGGTCGGATCCGACGAACCCGGACTGGAAATACTCGGCCGTGAGGGCCGCTGGATTCCGGTTTCTGCCATCCCCGGCACCGTCCTGGTCAATATCGGGGACATGCTCCAGCGTCTGACCAACCACGTCCTTCCTTCCACCACCCACCGGGTAGTCAACCCACCCGGAGGTGCGGCCCGACGGTCCCGTTATTCGGTTCCGTTCTTCCTCCACTTCAACCCGGATTTCGAGATTCGAACCTTGCCCGGGTGTATCAGCGATACCCGACCGGATCGCTATCCCCGGCCCATTACGGCCCATCAGTTCCTGTTGCAAAGGTTGAAGGAAATCGGATTGAAGTAGCCGGGCGCCGGAGAGACCTTCGGGAGCGACATGGCTGCCATTCCACAAAAATGGGCCGATGCGTTCCCCCACGCATCGGCCCAACCCCACCAACCAGCAATGGCGGGAATCAAACAGAACCCGGGGGTGTCAGTCCCGTTGCAACCCTGTATGAACCAAAGTCTACCTTGACGGAATGTCCCTGCCATTACACACAAGCGACCATTAATTGCACTGTGGCGGCAAACCCGTTTGGTTGTCCATGCCGCGAATCTCCAACCGCCAGGCATTGGGCGGCATGCCGTGGGTCTTGCGAAACACCCGGCTGAAGTACTGGGCACTGGAGAACCCACAGCTCAGCGCGATGTCCTGGAGGGTGCGGTCGGTTTCCCGCAGCAGTCGTGTGGCCTGGTCGAGCCGGTAGGACTGGAGGTGGGCGCCGGGGGTCTGGCCGGTCAGGGCCTTGAGCTTGCGTTGCAGGGTACGGGTATCCATGGCCAGATCGGCGGCCAGGTCCCCGATCCCGTTCGCGGAATTGCCATGGTTTTCCTGCAACCATTTTCCGATTCGCAGCAGCAGTTTCCGGTCCCGGGAGGCCAGGTCGCGAGTCTCGTCAGTCTGGTCATCGTCCGATTCCGGCCGGTCGATCGCGGCTTCGACGGTCCCGGTATTCGAATTGCTTGCCGGTTGCTTCATCAATGACATCCGAAGCCGCTCCTGGATGCGATTACGATTGCCCAGCATGCGCTCCAGGCGCAGCTGAAGTTCGCGGACATCGAAGGGCTTGGCGAGAAAGTCATCAGCACTCAGGGAGTAGCCTTCCAGGCGGGTGTCCTGGTCCTGGCGTGCGGTGAGCAGCAAAACGGGCAGGTGGCTGGTGCGAATATCGTTTCGTAACTGACGAAGCAGTTCCAGTCCATCCATGCCCGGCATCATGATGTCGCTGACCACGAGATCGGGCATTTGCTGCCGGGCCAGGTCGAGCCCCTCCTGCCCGTTGCCGGCCTCCAGAATGTGCCACTGGTCTCCAAGGATATCCACCAGGTGTCGGCGAAGATCCTGGTTGTCCTCGACCACAAGCAGGTTGCCGAGCATTCGGCCCCGGCCGGTTTTCCGGGTCGCCGGCATCGGGGCCGGGCTTTTCGGCTCCAGCAGGTCGAGATCCAGTGCCAGGCGGTTGGTGGAAACAAGGTTCGGCGCCGCTTCTGTCCGGCCCCGGGTGGCCGGTAGAACCACGTCAAAGCGGCTGCCTTTCCCGGGAGTGCTTTGCAGGCTGACGGTGCCACCGTTGGCGTGGGCGGCCTCCCGGACAAGCGCCAGGCCGATTCCGGCACCCGGGGCCCGGCTTTGTTCGGCTGCCGGTTGCCGGTGGAAACGCTCGAATATCCGGTCCTGATCATCCCGGGCAATGCCCGGCCCGGTATCGGCCACCGACAGCCGGACCCGATCGGTTTGCTCATCACGCAAGGTTTCCCCTGCGCCTTCTTCGTCAATGTCGGCAGACTCCAGAAAAACGGTTACCTGTCCACCGGGCGGGGTGTACTTGATGGCATTGGTGATCAGGTTGAGCAGGATTCTTTCGACCTGGGTTTGATCGCAGTGAGTGATCCAGTTTGATTCGATGCGTGAAGTCAGCTCGATTTGGTGCTGATCTGCCATGGAACGGAAGGCTTCCACGGTCAGCGAGACCAGCCGGTCGAGAGACCAGGCCGGATTCGGGTCACCGGAAGGAGACGAGCGCAGGTGGGACAGGTCAAGCAACTGGTCGACCATCCGGATAAGCCGCTTGAGGTAGCGCTTGCCGGTTTCGATGGTTTCGGCTTGCGCGCCCTCTCGCCGGGCCCGATCCAGGGAGGCCTGGATCAGGGTCAGGGGGGTTCGAAACTCGTGGGAAACATTGGCGAACAGGATGGTTCTTGCCTTCAGCGCCTCGTCGAGCTCAACGGCCTGGTGTGCAGAATGCTCCTTCTCCCGGGCAAGTTCCGCCGTACGCCTGCGAACCTGGGCTTCGAGTTGACGCCGGCGCTGTCTTTGAGCCAGACCGGCCAGGGCCAGCAGGAGGACCCCTGCAGCGGCATACCCGGCATAGGCCCAGGGGGTCATCCAGGGCGGATTGTTGACCCGGGCCTGCAACAGCAGGTGGTCATCGGACCAGACCCCGTCGCTGCTGGCGGCGCGAACGAGAAATCGGTAATCCCCCGGCGGCAGTCCGGGGTAGCGGACTTCCCTCTGGCTGCCGGCGGCCACCCAGTCCACGTCCAGCCCGTCGAGCCGGTACTCGTACTGAATCCGCCCCGGGTCCGGGAAATGCAGGCCCACGTAGGCCAGGCTGATGTCGTTCTCGTCATGATCCAGGTCCAGTTCCGGAACCGCCTCCCCGTTGGTGGCCAGGTTACGGTCGCCGACCCGGGCCTGACGAAGATGGACCCGGGGTGGCTGGGGATGGTCGACAATCGCTTCGGGCCGGAAGGCGTTGACTCCGCTGATACCACCAAAATAAAAACGCCCGCTTTGACCACGATAGGCGACGGTGTTGCTGAACTCGTAATCCTGGACGCCATCCCGTGGCTCGTAATTGCGTGCCTGCCCGGTAGCCGGGTGGAAGCGGATGATGCCCCGATTGGAGCTCATCCAGAGCCGGCCCTGATCATCCGGCAGGATGGCGTAGATGTGCTGGTCGGGCAATTCGTCGAAAACCTCCAGTTCCAGTGTTTCGGTCTCTTCGCCCGGAATCATCCGGATCAGGCCGCCGCCCTCGGTGCCCAGCCAGTAGGTGCCTTCCGGGTATTCGGCCAACCCGAACACTCTGTTGGCCGGATGGGAGGGTGCGTCGGTACGCGGTACAACCTGGACCGGGTTGCCCATTTCCGGGTCGAGAAGCCATGCCCCCAGTCGGGAGGCAACCAGCCAATACCCGCTGTCGGTTTCCAGCAGGTTCAAGACCCTGCTGGCTTCATTCTCCCCGGCCAGGTAGTGGCCATGAAGTTCCGGCTGCCGTCGGCTGTCCGGGAATCGGAATTCGTACAGGCCATTGGATGCGCCGAGCATCAGGGACTGGCCATCGGACGAGAATTCCAGATGATTCAGGGTGCCCGTGGAAAATTTTTCCTGGATCGGAATTCGATTCCCGACAGCACCGGTGCCCGGGTCGATGCTCACAAGCTGGCCATGGGTGGCAGCCCATATCCGGCCGCTCAGGGGATCCCTGGCCAGGCCCCAGACATTGTCTTCCGGCAGGCGCCGGTCCGGCTCGGCAAGGGTATGGTAGCTGTACACATGGCGGTAGCCGCCTTTCGGATTGCGCTCCATCAGGCGCATCCCGGCCGAATCCAGGGCAACCCACAGAAGCTCCCTGCCTTCATGATGCTGCTCGATCACCCCCCGGGCCACGTTCTGACCGGCGAATGCGGACGCTTCGCCCCGGTCCCGGATGGTCTCGAACCGGGCGGAGATCGGGCTGAACCGGGATAGCCCTCCCAGGGCACTGCCGACCCAGAGGGTATCGCTTTGGTCGACAAACACCCGGTAGCCGATATTCATCTGGGTAGGCCCCGGCGATTCCGGGTCATTCGGGTCATGCCGGAAAAGCCGGAAGCGATCCGAATCGGGTTCGTACAGGCCGATACCGAATGACCCGCCCAGCCAGACCTTGCCATCGGAGGTCTCCGCGATTTGAAGGCGCCAGGTGAATCGCGGGCTGGGCTGAAACATGACCAGATCGGCCAGCCGCTCCCAGTCACCATTTTCCGGATCAAATCGCACCAGTGCGTCGGCCAGGGTGATCCAGAGTGTCCCGGAAGAATCACTGACTACGGCATGGATGCGGTCGCTGGCGTGGCCATATTCCGTAGGCCTGATTCGGGACCGGATGGTGCCATCCCGACGGTCCACTATGCGAAGACCCCGGTCGCCCGCCCAGGCCAGCATGTCACCGGTTGCCGCCAGCACCTTGCGGATTCTCCGGGGCGCGGCACCGGGTGAAGTGACGACCGGTTCAAGCAGTTGACTGTCCCGGTCCAGCCGCCACAGGGTTTGCATGTCCGCCACCCACAAGGTGCCTTTCTCGTCGAGCTTGGCAAAGTAGTTCCGGCCCACCGGCGACAGAGTCTCCGGGGAGAATTGAAGAAACTCCAGGTGGTCCTGCTCCGGATGCAGGATTGCCGGTCCGTTGTCTGTTTTGACAAACAGGCGTCCATCCGGGGTCTCACCGACGAACAGGGGCCTTGATCGGCTGTTGCCGGAAGCCGTGCCCAGGGAGATACGCTGAACCATGCCGGTGCGCGGGTCCAGTCGGTCCAGCCCGCCCCGGTTTGCCACCCAAAGGTAACCTTCAGCGGATACTTCCAGGTCCCGAATGGCACTGTTGCCGAGAGTGCCCGGATCGTCGGGATCGTGGGACCAGTTCTCGAACCGATAGCCGTCGTAGCGATCCAGACCGTACTGGGTTCCGAACCACAGAAAGCCGTCCGGGTCCTGGGCCATGGCCGAAATGGCGGACTGGGACAGGCCCTGCTCCATGGAAATACGCTCGAACCGGACCTGTGAATAGCCCCGGGCGTCGAGCACCCAGGCCAGGGCCAGCAGCCCTGCAAGCATGGTGCACAGTCCGGTAGTGCCATGATGGCTGACTCGATTCAAACCGTAGTTCTGCGGTTGCAGGGCCGCGTACATCAGTTCCCCTTTCCCATGAGAGTGATTGATGCCTTGCTGGTGGAGCACTCGAGCCGGGGTGATTATTTCTTGTTGTTCGGCTTTTACCCACTGACCGGGACCCTTCTGGTCTTCCGGGTTCTGGCTACCCTGGCGCCTTTGTCGTGGTTTACAGCAACTTCCATCCCTGAAAGTGAGACATGCTAATCAGTTTGTACAAGGGATTACGGGCTGTCAACCGGAACGGGTCGCGGGTCCCGGTCGTTTTCTGAATACCGACAGCACCAGCCACAGGCACCAGGCGGTGCAGATGAAGTCGATGGCCATGGAGCCGAAATAGATGCCCGGCACTCCCACGATGGGTGGCACGATCAGCATGACCGGTACGTAGAAAACCAGTTGTCGGGACAGGGAAAGCAGTGTGGCCTTGCCCGGTTGCTCCACCGCCGGCAGCAGGGTCAGGCCGGTAAATACCAGGGGCAGTACGGGCAGAACCAGGATGAAGACCCGAAAATGGAGCAGGTCCTGTCCGGTGAACTCCACGCCGGGCAGCATCAGCGACAGGGTGAGGCCCGGAAACGCGGTCATGAAGGCCCACACCGGTACCACCATGGCCGTGCCGGCGGCCACGAAGGTCCAGTAGCTGCGAATCACCCGGTCCCACTGACCGGCCCCGTAGTTCATCCCGGCCACGGGCTGCATGGCTCGCATCAGACCGAACAGGGGGGTAAGCATGAACAGCATGACCCGCATGGTGGCCCCGTAGAAGGCGATGTCGGCCTCGGTGCCCACCCGGGCGAGCATGTTGAACACCACTACAGCCTGTACCACCCCCATGGAACTCATGATCAGGGCCGGTGTGCCCAGGCGCAGGATACGGCGCACGACCCGCCGATCCAGACCCAGGTAGCCGGTCTCCACCGGGTAGCTGCTCCGGCCCAGACGGATTCGACGCCACACGAGCCAGCCCCCGAAAGCCAGGCCGGCGTTGGTGGCCCAGGCCGCACCGGCCACGCCCCAGCCGAACCCGGCGATGAACAGGGGGGTCAGGACCACGTTGATCAGCAGGCCGATGCCCATGTATTTGGCCGCAAGGGCCAGTTTGCCCTCGCCGCGCAGCAGCATGTTCAGGGCCAGGCCGCCGATCATGCCGAAACCGCCAAGGGCGGCGGCCCGGAAATAGTCGGCGGCGATGGGCACCAGTTCGCCGCTTGCCCCCATGGCCCGGACCATGGGTGTGGCAAACAGGAGCCCGATCAGGGCGAAGGCGGCGGCGATTACGGCAGCCAGGCACAGGGTGATGCCCGGCAGGCGCTTCAGGGTGCGGGTGTCCCTGGCCCCGATGGCAATGGAAAGGGCCGCCGCCGCACCGGTTCCCACCAGGGATGCCAGACCCAGGTTGATCTGGGCCAGGGGATAGGCCAGGGACACGCCGGCCAGGGCTTGCTGGCCGATGAGCTGTCCGACAAAAATGGCATCGAGCAGGGCATTGAGGCCGAACAGGATCATTACCCCGACCGCCGGCAGGGCCATTTTCCAGGTCACTGTCCACAGGTGCCCGCCCAGGATCAGCTCGGCGTGGGAATCACGGGGTGCCGGCTGGGCGGGGGCAGTCGGGGCCGGGGTGTTGGGTGACACCGGGTTTTACTACTCGATGACTCCCAGCTTGCGGCCCACCTTGGTGAATGCAGCAACTGCCCGGTCCAGGTGTTCGCGCTCGTGACGGGCGGAAATCTGCAACCGAATCCGGGCCTCGCCCTTGGGCACCACGGGATAGAAAAAGCCGATAACGTAAATGCCTTCGTCGAGCAGGGCATCGGCCATCTTCTGGGCCAGTGGGGCATCGTAGAGCATGACGGGCACGATGGGATGGTCGCCGGGCTTGATGTCAAAGCCTGCATCGGTCATGGCCTGGCGGAAGTATTTCGTGTTTTCCTCCAGCCGGTCCCGCAGTGCGGTGGATTCGATAAGCATCTCGAAAACCCGGATGCTGGCAGCCACCAGGTGGGGTGCCAGGGAGTTGGAAAAAAGATAGGGCCGGGATCGCTGACGGAGAATGTCGATGACCGGCTGGGAGGCCACGGTGAAACCACCCATGCCGCCGCCCAGGGCCTTGCCCAGGGTGGAAGTAAAGATATCCACCTTGTCCATGACCCCGTGGTACTCAGCCGATCCCCGGCCGGTGGGGCCGAAAAAGCCGGTGGCGTGACAGTCGTCGACCATGACCAGGGCGTTGTGCCTTTCCGCCAGATCGGTGATCTCGTCGAGTTTGGCTACATACCCGTCCATGGAAAACACCCCGTCGGTGGCGATCATCCGGGTGCGCTTGTTGCGGGTGGCCTTGAGCAGGTCCTCCAGGGCGTTCATGTCCGAGTTCGGAAACCGGTGCCGTTCGGCCTTGCACAGGCGTATGCCGTCGATGATGGAGGCGTGATTGAGCTGGTCGGAGATGATCGCGTCCTCCGGGCCCAGCAGGGGTTCAAACAGCCCGCCGTTGGCATCGAAGCAGGCGGCGTAAAGGATGCTGTCGTCCATGCCGAAGAAGTCGGCGATGACCCGTTCGAGTTCCTTGTGCAGCTCCTGGGTGCCACAGATGAAACGCACCGAGGCCACGCCGAATCCATACTCGTCCAGCGCCTTCTTTGCCGCCTCGATCACATCCGGGTTATCGGCCAGACCCAGGTAGTTGTTGGCGCAGAAGTTGAGTACCTCGCCGCCTTCCCGGGTCCGGATCTCCACCCGCTGGGGTGTCGTGATGGACCGTTCGCGCTTGTAGAGTCCATCGGTGTCGATCTGATCGAGTTCGGCACGGAGCCGGTCGAGCGTTGCTGCGTCGGGCATGGGGCGTTCTCTTTAAGGGTTCGTCGGGTGCCGGGAAATTGTAAGGGGAAAATCCGGTCGGCTTCAGGCCGCGCGGATATCTCCGGTCCAGTCGCAGACCACCTTGCCGCACTCACCGTTGGCCATCAGCTCGAATCCCTTCTCGAAATCGTCGATGGGAATCTGGTGGGTCATGGCCTTTTCCAGGGGAAAGCCGGTCAGGACCATCTGGGTCATCTTGTACCAGGTCTCGTACATGCGCCGGCCGTAAATGCCGTGAACCTCCAGGCCCTTGAAGATTATCTGGTCCCAGTCGACCCCGGTGTCCTTCGGCAATATTCCCAGGAGGGCGACCTTGCCACCGTGATACATGTTGGCGAGCAGGTCATTGAACGCCTTCGGGTTTCCGGACATTTCCATGCCGATGTCGAAACCCTCGATCTCCAGTTCACGAACGACATCATCGATGGATTGGCGGGTGACATTGACGATGTGGCTGGCCCCCATCTC
>SLIZ01000236.1 GCA_007135395.1 Wenzhouxiangellaceae bacterium | reverse complement strand
CGGCCACCAGCTGCGTTCCGCTCGCTTGAAACAGTCCCGCTATGTCTGCGCTCGCGCGCCTTGCTGGAGGCCGGCTCTGAAGCGCTGAATGTCTGCTGATTAGTGATCTCGTTAGTATAATAATACGTTGTCCAGTTTACCTGTGCGCCACCCATGTCCCGACGCTTGAAAATGGCTTCCAGTTACGAACCGGCCGGTGATCAGCCGGTGGCCATTGCCCGTCTTGTGGAAGGGCTTCAGGCCGGACACCGGGACCTTACCCTGTTGGGTGTGACTGGCTCGGGAAAGACCTTCACCATGGCCAACGTGGTCGAGAAGCTGCAGCGGCCGACCCTGGTGATGGCTCCCAACAAGACCCTGGCAGCCCAGCTCTACGGGGAGTTCCGGGAGTTTTTTCCCGACAACGCGGTGGAATATTTCGTTTCCTACTACGACTACTACCAGCCGGAAGCCTATGTGCCCTCGACGGATACCTTCATCGAGAAGGATGCCTCGATCAATGAGCACATCGAACAGATGCGGCTTTCGGCCACCAAGGCGCTTCTCGAGCGTCGGGATGTGCTTATCGTGGCCACCGTCTCGGCCATTTACGGCCTGGGCGATCCCTCCTCCTTTCTGAAGATGACCTTGCCGCTGAAGGTCGGGGCGGCCATCGACCAGCGCCAGATTCTTCGCCGGCTGGCGGAGATGCAGTATGCCCGCAACGACTTCGAGCTTCGCCGGGGTACCTACCGGGTCCGCGGGGAGATTATCGATGCCTTCCCCGGGGATTCGGAGACCGAGGCGGTGCGCATCGAGCTTTTTGATGACGAAATCGAGCGCATCAGCTACTTCGATCCACTGACCGGCGAGGTTTCCGAGAAAGTCGACGAACTGACGATTTTTCCCAAGACCCATTACGTCACGCCCCGCCAGGTGGTGCTCGATGCGGTGGAAGCCATCAAGGTGGAATTGGCCGAACGCCTGGAACAGTTGCGAGGGGCAGGCAAGCTGGTCGAGGCCCAGCGGCTGGAGCAGCGCACGAGGTTCGATATCGAAATGATGCTCGAGCTGGGTTATTGCCAGGGCATCGAGAACTATTCCCGCCACCTGACCGGCCGCCAGCCGGGCCAGGCCCCGCCCACCCTGTTTGATTACCTGCCCGCCGATGCCCTGCTGGTTCTTGACGAGTCCCATGTAACGGTCCCCCAGATCGGCGGCATGTACCGGGGCGACCGATCCCGCAAGCAGACCCTGGTGGAGTTCGGTTTCCGGCTGCCCTCGGCCCTGGACAACCGGCCGTTGATGTTCGAGGAATGGCAGGAGCGCGCCCCCCAGGTGATTCATGTCTCGGCCACACCGGGCAAGTACGAGCGGGGCCGGTCAGAGCTCGTCGCCGAGCAGGTGGTTCGTCCCACCGGCCTGGTGGACCCGGAGGTGGATATCCGGCCGGTGGCCAGCCAGGTCGATGATCTGCTCTCGGAAATCCGTGAACGGGTTGAACTCGGGGACCGGGTGCTGGTGACTACCCTGACCAAGCGCATGGCCGAATCCCTGTCGGAATACCTGGCCGAGCATGATGTGCGGGTGCGGTACCTGCACTCGGATATAGACACGGTCGAGCGGGTGGAGATCATCCGGGACCTCAGACTGGGCGCCTTTGATGTATTGGTGGGCATCAACCTGCTGCGAGAGGGGCTGGACCTGCCGGAGGTTTCCCTGGTGGCCATCCTGGATGCCGACAAGGAAGGGTTCCTGCGTTCGGAGGGCTCGCTGATCCAGACCATCGGGCGGGCGGCTCGGAACATCCGTGGCAAGGCCATCCTGTATGCCGACAAGGTCACCAATTCCATGCGCCGGGCCCTGGACGAGACCGACCGGCGCCGCACGAAACAGCTGGCCTACAACGCCGAGCACGGGATCACGCCGCGGACTATCGAAAAGAAGATCGCCGACATCATGGGTGATGCTCACGAGGACAGTCCGGCCCGTCGGGGTCGAAGGGTCGCCGAATCCGGCGCGGACTACGGCGCGACCCCCGTGGCCCCGGAAGATGCTGCCCGCAAGATCTCCGAGCTGGAAAACGCCATGCACGAGCACGCACGGAACCTGGAGTTCGAGGAGGCGGCGAAAAAACGCGACCAGATTCGCCGTATCCGGGACCAGGGATTCAAGGTTGCCTGACCGGCCCGGGTTGCTGACTTTCGACCGGGCGGGGCTTGTGCGAACCGGCATCGGGTTTGCGGCCGTTATCGCCATTGCCCTGGCGCTGCTGTTGACGGTCGTGTCCTGCCGTCAGGGCGGGCCGGTTCCCGAGGTCCGGCAGGCCGAGGCCGAACGCATGGCCCGGCAGCAACTGGTGACCAGCGCCCATCCCCTGGCATCCGAGGCCGGCCGGGAGGTATTGCGAAACGGCGGCAACGCGATGGATGCCGCGGTTGCCGTGCAGATGATGCTGGCCTTTGTCGAGCCCCCGGAAAGCGGACTCGGCGGGGGCGCCTTTCTTCTTTACCGGGATGGTGAGACCAGGCAGGTCGAGGTTTTCGACGGCCGGGAAACGGCCCCCGGGGCCGCCGTCGAAGACCGCTTCCTGGGCCCGTTTGGCACCCGCCGCCCGCTGGCTCTGGCGGTAGTCTCCGGCGATTCGGTGGGCGTGCCCGGGTTGGTGGCCATGCTCCACCGGGCCCATGCCGAGCATGGCCGACGGGACTGGGAAGACCTGCTCGCCCCGGCCATTCGGGCTGCCGAAGAAGGTATTGAGTACCCCGCCCGGCTGGCGGCCCAGGTTCGACGCGACCGGAGCCTTCGATTGTTCGGGGATCTTCGGCGTACCTTCGTCACCCCCTCCAGGCACGACACGCCCCGGCTGGTCAATCCGGAACTTGCCGAGACGCTGCGGTTGCTGGCCGAAAAAGGCCCGGAGCCCTTTTATACCGGTGAAATCGCCAAGGATATTGTCGATGCGGTGGCTGCCCGGCGTCCCTGGCCGGGGGACATGGACCTGGACGATCTGGCCGCTTACCGGCCGGTGGTTCGCGAGGCGGTCTGCGCCAGCTACCACAAGTGGGAAATCTGCGGCCCGCCGCCGCCCTCATCCGGGGCGGTTACTGTCCTCCAGACGCTGGGCATGCTCGAACATTTCGACCTGGCCGGGCTCCAGCCGGATTCCGTGGAAGCCATTCACCTGATCGCCGAGGCCAGCCGTCTGGCCTTTGCCGACCGGTTCCTGTACCTGGGCGATCCCGATCATGTCGGCGTACCCGTCGAGGCACTTCTTGATCCGGATTACCTTGCCGCTCGGGCCCGGCTGATCGATCCGGACCGGGTCATGGACCAGGCTCTTCCCGGACTTCCCGGTATTGCCCCGATTCTGGAGGATGCCCCGGAAGTCGATGAGGAGGAAACCACCGGCACCACCCATTTCAGCATCCTGGATTCGACGGGCAACATGGTGTCCATGACCAGTTCCATAGAGGCGCCGTTCGGCAGCCGGATCATGACCCGGGGCTTTCTGCTCAACAACCAGTTGACCGACTTCAGCTTTCGCCCCCGTCATGAAGGGTTCGATCTGGCCAATCGGGTCGGCCCGGGAAAGCGCCCCAGGAGCTCCATGTCGCCGACCATCGTGACCGGTCCGGATGGCTCGGTACGCCTGGTGATCGGGTCCCGGGGCGGTGCCCGGATCATTGGTCATGTGATCCGGGTCCTTGTAGCCACCCTGGACTGGGAGATTCCCCTGCAGGAAGCCGTCGCCCGGCCCAACCATGTTCACCGCGGGGAGTATCTCGAACTTGAGCGGGGCACCGGGCTGGCCGACCATCGCCGGGCGCTCCGGTCCATGGGTCACAAGGTGCGGATGCGGGAGATGGCCAGCGGCCTGAACGGCTTTGAATCCCGCGGGACGGTGTGGCACGGCAGTGCCGATCCGAGGCTCGACGCAGAAGTCCGGACGGACTGAGCGGGCCTTACCCGATGCCCGTCACGGCCACCCAGGCGGCCAGGGAAAAGAACATGGCCGCGGTTCCCAGCCGAACCCACTCCAGGCGGATGCGGGCGGCAAACAGGTGACCGAACAGGATGATCGGGGCGGTGACCACCACCAGGCCCAGGGTCGAGCCGAAAAGCACTGCGAAGAATGAATCAAACTTGGCCGCCAGTGCCACCGTGGCGATCTGCGTCTTGTCGCCCATCTCCAGCAGGAAAAAAGTGACCGTGGAGGTCACCCAGGGCCCGTAGCCCCGTCCGTGTTCGGCCTCATCGCCCCGAAACCGTTCGGGAATCAGCGCCCAGGCAGCCATGGCGGCAAAACTGGCTGCCAGCAGCCAGCGCAGCATGTCCGGGTGCAGCAGGTCAGCGACAAATTGTCCGATGCCTGCGGCCAGTGCGTGGTTGGCCAGGGTGGCAACGGTCAGCCCTGCCAGTACGGGAACCGGTCGCCGGTAGCGAATCGCCAGGACCAGGGCCAGAAGCTGTGTCTTGTCTCCGATTTCGGCAATGGCCACCACAAGGGTGGAGACCCAAAAGGCTTCCATTCCAGCGTTTCCCGGGCAGGTTCAGGGGGCCATCATCAATAGTGGCATGGGGCCGCGATGGTTCGGGCCCCGTCGCAATTGCCGGTCACGGTACAATAGCCGGCTTCATGTTTCCAATTACCGAAGGAATAAAACGACAATGAGCGCCCAGACTGACATCCGTTCGGCCGTACGGCCCGAACCGGACGACCTGCTTGCAACCATCGCCGATTACGTTTGCGACTACCGGATTACCAGCGACGAAGCCTGGCAGACTGCCCATTACTGCCTCAAGGACTCCCTGTCCTGTTCCATGCTGGCCCTGGCCTTTCCCGAATGCGTCAAGCTGCTCGGCCCGGTGGTTCCCGGAGCCGACATGAAAGGTGGTGCCCGGGTGCCGGGTACCTCCCACGAACTGGACCCGCTGCAGGCGGCATTCAGCATCGGCGTTCTGATTCGCTACCTGGACTTCAACGACACCTGGCTGGCTGCCGAGTGGGGTCATCCGTCGGACAATCTGGGCGCCATCCTTGCCGTTGCCGATTATGTCTCCCGCAGGAACGTGGCCGAAGGCCGGGATCCATTGACGGTCCGGGATGTGCTTGAGGCCATGATCAAGGCCCACGAAATCCAGGGTGTTCTGGCACTGAAGAATTCCTTCAACCGGGTCGGGCTCGACCACGTGCTGCTCGTCCGGGTCGCCTCCACAGCCGTGGTTACCCGCATGCTTGGCGGCAACCGGGACGATGTGATTGCCGCTCTGTCCCACGCGTGGATCGACGGTGGCGCGCTTCGCACCTATCGTCACGCACCCAATACCGGCCCGCGCAAGAGCTGGGCGGCCGGAGATGCCTGTCGCCGTGCGGTGCAGCTATCGCTTCTGGTCATGAAAGGCGAGATCGGTTATCCCTCGGCCCTGACCGCCAAGGGCTGGGGTTTCCAGGATGTTCTGTTCAAGGGCCAGGATCTGGTGTTGGAGCGGGAGCTCGGCAGCTACGTCATGGAGCAGGTCCTGTTCAAGATTGCCTTCCCCGCCGAGTTCCACGCCCAGACCGCCGTGGAGTGTGCCCTGAAACTTCACGAGCAGGTCGCCGACCGGCTCGATGACATCGACCGTATAGAGCTGGAAACCCAGGAAGCCGCGGTCCGCATCATCGACAAGACCGGGCCGCTGAACAATTACGCCGACCGGGACCACTGCCTGCAGTACATGGTTGCCGTGCCGCTGATCTTCGGTGAACTGACCGCGGAATCCTACAGCGACCGGGTTGCCGCCGACCTCCGTATCGATGCCCTGCGCGAGAAGATGCAGGTCACCGAAAACCCCCGGTTTACCGAGGAGTATTTCGATGCGGACAAGCGGGCCATCGGCAACTCGATCCAGGTATTTTTCACCGACGGGTCTTCTACCGACAAGGTAAGCATCGATTACCCGGTCGGCCATCGCCGCCGGCGCGAGGAGGGCATCCCCCTGCTCGAGGACAAGTTCGATCGGGCGGTTCGCGGCCAGCTTGGAGCCCGCCAGGCGTCCCTGATACTGGACGCGTGTGGTGAGTTCGACGGGCTGTCGGACATGTTCGTGCCGGACTTCGCTTCCCTCTGGGTTGTCTGAGGGATAGGTTGTCGGCTGCAGCAGCGGGTGCTCGACGCCTGCTGCTGCCTTGCCTTGTCCAACGGTAATCGGGGTGGCTATCCCTGTGCGCCTTCCAGCAACCGCCGCTTCAAGCGTTCATTGAACGGCCGGTGTCCGAACCAGATCGCAAAATACTTTTCGGAGTTGCTGTCGTTGCCACAGTGGACGATTTTCTCGCCGTTGACGTGGAAGGACAGTCCGCTGGCTGGTTCGTACCGTACGTCGAACCGGTCGCCGTCGCTGCCGTCCACATAGGCATCGGCCAGACACTCCAGTGAGCCTTTCAGGTCCGACTCGCTGTCCAGGTCCAGGTTATCCACCAGGAGTTCCCGGGCCGACTGGCGCAGATCTTCGCCGCTGAATTGTCGGGCCAGCTTGAGGGTGAACTGCTTGGGGACCGGCTCCAGGATGCGAGCGGCATCCTGACAGTCTTCCAGGTAAAGGCCGCTATGGCCCACGTTGAAAATGCCGATTGCCCGGATGGCCTGGTCGGAGCAAAGCTGCAGCCGCGATTGACCGGTATCCATGTAATCGGGCAGTTCTCCCGCCGCTGTCAGGGGCAGGGCCAGGGCCAGCAGCAGGGCAGCCCAGACAGAGGCAGGTGAGGGGATTTGTCGGCCAGGCATGAATTCAGAGCCGCTTCTGGACCCGGCGAATGGCGAAGCCCACCATGGGAATGTGGGCATAAAGCGCATTCGCGCTGTCCCAGAAATCCTGGTGCAGTATCACCTGGCCCTGTTCGTTGAATCGAAGATGTGTCATGCCTACCGAGCGGGAGTGAACATCCTTGCCCACGGCCCGAAACTCGATTTCCATCACCCACCGGATATACACGTCCTCGCCGTTTTCGACCACATCGTGGATCTCGACCCGACTGGACTTGAGCCCTTCGCCGGTTCGCTTGAAGTATTCGACCAGGTCATCCCTTTGGGTGAAGGTATGAATCGTGTCGTTGAAATATAGCTCCGCAGCGTAGAGCTCTGTCATGAGCTCATCGATGTCCTTGTCGGTCAGGTCGGCAAAGCTGAGCCTGAACTTTTCCACACCGGATTTGATGGCCTGCTCGTTACCCTGGTGGGAATCCAGGGCAGCCAGGTAGTCGTCGGTATATTCCATGGTTTCTCCACGATTGCTGCAACCGGCAAGGCCGATTGCCAGAAGGACACTGGCTGCAATGATTCTGGTTGAAACGTTCATTTTCATTCCTGGGAGTCTGGACCCGGTCGTGTAAGTCTGCTGTGAAGCAGGAAGTCACTGCTTTGAAAGGATCTGCAGGCCGGTTTCATCGGCCTGCACTGGTCCTGCCCGGGGGGCTTCACCACGGGTTCACGGCAACAAGCCAGACTTCCGCATCTTTTCGAAACGGATGCGAATTTGAACGTCAAGCGAACCCTTGGTCTGTGGATGGATTCCGGAACTGCATCGAACAGCGATGATGCAGGCATCGACTGGATCAGAATCCTGCCCTTCATCGGTTTGCATGTTGCCTGCCTGGCCATTCCATGGGTTGGATTCAGTTGGGTTGCCGTGGTCGTGTTTCTGGCAAGCTTCTGGATTCGCATGTTCGCTATTACCGCTTTCTATCATCGCTACTTCGCCCACCGGACTTTCAAGGTCGGACGCATCACCCAGTTTCTTTTCGGTGTATTGGGCGCCACGGCCACCCAGCGTGGGCCGCTGTGGTGGGCCGCCCATCACAGGCTTCACCACAAGCAGGCCGATACCGAGCATGATCCCCATGCACCCCGGCATGGTTTTCTCTGGAGTCACATGGGCTGGTTTCTCAGCCGGAAGCATCTGGCCACCGAGACCGATCAGATCCCCGACCTGATGGTTTACCCGGAACTTCGCTGGCTCGATCGATTTGATCTGATCGTGCCGGTCATTTACGCGGCATGCATGTTCGCCCTCGGCGCATGCCTGGCCAGGTGGGCGCCGGGACTGGGCACGGATGGCTGGCAGATGCTGGTATGGGGCTATTTCCTTTCCACCGTGGTGCTGATCCATTCGACCCTTTTGATCAATTCCATGGCCCACGCGGTGGGAACCCGGCGCTACGAAACCCGGGATGACAGTCGCAACAACTGGCTGCTGGCCCTGCTCACCCTGGGCGAGGGCTGGCACAACAATCATCATCACTATCCCGGTTCCGCCCGGCAGGGTTTTTACTGGTGGGAAATCGACATCAGCTACTACGTGCTTTGCATGATGGCCAGGCTGGGGCTTGTCCGGGACTTGAAGAAAGTGCCCGCCAACGTCCGCCAGGCCCGTCAGGTCCGGGACCTGGCGTCTCGATGAAAATCGTCGTTGTCGGGGGCGGGGTGTCCGGGCTTTATGCAGCCTGTCACCTGGCCCATGATCATGACGTCACCCTGGTGGAGGCTGATTACCGGCTCGGGGGGCATGCCGATTCCCACAGGGTTCAGACCGCCCGGGGGCCGGTGAGCATCGATTCGGGATTCATCGTGTTCAACCGTCGCAACTACCCGCTGTTTTCCAGCTGGATCGATGAACTGGGTGTGGCGAGCCGGCCATCGGACATGAGTTTCAGTGTTTCCAACCGGGCAACCGGGCTGGAATACAACGCCACCGATATCAACAGCCTGTTCTGCCAGCGGCGCAACCTTGTCCGCCCGGCCTTTCTCGGCATGGTCCGGGACATCCTTGCCTTTTATCGAATGGCGCCGGCATTGCGGGAATCTCTCGACGAGAATCTGACCCTGGGCCAGTGGCTGCCCGAAT
>SLIZ01000080.1 GCA_007135395.1 Wenzhouxiangellaceae bacterium | reverse complement strand
GGCTGGCGCCCGGTTGACCAGACCTTCCGGATTGCGCCAGTCCATCCATTTGGCGATGGCTTCGAGGGCTTCCCCGTCGGCCTTGTCCTGGAGGCGCACGAGTTGTACGTTGTGGCCGAGAAAGTGTGGATGGACGATCTGGTTCCGGTAGTGAATTTCAATGGTGTTGCTGCCGGCAACCGGAGGCGCTTCGACAACGATACCGCCTTCCGATGAGATGGTGACTCTGGATCCGGCCTCTGGTTTTGCAGCACCGGACTCGTCATCGCTGACTTTCAGGTGATCGAGCATACCGGCCTCGGTGTGAAACACGCCATTCTCGTCACGGACATAGCATTCGACGATGTAGTCACCGGCCTCCAGAAAAACCGTGGTCGTACTGGTCCGGCCCGGTGCGGTAAAACCCGGTCCGCCAGTGGGGACTGCACCAGGGTCAAGAAACCAGGGGGCATTGGATTCAAGAGCATTCACCAGTTTGTCGGTGAACTCTTCCAGCGTGTACTTGCCATCGAGATAATCCACGAAGCCCTCAAACGACATGGCCACTGAGTCGTACCAGTG
Source organism: Wenzhouxiangellaceae bacterium (assembly GCA_007135395.1). GTDB lineage: Bacteria > Pseudomonadota > Gammaproteobacteria > Xanthomonadales > Wenzhouxiangellaceae > SLIZ01. The sequence goes on along the minus strand of SLIZ01000080.1, from coordinate 8,347 downwards.
CTCGAGCAGCGGTTGATCGGCTTCGCGAGCCGCTGCAATTCCCTCCTCGGGATACCGCCAGATCAACATGAAATGATCCACCGGAGAGGCATTGGTAAACCGGAAACGGGTCCAGCCTGATGGCGGTTCGTCATCGGATATTCGAAACAGGTGGCGGTTGGATTCATGCTCGTGTACGGCAACGACTTCAACGACCGATGATTTGGCTTCATCCCCTGATTCGGCAGCCCCGGGCAGGGCTATCGAAAAGGCCAGCAAGACCACCGGGATTTTCATGAAAATACCAAAGTGATTTTTCATGATTCCCTCCATATTGGTTGCACATGTACTTGGAAAGTATAGCACCGGGCTGGTTGTCCAAAATCCTGGCAATCTGCTGCCGGATCGATGCTGGCCGGGTGCACGCAGTACGAACACCCGGCCAATTCACTTGACTTCAATCAACAACTGAAACTTACAGGCCACATTCCGACAGGCCGGCAGTCTGGGCCACTCGCACCAGCTCACTGGTCTGCGTGCCATCGGCCCTGGTCATCGTGGCCGTGGCTTGCCCACAGTTTTCGAAAGTGAATGTCACCTCCCCCCAGGGTACCAGCTCTTCCGGAGAAACCGGATTGGCAAAAGAACCGCCGCTGCCGTACAGCAGGTTGAAGGTCACCGGCTCGCCGGGTACTACATCTTCGATTGACTCCTCGGTCATCAACCACAATGGGCTGCCATCATCGCTGTAGCCATAGAAGAATCCGAATACTCCATGGGGAGCGGCCATCAGGTTCCAGCCCTGACCGTTGGTCGCCGGATCGAACCAGGCGCCGGTCAGGCCTGCTCCGGGAGTCACGCTGAATTCCACCAGCATGCTCATTTCCGGATTGTCCGGATCGGGCTGAATCGGATTGGGTACTTCCGAGACCAGCGCATAACGCCCCGGCCGCAGGCTAGCGTGAAAATAGGCGGTCAGCGGAAATGCGTCCCCGGCTGCCGAATCGGGAAACATGCTTTGTACGCCGCCAATAAAGGTTTGTGGTCCCCTGTGACCGCTGGCGGAAATCAGCGCACCACGATCGGCGTAATAGAGGTCGGCACCAACATCCAGGTAGTTCATCCAGTCATTGAGCTCGGAAATGTTGGTATCGCCATCAATCCGAACAAGATGCACATCATGGCCCAGGCCATGGCCATAGATATCGTTGTCTTCGAATACAACTTCGAAGGTCTTGTGTCCGGGTTGTATAGCGGCAGCATCGAAGACCAGGCCATCGGACGAGGAGATGAGTACCTGGTGGTCGGCCTCGGGTGCTGAAGTTTCATCTGCCGGCTCGGTCACAACCAGCTTCTCGACCATGCCATGGGTCGTATGAAAGACACCCTCGTCATCGAGAATATAGCACTCGATGAAGTAGGTTCCAGGCTTCAGATCGAGGGTCGTTTGGGAAACCGTGTTGCCGCTGGTAAGGCCGGGGCCTCCGATGGGAACGGTGGACTCGAACCATTCGGGCATGGCTGGCAGCAACAGGCCAAAAAATCCCTCTACATCGATTTCACCTGCAAAATAGGGGTCCCAGGCGTCCTGGAAGGGGAGTGAAACCGCATCCATGTATTCTTCCACCGTGATGTCGGATAGTTCGTCGGGTACGCGCACCATGAAGCCGAAATGGGTCGAGCTCGACTGGTTATTGAGTCGGATCGTTGTCCAGCCGGACGGAATTTCGTCATCCGAAAGCCGGAATTCATAGTGGGCATCGGAATGCGGGCCGGGTGGGTGTCGGGTAATGATATCCAGAGAATGGGTCTGTAAAGCGCCCGAGGTCTGCTCGAAATGATTGTGGCCGCCCTCCGGGCTGGCCGTTGCCAGGGCGGGAGCTCCAATCATCGCCAGGGCCGCAAAGTAGATGGAATGGATCTTGATGTTCATGCGCTCTTCCTCCTGTTGAAAGCCTCAAAGCCGCCGGTTAGCGGTCATGTTCAGGTTAGGGCAGAGCCTTAAGACCTTCCTGAGAAATCCCTGAGAGTATTCTCTGAGAAACCTGAGGTAGTGCCCGAGACTAGGGACTCTGGACTTTTGGGGCTGCGAAATTGCGGGGATGGCCGATCCGTTAGAATATGGCCATGGAACTTGTCTCGAAGCTGAGGTCGGGATGGAATTGAACCAGGATTTCAAGCTGGACCACTGGCGGGTCCAACCCGAGGAGAAGCGGATCATTGGCCCGGAAGGGGAGGTCCACTTGACCCCCCGTGCCATGGCGGTTCTGGTCTACCTGGCCGGGCAGGCCGGGCGGGTGGTCAGCCGCGAGGATCTCAACGACGAGCTCTGGGCGCCGGCGGTTGTCACCGACCATGCTCTGACCCAATGCATCGCAGAATTACGTCGGGCACTTGGGGATTCAGCTTCCAGTCCGCGCTTTATAGAAACCGTTCCCAAGAGCGGCTATCGCCTGATCGCCGCGGTCTCCTCATTGGAAGAGTCCGGGGAACAGGGCAACCAGTCTGGGACCGCACCCCCTGGGCGGTGGAACCGGGTTCGGCTAAGTGCCTGGGCCTTTGTGGCGCTTGCCCTGATGATTACCGCCGGACTATGGCTGTTTGATCCACAGCCGGACCCTTTACTGCCGGATCGCTCCATTGCTGTATTGCCTTTCGAAGAAATCGGCACCGATGCGGGGCTTCCGATCGGCCCCGGGTTGCATCATGACTTGTTGACGCGATTGTCGGGGATTGAAGACATGCGGGTAATCTCCAATACTTCGGTCAGACAGTACCGTGACACCATTCAGCCCATTCCGGAAATTGCCCGGCAACTGGGCGTTGCCTGGATACTCGAAGGTTCGATCCAGCAAAGCGGTGATGAAATTCAACTCAATGCACAATTGATTGATGCTCACAACGATACTCATCTCTGGGCAAAAACCTACCGGCGTGAGTTGACGGCAAAGGACCTGTTCGCCATTCAGGCCGAGATTGTCGATGATATTGCTGATTCGATGCAGTCAGAAATGACCCTGGAAGAAGCTACCCGGGTTGCAGCCACACCAACTGACTCCACGGAAGCTTACACCTATTACCTCCGGGCTCAAGAATATATGCGCCGGGACTGGAACCAGCAGGATGACCTGGAGATTGCCATCGATCTATTCCAGCGCGCCGTCGAAGTTGATCCGGAATTTGCGCTGGCCCATGCCGATTTATCCAGTGCCCGATTGCGGATGTACTGGTTTGCTCATGACAGAAGTGACATCCACCTTGAACTAGCACACCAGGCTCTTGAAAGGGCGCTTGCCATTGACCCGGATAATCCTCGGGTCACAATGGCCGAGGGCATCTACCATTACTGGCGATATCGCGATTTCGAGCGAGCCCTCGAAGCATTCAATCGAACCCGTGAGTTGATTCCCAATGATGCCGATGTCTATCTTTTTCTCGGCGCCATCCAGCGCCGGCTGGGCCTGTGGGATCAGGCCATTGAAAACTACGAGCGCTCCCGGGAACTGGACCCGCGCGACCTTGCACGACTGCTGGGACTGATACGCACTTACATGGCGGTGCGTGATTACCCCAGTGCCAATCGTTACCTGGACATGGCCGAGGCCCTGTTTCCGGATTCGGAAACCGTTCGGGAAAGGCGACTTTGGGCGAACCTGAAGCAGACCGGTGAAATCCGGCCGGAGTTGCGGCAAGCCGCCCGGGAGTTCCCGGGATTCTTCAATCAGGTTGGTGACCGCTGGTTGCTTGCCTATCTGGCAAGGGATTTCGAGTTTATCGTGGATAATGCCGATCAACTGCCCAATGGGGGCGTCGACATGCAGCGGTACTACTACCCAAAGTCATTGGTGATGGGCATAAGCTTCCAGGCACTGGGAAAATTCGAGCAGGCTCGCGACCATCTGGATGCAGCCGTGGAGCAACTGGAAGCCTTGCGGGATGAACGACCTGATGACCCGCGTATACGCGGGGGGCTGGGCAGGGCCTACGCTGCCCTTGGTCGTGCAGAGCTGGCACTCAAGGAAGGTGAACGCGCCATGGTGCTATTGCCCGTGGCCGAGGATGCCCGTCGTGGACCGGCCCACGAACTCAACATGGCACGCATTCACGCTGCCTTGGGCAACAGTGATGAGGCCCTGGATTACATAGAGCGCCTGTTGGCTATTCCATTCGACAAGATTTCACCGGGCATGCTCCGTTCTGACCCGGCCTGGGATCCGCTCCGGGAAGAATCGCGGTTTGTGGCGATTATTCAGGACAGCTGATTCAACCAATTTATTGTTCCGAATACTGGGCAAAAGCTTCTTCGCCGGTAAGATTCCTTGTTTCCTCAGCAAACGAGAAGAAGGCGGGCTTTTGGTCAATGAATATCTGTTCAGCAAGCTTCCATTGATCACCGTTGTCAAAGAGCCCGACAGGGATTGCGTAATGCCCTTCCTGCTTCAATCGATAAAACAGATAGGTACCGCAATTCTGGCAAAAGCCACGCTCGGCCCACTCCGAAGCACTGAAAGTGGAAATATGTTCGCTGCCTTCAAAGTCCACCTCACTACCGCATTCGGCTGCAAAAAGTGGACCTCCACCCCATTTCCTGCACATCGTACAGTGACAAACGCCAACACTGTTGTTCCTTGTTCTGGCAGTAATCTTTATTGAGCCGCATAGGCAAGAGCCACTGTGTTTGATTCCAGATTCCATAGTGCTACTCCTTTTTGCCATATCGATACTCTGCATTCTGCCGCATGGGTTCCCGGTCCGCAATGCAATTTGTGACACCCGGAAGTTCCGTGTGTCCCGCTCCGCAGCTGGGTGTTTCGGTGCCCCGAAATCAGGTCATGGGCCGACCTGATCAGAGCGATAGCAGGACCAGAAAAAACTGGATGGGGCGATAGATAAAAACGTGGAGCAGCAGGAACCCGACGATCCATCCAACAAGGGAAACCAGGGATCGCAGCCAACCCACGGAGTAACTTTGTCGAAGATAGACCAGCCAGCCGGTTGCGACAAGCAAAAGGAAAATCAACTGCGAGATGGAACTTGCCTGCGCGCTCAAGCCGGTGCCGGCTGCTGCCAACAGGGAGACGTGGACGATACCCAGCAGTGCCGACACAATCAGCAGCACGGCCAGGAAAAAGCTGAACATGTGAGTGGCGACAACGAAATGTTCCGCATAGAACATCCGCCGGCGGGGAAAAAGCAGCAAGAGCACAAGCGCGAGCAATGGCAGGTGAAGGATGATCAGTAACTTGGCAATCCGGTGCACCCGCTGATCATACGCGTCGTGAAAAGCCGACATGGGCGAATACCTGTCTTCGGCACGTGCCTCAACGAGGGGTTGAATCAACTCACCGTAGGGCTGACTTAGTTGGTTTTGCAGGTCGAGATTGAAGTCGGTAAGCGGTGGAGCGAGGAAATAGATCAGGTTGATCAGCAAGAACAACGCGATTGGCTTCAGGTAGCGAACCCGCTGTCCGTCCAGGTAGGCCCGGGTCAGCTTTCCCGGCCGAAACAGCAGCGCGCCGAAGGTCGAGGGAAGCTTGCCGTCGGAATGAAACAGTTCGTGGGCAAACTGCCCCAGCAAATGGCCGAACTGACGGTCGCGGCTCTCCAGTCGCTTCTGGCCGCATTGATGGCACCAGCGGCCTCGAAGTGATGCGCCGCAATTGTTGCAAGCAGAATCGTTTTCGCGTCCTTGATGCATGATACGTCATATTAGCAGGCTGGTCCGAACCTTCCGGAACCAGGTCAGACATTTTTCTATTGCTCGTAATGCGCCGCCTCCCAGGCCAGTAGTGCGCGCTTGCGCCATACACCGCCGCTGTACTGGCCGAAGGCGCCGGTGCTGCGGATCACGCGATGGCAGGGGATCAGCAGTGGCACCGGATTGGCACCGATCGCGCTGCCAACCGCCCGCACCGCGTTCGGGCTGCCGGCGGCAGCGGCCACCTGCCCGTAGCTGACCACATGACCGGGGGGAATGCGCAGCAGCGCTTCCCACACCCGGATCTGGAAATTGGTGCCACGCACCATCAGCCGCGGCCGTTGGCTTCGGGTGTCCTGGAGACCGTCGATGATGTGTTTCATGGTCCCCGCCGTGCCCTTTGGATCGTGTGTAAACTTTGCCTCGGGCCACTTCTCGCCAAGCCCCTGGACTTCTTCTGCCTCGCCGCCGTCTGCCAGGAAGGAAAGTGCCGCAACCCCGCGCCCGGTGATGGCCAGGAAACATTCGCCAAAGGGGCTCGGTTGCACACCGTAACGCAGCTCCAGTCCCCGCCCCCGCCGGCGAATCTCGCCCGGCGTGACGCCCTCGGTGTTGATGAAAAGGTCGTGCAGTCGCCCGCTTCCTGACAGCCCCGAGTCCAGGGCCGTTTCCAGTATGCTGGCTGAATCGGCCAGCCGGCGGCGGGCATGGGCTGCGGTGACGTATTCGAGAAAACGCTTCGGGGTGATTCCCGCCCAGCGTTTGAACACGCGATGGAACTGCGACTCCGACAGACCCACATGCCGGGCGACTTCGGCCACCTCCGGCTGGTTGCCAAAGTTCGCCTCCAGGTAGGCTATGGCACGTTCGATGCGCATGTAGTCATTCATGGGGCGTCCCAGGCTGGCTTGTGTCATGCATATTGCGCGTCGTCCGTCTGAACGGCAACCCGGATCCTGCTGCCGTTGGTGCAGGAATCGGGTCGCTTTCATTTGTCTGTGTCGCCATGCTTGCGACCTCTGCTGAGAAGAATAGTGGAGTCGTCTGTGAAATCCATCGAAATCCTGCCGATCCGCCCGGCCTTTCTCCAGCGAGCGAGGAAAGTTGGGCTGGATGATCAAGGTCAGCCGGTGCGCCGCTTGCAGGCTGCCGGCGGTGAACCCTGCCGTGATGTCTTGCGCCCGGCCCGCTCCGGGGAAGGACTGATCCTGGCCAGTTACTGCCCCTTCGACCATCACGGGCCCTATCGCGAATACGGGCCGATCTTTATTCGTGCCGATTCGGCAATCGAGCCGGTCGATCGTCACCGGCTCCCCCTGGGGAGTTCGGAAGGTGAAGGTTATCTTGCACCGAGCTTCGCCTTGCGCGCCTACAACCGGAACCAGGACATTGTCCAGGCCCGCCTGGTGTCTGCAGAAAGCGCATTGCCGATCATCCATGCCTGGCTTGGCAGGACCGAAGTTGAGCATGTCGATGCCCGCTTTGCCGCATTCGGTTGTTTTGCCTGTCGCATCATCCGTGCTTGACGGGTCCGATTCGTTCATATTCGAAAGAATAATGGCTTTCACGGATCTGGGTTATCACCTCAAGTTGCGCCAGTCGGAAAAATCGGTAAATATGGGCTGGCGACTCCACGCGGATGGAGGAAACCCATGAACAGACTCACCTGTTGGCTCTCAGGGGCTGCACTGATAGGTCTGCTGTTGCCACCGCTGGTATCGGGCGCCGAGGACTGCACCGATCTTGACGCAATCGATCAGCAGCCGGCGGTGGACTATGAAAACTCCATTCAGCCGATCTTCGACAACCAGTGCCTGGCCTGTCACGGCCCCGGCGGCCAGGCCGGGTTGGACCTGAGTCCCGGGGCCAGCCACGACAATCTCGTCAAAGTGGCCAGTTCCCAGGATGCGACGTGGCTCCGCGTCACCCCCTCATCGCTGCAAGACAGCCTGCTGTTTCTTAAGGTCAACTGTAATGATCCACCGGTGGGTTCGCGCATGCCGCCGGGGGGTGCTATGGCGGACGGCAATCAGGCGCTGATCCGGGACTGGATTGTGCAGGGAGCGCTGCCGGAAGCCGACCTCCTTTTCCAGGACCGCTTCGAGAACTGACTTTCAGTTGTATCGAAGAAGACCGGGTTCGGGAATGACGGACTTTCCTGTTGGTCCATGCCGAGTAATTCCGGGCAATACTCCTGATCGACCGCGGTCGGGATACTTGTAATGGAGTCTTCATTGCCGTGGGATAGCGCCGACTGCTCCACCCTGCATTCTCTTGCCCGCCAACAATGACATTACGGACCAGCGCTGATCTGTGTGATGAATTGAACCAGATCTTCGCTTGCAGGCACTGTAGGTCAATGACAACAATAATTCAAGGGAGTCGGCAGTCGGTGCGAAGTGAAAAGGAAAAGGCCTACGACAGCTTTCTGGCAGCATCTGCCCGCCTGGGTGATCGCCCGGCCATGGCCCGGCTGGCCGAGCGCTGGCAGCCCCGGTTGCTCGCTCATGCCCGGCGCCTGACCGGCGAGTCCGAATTGGCCGCCGACATCACCCAGCAGGCCTGGGTCGAGATCATCCGCGGCATTGCCGGCCTGAATGACAGCGATGCCTTCCCCGCCTGGGCTTATCGAATCGTGACCCATCGAAGCGCCCGTGCCATTGGCAAGCG
>SLIZ01000048.1 GCA_007135395.1 Wenzhouxiangellaceae bacterium | reverse complement strand
CATGACATCACAACGGCGGGCCATCGACTCCTGCAGGCGGGCAAGAAGGCTATATCGGGCCTTGATTCGAAGCGAAGCCGGCAGGGGAGCCGTGCCCAGCAAAATGGACCAGTGCCGGGCCCGTTCCAGGCTGTAAACCACTTGACGGATTCCTCGAATACAAACAGATTCTGCAGTATGCCAGCCGGAACCTGTCGGTCCAAGCGCCGAATTGACAGCCTGCAGGCTGTGCCCCTTCCGGCCAAGTTAAATCCACGTTAAATCATGAGCTTGCAGGCCATTGAAATTGGGCTGGTATTTTGTCCTTCAGCTATACTTGCCCCCTTTGGAATGAATGCCGGGTTGGGATTTACAATGACAAGATTGACACTGTGGCTGATATCAGCCTTCCTTGTTGCCTCCGTGCTGTGCATTCCGGTCCAGGCCCGGGACCTGAGTGTTTTTGGCTGGGTAGAATGGGTTGACCTTATGGACGGCGAAATCCGCATGAAAGCCAAGCTCGATTCCGGTGCAGCCAATTCCTCTCTGGATGCCACTGAAGTCGAGCGATTTCGTAAAGAGGGAAAGCGTTGGGTGCGCTTTACTGTCACGGATCCGGAAACCGAAGAACAACTTACCCTTGAAAAACCGCTGGAAAGAAATGTACGAATTGTTCGCCATGGTGGCGAGCATCAGCGGCGGCCGGTGATCAAGCTTGATATCTGCCTCGGTGACCGACAACAGGAAGTCGAAGTCAATCTCATTGACCGAAGTGATTTTATCTATCCACTCCTTCTTGGACGCAGTGCTCTGGAAGATATCGCGCTCATCGATTCCGGTGCAACGTTTCAGTTTTCTCCTCAATGCAAGAACGACGACGAAAACGGAGACGATGAAGAATGAAAAAACGGTGGCACTGGGCAGCCCTGGTCGTGGCCTTGATGGTCACTGGCCTGGCTGTGACCACCTACAAGGTCACCAAGCTCGGTTATCCACTTGAGGCCGATGAGGTCGGTGAGTCCTGGACGCTTCAGTCCAGGGTTCAGATACGACCCGGTGAAGGGCCGGTTCGAGTCGATCACCAGTTACCTTCCGCCACCCCGGGATTTGCCAACCTGCAAGAGGATTTCATCTCCCGGGGATTCGGGCTTTCAGTCCAGGATGGCCGTTGGCAACGGGAAGCCAATTGGACCATTCGGCGTGCCAGCGGAACGCAGACGTTATATTACAGAGCCATTTTCTACCGGGACCCGGGGTCGGAGGACTTTGCTCCACGCCCGGTGTTTCCCCCCAGACCGCAGCTCGATGAACCGTTCCAGACCGCCATGCTTGCGCTTGTCGACCAGGTTCGACGGCAATCAGCCGATATCGCATCATTTGCAACGGAGATGCTCAACCGGGTCAACAGTGCTTCACCTACAGAGGAAATGGCACTGTTCCTCAACGCGCCGGATTTTCGAGGGGACCGGGTCCGCATTGTCCGAACCCTGCTAAGCGGAGCCCAGATCCCCACCGAACGGATCAACGCCATTTCCCTCCATGACCCGGAGCGTCGGGCCAACCTGCAAACCTGGCTGGCTGTGCACAATGGTCAGGACTGGCTGTTTTTCAATCCCGAAACCGGCCAGAGGGGATTGCCCGAGACCATGCTGGTCTGGTGGCTGGGTGACAGGCCACCGGTCCGGGTCGACGGGGGAGAGCTGCTGGATACCCAGTTTTCAACCACCCGCAACCGGATCGGTGCCCTGGAACTGGCCGAGCAGCGGGCTCGAGCCCAGGATTCCATGTTTGCAGAGCTTTCATTGCTTAATCTTCCGGTTCATTCCCAGAATGTCTATTCCCTCCTTCTGCTGGTCCCTGTAGGGGCCTTCATGATTGTTCTGCTGAGGAATGTGGTTGGAGTTCGCTCGTTCGGAACCTTCATGCCTGTTCTTATTGCTCTTGCATTCCGGGAAACCGGACTGCTGGGCGGTCTTCTGTTGTTCAGTCTGGTTGTCGCCCTGGGGCTGAGTTTTCGCTTTTACCTGGAGCGTTTGCGATTATTGCTTGTTCCCCGACTGACAGCGGTACTTATCATCGTTGTAATCCTGCTGGTCGGCTTGAGCGTGATCAGCCATCAGCTCGGCCTGGAAATGGGACTGTCCATTGGGTTATTCCCCATGGTCATCATCGCGATGGTTATCGAGCGCATGTCCATTGTCTGGGAGGAACGCGGCCCCCAGGATGCGCTAATGGAAGGCGCGGGGTCGGCGATCATCGCCGTACTTGCTTTCCTGGTGATGGGCATTCCGACAGTGCAGCACCTGGTGTTTGTCTTCCCGGAATCCCTGCTGGTGATTCTCGGCCTGACCATACTCATGGGACGTTATACCGGTTACCGCGTAACCGAACTGCTCCGGTTCCGGGCCCTGGCTGTTGGTGGTCAGCGTTGATGCTGGGCCGTTATCGAGCGTTGAAACGGGCCGGTGTGGTCGGGCTCAATGCCCGCAATGCCGAGTACATCATGCGCTGGAACCAGCGCAAGCTCTATCCCCTTGTCGACAACAAGATTCTTTGCAAGAAGCGACTGATGGAAAATGGAATAGCCGTTCCCGATCTGCTTGCCTCAATCCGCACCCAATACGATGCAGGTCACCTGAAAACCCGGCTGTCGGGCCTGAAGGAATTTGTACTCAAGCCTGCCTGCGGTAGTGGTGGGGATGGAATTCTCGTCATCACCGCACACCGAAACAATGCCTGGGTCACCCCCGGTGGACAGATGCTGGATCTCGATGACATTCAGTACCATGTCTCGGGAATCATGAACGGGATGTATTCCCTGGCCGGACAGAATGACGAGGCCATGTTCGAGGGGCTGGTGATTTCCGATGTCCGGTTGCGTCGGCTGGCCCGGGAGGGGGTTCCGGATATACGGGTGATCGTCTATCGGGGGGTGCCGGTGATGGCCATGGTGCGGCTTCCAACAAGGAAATCTGGTGGCAAGGCAAACCTTCACCAGGGAGCCATTGGGGCCGGGATCCGGATGGCAACCGGCCAGACGCTCTCGGCAGTCATGGACAACCGGGTTGTCGAAGAGCATCCGGATACCGGGGAAAGCATTCGGGATTTCGAAATCCCGGACTGGCAGGGGCTCCTGGGCCTGGCTGCCCGCTGTCACGATGCGGTGGGCCTGGGGTACCTGGGAGTGGATATCGTCATGGACGAAACCAAAGGCCCCCTCGTGCTGGAACTCAATGCCAGGCCGGGCCTGGCCATCCAGATTGCCAATCGAGGCGGGCTGGGTCTTCGCACAGAAGCAGTCGACCGAGCCTGGTCAGAGGACCTGACGGTGGATGACCGGGTGGCCCTGGCTGCCGAAGTCGGCGACCGGTAAACGGCCTGCCGGTCAGGATTCGGTTTTTCTGGCTTCCAGCGGACCGGCACCGGCATCCGGGTCGTTGAAGATTTCCTCGTCGAGTTCGCCTTCGGTTTTCGAGACAATCATGGTTACCGTCCCGTCCCCGGTCACATTGACCGCGGTCCGGGTCATGTCCAGGATTCGGTCGACGCCGAGTATGAGGGCAATCCCCTCCACCGGCAGCCCCACCTGGGCCAGCACCCCGGCCAGCAGAATCAGCCCCACGCCCGGTACGCCGGCAGCACCGACGGATGCCATGATGACCATGAACACCACCATCAGGTACTGGCCGAGGGTTAGATCGATCCCGTAATACTGGGCCAGGAAGCCTACCGCGATACCCTGCATGATCGCGGTCCCGTCCATGTTGATTGTCGCCCCCAGGGGGACGGTAAACGAGCTGACCCGGTTGCTGGCTCCCAGTCGCTCCTGGACGGCCCTGAGGGTGATCGGGATGGTCGCGCCGGAAGATGCGGTGGAAAAGGCAAAAGTCAGAACATCCCGCCACTTGCGGTAGAAGTTCAGGGGATTGAGGCCGGTAAAGAGCTTCAGAAGCGTCGGATAGACCACGGCGGCATGGAAAATCAGCATTCCCATTACCAGCAGAACGTACTTGATGACCCCCGCAAACGTTCCCCAGCCGGTGGTTGCCGCCATGCTGGCGATCAGGGCGAATACGCCATAGGGCGCGATCAGCATGACGATGCCCACCAGTTTCATGATGACTTCGTTGAAATCCCGGAAGAAGTCTCCTACCCGTTCCCCGGGACGTCCGGCAAAGGACATGGCCAGGCCCAGCAGGATGGCAAAGATGATGATGGGCAGCATGTTGCCCTCGGCCATGGCTTCCACCGGGTTAGACGGGACCATGTTCAGGACCACCTCGGTAAACGGAGGTGCCTCGGAGATTTCCGGGGTTTCGACCTCCGCCTCGGGGTTGGCACCGGCGCCGGGCTGGAAGGCCAGGGCGGCTGACAGGGCCAGAATGATGGCGATGCCGGTGGTGATCAGGTACAGACCAATGGCCTTGCCGCCGACCCGGCCCAGGCTTTTCGGGTCGGCCAGGGAACTGACCCCGCAAATCAGCGAGACAAAGACAATGGGGACCACCAGCATGCTCAAAAACCGCACGAATCCATTGCCGACAACCCGGAACAGCCCGTCAATGATCCAGTCCTGGAACCACTCCTGGTCGGCGATGGTGAAATTGAAGATCAGCCCGGCAATCAGTCCCAGGACCAGGCCCATCAGAATGCGGGTGCTTAGCTTGCGATGGTCAAAACGAACTTCCGACATGCTTGAAATATCCTTGTTCACTGTGTCGTTGAGGGGCAGCAGACCCCTGAGCGTGGGCTACAATCTAGCCTTTCACGACTTTGAATGCCAGCGGGCGGGAAAAACCGGGGTCCGGGACAGTATTGGTATACTTCGCGGCTCGAGAGCACAGCGACCCCTGACATGAGCAACGCGGATCAGCCGACCGGCCCGACCAACTTCATTCGCAATCGAATCCGCAAGGAAGTGGCGGAAGGATTGCATGAAAGGGTCATTACCCGTTTTCCCCCGGAACCCAATGGTTTCCTGCATATCGGTCATGCCAAGTCGATCGTGCTGAACTTTGCCATGGCCAGGGAGTTTGGTGGATATACCAACCTGCGCTATGACGATACCAACCCGGCAAGGGAAGAGCAGCGCTACATCGATGCCATCCGCGAGGACGTGGCATGGCTGGGCTTCGAATGGAAAAACGAATGCTACACCTCGGATTACTTCCAGACCCTCTATGAATACGCCGAGCATCTGATCGAGCAGGGTCTGGCCTATGTGGACAGCCAGGATGCCGATACCATTCGCGCCCAGCGCGGGACCCTGACCGAGCCGGGGACTCCGAGTCCGAACAGGGACCGTGGGGCTGATGAAAACCTGGAAATCTTCCGTGGCATGCGCGCCGGGGCCTACGAGGACGGCAGCCATGTGCTGCGGGCGAAAATCGACATGGCTGCACCCAATATCAACCTGCGCGACCCGGTGCTCTACCGGATTCGCCGGGCCCGGCACCATCGCACGGGCGATGACTGGTGTATCTACCCCAGCTATGACTTTGCCCACGGCCAGAGCGATGCCATTGAGCACATCACCCATTCCCTGTGTACCCTGGAATTCGAGGACCATCGTCCCCTGTACGACTGGTTGCTCGACAACCTCCCGGTGCCCGCCAGACCCCGGCAGATCGAGTTTTCCCGCCTGAACCTGGATTTCACGGTTCTTTCCAAGCGCCGGCTCAACCGGCTGGTCGAAGAAGGGTATGTAGATGGCTGGGATGACCCCCGGTTGCCCACGATTGCCGGCATGCGCCGGCGCGGGTTCACGCCCGAATCCATTCGGCGTTTCTGCGAGGAAATCGGGGTGACCAAGTCCGAAAGCGTCATTCCCTTCGGTGTTCTGGAAAATTCGCTTCGAAATGACCTGAACGAGCGGGCGCCGCGCACCATGGCCGTTCTCGAACCCCTGAAAGTGGTGTTGACCAATTTTCCGGAAGGGCAAACGGAGTGGCTTGAGGCACCGATCCATCCCCAGAAGCCGGAACTGGGCACCCGCAGCATTCCCCTGACCCGGGAAATCCTCGTCGAGCGGGGGGATTTCATGGAAGAGCCCCCGAAAAAGTTCTTCCGTCTCAAGCCCGGTGGCGAGGTCCGCCTGCGGTGTGCTTTCATCATCCGCTGCGACAAGGTCATCAAGGACGAGTCGGGCAACGTGCTGGAACTGCACTGCAGCTTCGACCCGGAAACCCGGACCGGCCAGCCCGGCGCCGACCGCAAGGTCAAGGGCACCATCCACTGGGTCTCGGCCACCGAAAGCCTGTCGGCCCGGGTTCGCCTTTACGACCGGCTATTCAATGTGCCGAACCCGGCATCGGACAAGGAAACCGATTTCACCGACCACCTCAACCCGGAATCCCTGGTGATCATGGATGGCGCGCGCATCGAGCCCCACCTGGCCGAAGCCCGCCCGGGCGATTTCTTCCAGTTCGAACGGACCGGCTACTTTATCCCGGACCCCGCCGCCAGCCCGGAGAAACCCGTGTTCAACCGGGCGGCAACCCTTCGCGATTCCTGGGCGAAGATTGAAAAGCAGTTGCAACAGGCGGGCAAGGGCAGGACCTGACCGGTCCGTTTCCGGGCAAGCCATGCGGCCCCGGGATTCGGTCCGTGCCCGGCACTGCCGAATGCGACCCGGCGTTTCGAGCCCCGTTGCATGACTTAATGCACTCGCCGTCGGGGCCAAGTGCGGTTACACTCGAGCCAGCAAACTCCAGGGAGTCTTGAAAGCAATGGAATGGATTTTCTTCGGTCTGATCGTCGCTGCCGTGATCTTCGCGATCATGATCTACAACCGACTGGTGGCAGCGCGCAATCGCTACAAGAACGCTTTTGCACAGATTGACGTGCAACTGACCCGGCGCCATGACCTGATTCCCAACCTCGTGGAGACGGCCAAGCGTTACATGTCCCACGAAAAGGATACCCTCGAGGCGGTGATCCACGCCCGCAACCAGGCCCAAGCCAGCCTCAAGCAGGCCTCGGCGGATCCGGGCAACCCGGATGCGGTCAAGAAGCTTTCCGAATCCGAGCAGGGGCTTTCCGGCGCACTGGGCCGGCTTTTCGCCCTGTCCGAAAGCTACCCGGATCTGAAAGCCAACCAGAACATGATGCAGCTTTCCGAGGAACTGACCAGTACCGAGAACAAGGTTGCCTTTGCCCGCCAGTCGTTCAACGACCAGGTCATGAGCTACAACATCCTGCGGGAATCCTTCCCGAACAATATCCTGGCCGGCATGTTCAATTTCCAGCCCGCCCAGTTGCTCGAGATCGAGGACCCGGCCAAGCGCGAAGCGGTAAAAGTGGACTTTGGCTGATCAGAGTTCCCCTGACGATTCCGGAATTCGGCGACCATGAATTTCTTTGAACATCAGGACCAGGCCCGGCGGCAGACCAGGAAGCTCATCATCCTGTTCTTCCTTGCGGTGGTGGCCATCATCGTGGCCATGAACCTGGTCGTTCTCGGATTTCTCGGCGTCGGCGAACCCCAGCCGGGGCAGGGCATGGGCTGGCTGGAGCAGAATTCCGGGCTCATTCTCACGACCACCCTGCTGACCGGCGGCGTTATCGGCCTGGCCAGCCTGTTTCGCACCATGAACCTGCGCGGTGGTGGTTCCACCGTGGCCCGGGAGCTGGGCGGAGACCTGGTCGAGACCGATACTTCCGACCCCCTCAAGCGCCGGCTGCGCAACGTTGTCGAGGAAATGGCCATTGCCTCCGGTGTGCCGGTGCCGGACATATTCGTACTCGAGCACGAACAGGGTATCAACGCCTTTGCCGCCGGTTACTCGACCTCCGATGCGGCCGTGGCGGTAACCCGGGGGGCACTGGAAAACCTGAGCCGGGATGAACTCCAGGGGGTCATCGCCCATGAGTTCAGCCATATTCTCAACGGGGACATGCGGTTGAACATTCGCCTGATCGGGGTGCTCTTCGGCATCCTGATCATGGCGGTGATGGGCCGCCGGTTGCTGTTTTCCATGCGATTTGCCGGGCGCAACCGGAATGCCGGAGCCATTGTCATGCTCGGGCTGGCCGTGATGGTCATCGGCTACATCGGCCTGTTTTTCGCCCGCTGGATCAAGGCGGCCGTTTCCCGCCAGCGCGAATACCTGGCCGATGCCTCGGCGGTGCAGTTCACCCGCCAGCCCGACGGCATTGCCGGGGCCTTGAAGAAGATCGGCGCGGCCAGCGCCGGCTCCCACCTGCAGGCCGATTCCGAGGAAGTCGGGCACATGCTGTTCGGCAGTGGCATGTCGGGGCAGATGTTTGCCACCCATCCGCCCCTGGTCAAGCGGATCAAGGCCATCGAGCCGGGCTTCGACCCGGCCGAACTGAAGACCGTGGCCGAGGGCATGCAGCGCCATGCCGAGGCCCGAAAGGCCATGACGGAAGAAGACGTGACCCGGGAAGAGAAAAAATCCCGGGGCCCCGGCGGCATGCCCCTGGATCCGGACAACCTGGTCGAGGCCATCGGCAAGCCGGGGACGGGTCAGATCATGATTGCCGCAGCCCTGGCCGCCAGCATGCCCCCGATCCTCGAGCAGGCCGCCCACTCGGTGGAATGGGCACCGGAAATGGTGTGCTACCTGCTCTTGAGCCGCGACATGGAGACCCGGGAAGGACAGTTGCTGATGATTGCCAAAAGCCTGGGCAGCGAGAGCGAGCAGCAGGTTCGAACCCTGCTCCACGCCGACCCGGAACTGGCACCGGCCCAGCGCCTTCCCCTGCTTGAAATGGCGTTTCCGGCCATTCGCCGCAGGCCGGCCCGGGACCTGGCGGCGCTGGAGAAACTGATCGACGAACTGATCCGGGCCGACGGCCGGATCGATGCCTTTGAATACGCCCTGGCCCGGGTGACCCGGCGCCAGATTCACGATGCCCTCAACCCCGGGGCTGCCCGGTCGGAAGGCCGGCGCCGGCTGGACCCGAAATCCGACCACGTTGCTACCGTTCTCGCCATCCTGGCCCATCACGGTCAT
>SLIZ01000051.1 GCA_007135395.1 Wenzhouxiangellaceae bacterium | reverse complement strand
CTTGCCTATTGCAGCATATCCGGTGCACCCATTGCTGCTGATCATTGGGCGATAACCAATGCTCATGTCCAGATTGGATCAGCGTCAAACATCAACTGGCATTTCACTGAGCAACTTCTGGGCGACAGCCTTTTCAGTTCCCGGTTCAGCACAACTGACCAGTAAGTCAACCCCGTCTGTCACTGAACGCTGCTGTTTACTAACGGCGTTAGTAACTTGAGAGCTTTCATTTCTTTCCCGGATTTTCTGCAATTTCCCGCAACCAGGTGCAGGCGTGGGACCAGCGCCTCTGCACGGTGCGAAGGGAAGTGCCAAGGAAATCGGCTGTCTCCTGCTGGGAATAGCCGGCAAAGTAGCGAAATTCGATAACCCGAACCAGGTCCGGATTGATGGCTTCAAGGCGGCTCAGCAACTGGTCAATATAGACCACCTGATCGGCCCGGTCGCCGGCGTCACTCGGAATGGTTTCGATATCCACAGCCGAGATCTGTCCCCGGCGCTTGTCGGTCATCAGGCTGCGCGCGTGATCAACCACGATCTGTCGCATGGCCCGGGCGGCTATCGCAAAGAAATGTTGACGGTCGACCCAGTCCAGGTCGGCACTGGCTTTGAGTTTGGAGTAGCTGTCGTTTACAAGGGCCGTGGTGTTCAGCGTTTGCCCGGGTCGCAGGCGCCGAAGCTGCTGGCGGGCCACCTGCTTGAGGTCGTCGTAGACCAGCGGGATCAGGGCATCGAAGGCAGATGCCGGATCGTTGCTGGATCGGCACTCATGAAGCATCCGGGTGATCGTCAGGGCGTTGGTCATTACCGGCTTGGCTATTTCCCGAATCCAAGTATACTGGAATTTCCGGAGAATCCTGCCCGGCCCGGCCAGGTTAGTTTTCAGTTCGACGGCCACGATGCGGGTGGATTTGCCCCATGGCGACTGCTGGATTCGGGTCATGAAACCAGATCTGGACGAATTGCGCAGGCTGGATGAATGGCTGGCCGCGCGGCTGGATGGAGATTCGGTGGACGAGCCGCCGGATCCGGGCCTGGCCGCACGCCTGCTGGACGGCCTGGACAAAAGCCCCGGTGCGCTGGCGTCACCCCCCTTGAGTGATCCGGACTGGATCGACAGTATTTCCGCAGGCCTGGCCGAGACCGGCACAAACGGGCCCGGTGCCCGGGTTGGTGCATTCGAGATTGACCACGCAATCGGAGCCGGCGGGATGGGCGCGGTCTACCTGGCCCATCGGGTGGATGGGGGGTTCAGCCAGCAGGTGGCCCTGAAAATTCTGGCCGGTGCAAAACCGGATGCTGAAAGTATTCGGCAGTTTCAGCGAGAACGAGAAGTCCTGTCACATCTTGAGCATCCCGGCATTGCTCGCCTTATCGATGGAGGGATGACCGATGACTGGCGACCCTGGTTTGCAATGGAATTCATTGATGGCCGGCCCATCGATCGTTACGCCAACGAGAATCGGCTGGGAGTCCGGCAGCGCCTGGAGCTTTTTCTCAAGGTATGTACCGCCGCAGAATATGCCCATGGTCGGCTGGTTCTTCATCGGGACATAAAACCCTCCAATATCCTTGTAACCGGGTCTGGCGAGGCCAGGCTTCTGGACTTCGGGCTGGGCCGGATCCAGGAGAGTCTTGAAAATCCGGCAGATCTGACGGTTACCCAGATCACGAACCGCTGGCTCACACCGGAATACGCAAGCCCCGAGCAGATCAATGGTATGCCGGTAACGGTAGCCTCCGAGGTCTATCAGCTTGGCCTTGTGCTTTATCGGCTGCTGTGTGACAGCGCACCCTACGACTTGTCTGACACAAGCCCCATGGAGATGATCAAGGTCATATGTCAGACCGAGCCGGTGCGCCCCAGCCAGGCCTGGAAGCGCGATTCGGAGGGGGTGGAGGAAAGGGCCGCAGGTTTTCGTGCGCGACCCGACGCCCTGCATCGACAGCTCAAGGGGGACCTGGATACCATCCTGCTCACAGCCATTGCGAAGGACCCCGGCGATCGCTACGCCAGCGTAGCCGATTTTACCGAGGATTTGCGCCGCCACCTTGAACATCGGCCGGTGCGAGCCCGGGTCGGTACCCGGCGATACCGGCTGGGCAAGTTTCTCAGACGCTATCGGCTCGCAGTAGGTGCTACAGCCGCCGCTTTCAGTCTGGTTGTCGCAGCCTTGATCGTGATAGCAATCCAGGCCGGCGAGTTGACCGAAGAGCGCAACCGGGCCGTGGAAAGGGCCGAGCAGAATGCCCGGTTGTCCGAAGTTCTAACCGGCATGGTTCACATGGCCAATGTGGACGAGGCCGGTGTGGAGCAGATCGTGACCGTAGGGGAGCGCCTGGAGCAGTACCTTGACTTTGTGCGCCGGGAACTGGCCGATGATCCGGTCGCTCGCCTGGAGTTGGTGGAAGTTATCGGGGAATCCTACGAGAAGCTGCGAAGCTGGGCCCCGGCGGCCGATGTGTTCGATGAGGCATTTCTGCTGGCCCGCAGGCACCTCGGGCCGGAGCATGAGCGCACTCTGGAGCTCCAGGCCAGGCTGGCCCATGCCCTGGGCTCCACGGGGGAGTGGGAGCGGGCCGACCTGCTGCTCGACCAGCTCGAGAACGAATACCGGAGCCGATACGGGGACCGGCATGAAAAGGTGGCCGAAGTGATCTTCGGGCGCGCCTACCTCTACCAGATTCGCTTATCCCCGGGTGATCCGCGTACGGCGGACCTGGAGCAGCAGTTCGCGACTGCCCTGGAAATCTGGCAGGCGAACCATGATCCACCCCATGAAGACCTGGCCCGGGTCATGCACTTTCTCGGTTTGGAGATGGCGGATCGCCAGGCCGGGCTGGCAATGATGGAAGAGGGACTGGAAATGACCCGGGCACTGTTCGGGGATGATTACGGGATGGTCGCTCGCCGCAAGAACGATATAGCACTGGAACTGCTTTCCCGGGAGCGTGCCGATGAAGCGCTGGTGGCCATGCGGGAAGCGGTCGCTTTGCATACGCAGGCGTACGGCGAAACCCATCCCCAGACGCTCAGCATGATGAACAATCTGGCCGGTGTCCTGCGCGATCAGCAGATTCATGAGGAAGCCATCGAGGTCTATCGGAAAAATCTTGAGCTGGTTCGCAGAACAGTGGAGGAAGACCATCTCAATCTGGCCTATCCGATCAATGGGTTGGCTACTGTCCTGCGCGAATCCGGAGCCGTGGCCGAAAGCGAGTCCTGGTACCGGGAGGCGGTGCGCCTGACCAAAATCAACAATTCCCCGCTGGAAGCCATTGCCCGATCCAACCTGGCCAGAACCCTGGAAACCCTTGATAGACAAGAAGATGCGAGACAGGAATTGAGTCGTGCAGTAGCGATTTTCGAGAAGAACTTTGGCCTCGAGCACCCGCAAACTGTAGGTGCCAGGGAGCGTCTGGCAGCGCTGGGGCCGTGACGCGCTTCTGACCTCCGCGGATTTGACATTGCCTCTTGCATCTCTTAGCGTAAAAGAAAACAAATCGGTTTTAGCATCGCAAGGTCACCAAGCCTGAGTTACGAAAAGAAGTACGCCAGGTTGCATGATCTGCACCCCGAGCTGCTCAGCGAGGGATAACAAGAACAGTTTGTCGAGGCTGCCAGGGAAAAGTTAAGCATCCTGGTGTCTCACCGCGTTTTACCGATTTTGATATTAGTGAAAAAAACCACATTAGGGAGTACTCATGAAGATAAGTGCATTGCGCAGGCTGATTGCTTTTGTGAGCGTCGGCTGGCTGCTTTTTGCAGTCAATATCGCCCTGGCTGACGATCAGTTATTCGTCTCCCCCGAGGTTGAAGATGCGATCAATTCGGGTGAAACCATAAAATTGATCGCACACTTCTCCGGCACGCCGGACCTCTCGCCGGCCCACCGAATGAGCTGGGAGGAACGGGGTCACTGGGTCCACCAGACCATGACCGATGCCTCGGAGGCCGCCCAGGCCGATGCCCGAAGCCAGTTGCAATCGCTGGATGCCGATTTCAGGCCCTTCAATGCCTTTAACATGATCGTGGTCGCCGATGCCGACGACGAGATATTGCAGGCATTGATTGCTGATCGTTCCGTGCAAGGCATCTATGCCATGCCGGAATTCTTCCTGATGGGGTACGAGATTGAAGGCGGCGACCGCTCTGGTCCCCGCGGAACCGAACCCAACATTGACCAGATTCGGGCCTCCGATGTCTGGGGCCAGCTCGGGATTACCGGTGAAGATGTGGTCATCGGGATCAACGACACCTCCGTGCGCTTTACCCACGACAGCCTGGTCAACCAGTATCGTGGCAATGACGGAGATGGGAACTTCGACCACAACTACAGCTGGTTCGACCCGAATACCGGGTCGGATGCTCCCTTTGCAGAATTTCACGGCACCCACGTGACGGGAATCGCCGTCGGTGACGACGGTGGCGACAATCAGATTGGCGTAGCCCCCGGGGCGGAATGGATGGCCTGCGGTGGCTGTGCAGGTGGCGCCTGTGGTGGTGTCATCGAATGCCTTGAATGGTTCACCGCTCCGACCGATGTGGACGGCGACAATCCGGATCCGGATCAGCGCCCCCACGTGGTCAACAACTCCTGGGGCGATTGCGCCCAAAGCCACAATGATGGCCTGTACGACCCGATCTGGGACACCATGTACGCCGCTGGCGTCATTCCGTTTTTCTCCAACGGCAACGCCAATGCGTTTGGCTGCGGTTATTCCTCGCCTCCGGGGCTGAACACGGTCGGTGACCCGGCCCGCTCCGGTCGCGTACTGGGAATCGGCTCGACCACCCAGAGCGGTGGTGAATACGCTTACCATTCCAACTGGGGACCGACTGACAACCCCAATCCCGGACTGCCGGATTCGTTCGATCATTTCGGCTATCCCGACCTCAAGCCCAACGTCTCGGTCCCCGGCGAAGGCATTCGCTCGGCGCTCGAGACCAGCGATTCCGCTTACGGCAACGCCACCGGCACGTCCATGGCCTCGCCCCACGCGGCCGGTGTTGCCGCGCTGATGATTTCGGCCTCGCCGGTCCTGGCCGGTGATGTCCAGACCATGGGCACGATCCTCCAGGAGACTGCGATCCATGTTGAATTCGACGGCGACGGTGCCGGCGACCCGGATGTAGAGCCGGGTGTGAACCATCCCAACTACGCTGCTGGCTGGGGCGAGCTGGATGCGCTGGCCGCGGTTGAAGCTGCTATCGCAGCCGGTGGAGACCAGGGAACAGTAGCCGGGCAGGTTACCGATCTGGATACCGGTGCACTGCTTGAAGATGTCGCAGTTGTTATCGAAAATCCTGATCCGCCGCCATCGGCCTTCAGCTCAACGACTGATGATCAGGGCGAATACAGCATGAGCGTTCTGGTCAACGACCCGAACGATTTCTCCTACACCGTCGAGTTCAGCCTGTTCGGCTACGAGACGGCCACGGTTTCCGATGTGGACGTGGAAGACGAAACCACCACGACCGTTGATGTGGAACTGGAACAGTCCGACGAGTGGACGGTTTCCGGCACCGTGCAGGACTCCATTACCGGCAACCCCCTGTCGGGCACCATCGAGATTCCCGGAACGCCCATCGATCCGATTGAAGTCGGATTCGATGGCAGCTATTCAGTGGACCTGCCCGGTGGCGCGGAGTTTGATCTTGTAACCACGGCCGATGCCGATGGTTATCTGGTGGCAACTGACACCGTTGGGCCGCTCAGCGGCGATATTACCCTCGACATCGAAGTCGATGCCGACCTGGTTGCCTGTAATGCACCCGGGTACGCGCCGGAGCTGACCCACTACTACGAAGAAGATTTTGATGCCGACGACGGTGGCTACACCACCGACGCCGGCCCTGACGGCCCGATGCCCTGGGAATGGGGCGAGCCGATCAGCTGGCCGGGTGAATGCACAGTAGGCGACAACTGCTGGGGCACCAATCTGGACGGAGATTACGCAACGCCTGGCGACGAAAGCCTGCTCTCGCCGGTAATCGATCTCTCCGCTGCCGCCGGTGCCGAGGTCCTGCTTGCAGTATGGGACCAGGCATGGAATATGGATGCCGCCCAGTGGCACCCGGCCTCGGCCGAAGTCAGCATTGATGGAGGCCCGTTCGAGACCATCTGGGAGCATGAGGGTGGCAGTGTCGAGCAGAACTGGACGGAACTGCAAGCCGATGTGACCGACGCGGCGGGCGAGACCATCCAGTTCCGCTGGAACCTGGAGTCCGATTCTGTCGGCAGCTTCGATGGAATCTTTGTCGACAACGTGCAGGTGCTCGAGCAGGAATGTGTTGCCGGTGACCTGCCGCCGATGATTGCGGTTGACCCGGAAGAATTCTCGTTTGCCGTGGCACCGGATGACACCGACTCCGATCAGCTTGAGATCAGCAACCTGGGTGAGGAAGACCTGGAGTGGTCGCTGGAAACCGCCACGCCGGCGGTAATTGTGACCGACAGCCGGGGTGAAGGCAGTGCCGGTTCCGGCCTTCGTACCGACGGCAATGCCGACGGTGCCAGCGATCTGTTCAGCGCAGCTGGCGGTCAGCCGCCCGTTGCCGATCGAGTAATCCCGCAGGGCACCTTCGACTGTGACGAGGCCCCGGGTCTGATCATCCACGACGATGGGGACATCGACAATGGATATTCCGGCAACCCGGATGTGGTCGACGAAGTCGCCATCGTTGAAGGATTCAATCCCGAAACCCCCGGGTTCATCGGGACCGTTTGTGTCTCCCTGCTCAGCCTGGGTACCGATACCCTGGACTTTGAGCTGGTGGTATTCGACAACGACGGGATTGACGGTAGCCCGGGCAGCGAACTGGCCGCGGTCAGCGCCACGGCGACGGATATCCCGGACGGCCTTCCCGACGAGCCGGCCTGGTACTCGGTCGATCTGAGTGGTGAAGAAATCCTGGTCGATTCCGGCACCGTCTACATCGGTGTACGCTACGAGCCGCAGGACCCGGGTGTATTCCTGGCCTCTGACGAGGAAGGTGACCTGGGGCCGGCTATCGGCTTCTGGCAGACCGACGGAGATG
This sequence comes from Wenzhouxiangellaceae bacterium, assembly GCA_007135395.1. GTDB lineage: Bacteria > Pseudomonadota > Gammaproteobacteria > Xanthomonadales > Wenzhouxiangellaceae > SLIZ01. Next base: position 1,949 of record SLIZ01000051.1, on the reverse strand, counting down.
GCTGGGGTCCGATCGGGACCGACTTCCCCGACTATTCGGCCATGTTTGTCCGGCCGCAAATGATCGATGCTTCCGGTTGCGGTTCTCCGGAGGACGTGGACTGGCTGACGCTTGATCCGACCAGCGGCACAACCGCTGGTGATCAGTCCAGCATGGTCGATGTCGATATCGACACAACCGGCTTGGCCGATGGGCTGCACCTGGCCAGCATCTGTGTGAACAGCAATGACCCGAACACGGGCCTGGTAGCGGTTCCGGTCGAACTGGTCGTGACCGACGGTGATATCCAGCCGATCGCGGACATCAGCCCGGCGAGCTTCGAGTTCAACCTGATTGAAGGTGAGACCGACGCCGATGTGCTCGACGTGGGCAACCTGGGCGCCGAAACCCTTGAATGGGAAATCGACGTTGAACCGGTGCTCGATGGAGCCGTTGGGCGAGATGCCCGGACTGTTTTCCTGAACGAGGACTTTGAAGGCGACTTCCCGCCGGACGACTGGTCGGTTACCGATGACGCCGGAGACGGATGCGTTTGGCAGCGGACCGATGAATGGCCCATGGACAACTACGCCGGTGACGGCCATGGCGCGGGCATCAATTCCGACTTGTGCGGTTCCGGTGTATCCGTGGATTCGAGCCTGGTTACTCCGCCCATGGACCTGTCCGGCGAGACCGACGTAGAACTGGATTTCCTGGCTGTCTACGACCACATGGGCGCAGACAGCTTCTTTGCCGTGGATATTTCCGATGACGGTGGAGATACCTGGACCAATGAACTGGAGTGGACCGAGGATCAGAATCCGGAAGGCCCGGGTGTTCCGGTCAACATCGACCTGAGCGGCTACGTGGGCAGCAGCGAGGTTCATGCTCGCTTCCGGTACGTATCCGGCTGGGACTGGTACGCCGTGGTAGACGATGTGGTCGTCTCGGTAGCGGAACCGGTCGACTGTGAAGATATTGGCGGTGTGGACTGGCTCACGGTTGATCCCGAGTCAGGAACGACCTCGCCGCTCAATACGGAATCAGTGGACGTGATGGTCGACAGCGACGGTCTGTCCGGTGGTACTCACATGGCCGACCTGTGCGTTTACACCAACGACCCGGACAATGAGCTGGTCGTGGTTCCGGTGACCCTGGATGTTACTGCCATAGATGACCTGGCAACCGTTGAGGGCACCGTACAGAGTCAGGGCTACTGCAGCGACAATCCGTTCGACGCCGAAGGCGCGACCGTCGAGATTGTCGGTCAGCTCGATACCTACACGGCAACCGCCGATGAAAACGGCTTCTTCCAGGTCGACATGGTCGCCGAGGAAAGCCCGGTAGATGTCACGGCCAGCGCGCCGGACCACATCAGCGAAACCGAAACCGGTGTGACCCTGGACGAGGGTGAGACCAGCGTCGTGAACTTCGACCTGCTGCTCGATGCCCCCTGCATAACCGTTGATCCGGAGTTCATCAATGATTCCATTGATGACGGTGGAACCTCCACCCACGATCTGGATATCGGTAATGTTGACGGTGCAGGAGACCTGGAGTGGAGCATCTTCACTTCCGATGTGGAAGTCGCTTCTGATCCGCGGGCTCACTTCCCGGCAACGCCTTACCAGGTTGGTGAGCACGGTGACCGGGATGCAGTCTCGGCCCTGTTGGACGAAGGTGGTGATACCGCCCAGGGCGGTGCCGGCTTTGGTCCCCTTGGAGGCTTCGACGTTCCGGTATACACAACCACCGGTTGGGATTCCCCGGGCTACATCACCCTGGATGCTCTGGGTGATGGCAGCTACAGCCTGATCGAGGTAGACCAGCCGACCAACATTTTCGCCGGGCACTTCATCGCCAATGACTTCAGCGTCCACTACGGCCTGGCCACCGACGGCGGTGACCTGCCCCAGGACATGCTGATCGAGATCGACACCGCGACCGGTGATTTCGAAGAGGTCGGAACG
>SLIZ01000259.1 GCA_007135395.1 Wenzhouxiangellaceae bacterium | reverse complement strand
TGGGCGGTTTGCGGCCCCCGGGCGATAACCAGAAAATCCATCGGCGGCAGGTCATGACGCCGAATTCGAAACTGCTGCCGAACCACCCGCCGAATCCGGTTGCGATCCACTGCCCGGCGGGAAACCCTTCGGGAAATGACCTGCCCGAGCCGGGGTGTATCGGATGGGGCGTAATGGATCGAAAAAAGGCGATCGCTGCGGGATCGACGGTACCGAAAAACACGGTCAAACGCCGGCCGGGTCAGCAGTCGGGCACTTCTGGGAAAATCCTGCCTTGGTCGCAGGTCGGTGCCTGCTTCCTTTTGTCCGGATCCCGCCACGGCCATGTGAGTCACCGCAACCGGCCCGGATGTCGGCAAGCGACCGATCAGTCCCGGCGAACGGCGGCTGCAAGGCGCTTGCGCCCCTTGGCCCGGCGAGCATTGATAATCGCACGCCCACCCCGGGTGGCCATGCGCGCGCGAAATCCGTGTCGACGAACACGCTTGATCCGGCTGGGCTGAAAAGTCCGCTTCATGACTGTTTCCTCAAATTCAATTCGGTGTGTTCCGGAGAAGGAACAAAAGAGGCGAATAGTAGCTATTTCTGGGCACTTGTGTCAATGAGTACAGACGTTTTTGCCGGAATTGGCCACCGGGATTGAAGAGTTATCCACAAGGCGCTAGAGTGTGCGTTCTTGCAGGTCTACTTCTGTTCAGACCTGCCGAGCGGTCATTCCCGGAAGCCTTTAACCGACCCTATGCATGGACGCCCGTAATGAGCCAGGTTCTGAATTATTTCAATCCCGGATCCGTACCGCGGTCGACTATCAACAAACACTGCCGGATGCGGGGACAGCCTTGACTGCCAACCCCTGGACCCGATGTTGTGAACGGCTCGAGCGGGAAATTCCGCTTGAAGAGTTCAACACCTGGATCCGACCCCTGCGTTGCGAGACCGCCGATGGCAAGGGAATCCGGTTACTGGCACCCAACGACTTTGTACGCGAGCATGTAGCCGCCCATCACCTGGAACGGGTCCGGGACCTGTTTGCGCATTTCGGGTACGCCCGGGCCTCGGTTGAATTGACCGTGGGCCAAAGCCCGCCCGGCCCGACGGTCTCGACGACAAGACAACCGGCAAACCGGCCGCCCACCGGACTCGACAGCCGATACGTGTTCGAAAACTTCGTGCTTGGCAAGTCCAACGAACTGGCCTGTGCAGCCACCCGGCAGGTGGCGCAGAACCCGGGCAAGATCTACAACCCCCTGTTGCTCTACGGAGGAACCGGACTGGGCAAGACCCATCTGCTTCATGCCGCCGGCAATTTGATCCATCAGGCCAACTCGGAGGTCCGGATTCAGTACATGCACTCCGAGCGCTTCGTCAGCGAGATGATCCAGGCGCTTCGGCGCGACGGCATCGACCGGTTCAAGCGGCGATATCGAAGTGTCGATGCCCTGATGATCGACGATATCCAGTTCTTTGCCGGCAAGGATAGAACCCAGGAGGAGTTTTTCCACACTTTCAATGCCTTGCTTGAGGCTCAGCAGCAAATCATCCTGACCTGTGACCGGTATCCGAAGGAAGTCGAAGGCCTGGAAGCGAGGCTGCGATCCCGGTTTGGCTGGGGCCTGACGGTGGCCATCGAACCGCCGGATTTCGAAACCCGGGTAGCCATTCTCCAGTCCAAGGCCGCCGACCGGGGGATCGAGATCGGCGACGAAGTGGCTTTCATGATCGCCAAGCGAATGCGCTCCAACGTCCGGGATCTGGAAGGGGCACTCAACTCCCTGATTGCCAATTCCCATTTCAGCGGCCGGCCGATCAATCTGGAATTTGTCCAGGAGACCCTCAAGGACCTGCTGACCGTCCACGACCGGCTGATCACCATCGAGAATATCCAGAAGACGGTTGCCGAGTACTACAAGCTCAGGGTCAATGACATGCTTTCCAGACGCCGGACCCGGTCCATCGCCCGACCCCGGCAAATGGCCATGGCGCTGGCCAAGAACCTGACCGAACACAGCCTGCCGGAAATTGGCGAGGCCTTCGGCGGGCGAGACCATACCACGGTCCTCCACGCCTGTCGTAAAATCGACGAGTTATGCGATTCCGACAACCGATTGAGGGAAGATCAGGTTCGCCTGATCCGGGAACTGACAACCTAGTGCACAACAGGAGAAAGAAGCTGTGGATAAGCCGGGGAGGAAAAACGAGCCCATTTCTGTCCACAGGGTACGCACAGCAACCAAGACCATTTAGACACTCCCCAAGTTCCTTTATAAGCTAATGATATTAAAGAGGTTTTTGGGGTTTTACAAGTTACACACAGACCCTGTTACTACAGGGTTTTGAATTTAATAACAAACAAGTTACTGAGGATTCGACATGAAGCTTTCCATCCAGCGTGAAGCCCTGCTTGCCCCGCTTAGCCAGGTCGTGGGTGTCGTTGAACGTCGCCAGACCCTGCCGGTGCTCGCCAACTTTCTGCTGGAGGCGGGAGGAGAAGAATTGAAAGTCAGTGGTACGGACATGGAGGTGGAAATGATTGCCCGCACCCGGGGCGATGTAGCCCAGGGGGGAGCGATTACCGTACCGGCGCGCAAGCTGGTGGATATTTGTCGTGCACTACCCGACGGGGCGACCATCAACATTCAGCTCGACGATGACAAGCTCAAGCTCAATGCCGGTCGCAGCCGCTTTACCCTGAGTACCCTGCCGGCTGCCGAGTTTCCTTCCAGCGAGCAGGTCGAGCCTCAGGCCACCCATTCCATTGCAGAATCCAGTTTTCTGCGCTTGCTTGAGAAGACCGGGTTTGCCATGGCCCAGCAGGATGTTCGCCACTACCTCAACGGATTGCTTCTGGAATTTCGTGAAGGTGCGATCCGGGCCGTCGCTACCGACGGACACCGCCTGGCACTGGCGGAAGTGGAGGCAGATATTGGCGGCGAGGTTCGTCAACTGATTATCCCCCGGAAGGGGGTTACCGAGCTCAACCGGATTCTCGAGCAGTCCGAAGACCCGCTGGAGCTTGCCATTGGCCAGAGCTACCTGCGGGTGGGAAGGGACCAGTTGCAAATGACGTCCAAGCTGGTTGACGGTCGCTTTCCCGACTACGAGGCCGTCATCCCCTTTGGTCTGGACCGGGGCGTAACCCTGGATCGGGCAGGCCTGGTGAAGTCCCTGCAGCGAGTGGCGATTCTTTCCAACGAGAAGTACCGGGGGGTCCGGATGGAGATCTCCGGCAACACGCTCAAGGTCATCGCCCACAACCCCCAGCAGGAGGAAGCAACCGAGGAAATCGAGGTTGAAACGGATTTCGACAAGCTCACGGTGGGCTTCAACGTCAACTACCTGATGGAAGCGCTCAATTCCCTGGACGGTGAGCAGGTCCATATCGGTCTCAAGGATGCGAATTCTTCCTGCCTGCTGGTAGATCCGGCCCGTGAGGATGTCCGCCAGGTAGTCATGCCCCTGAAACTCTGATGACCGGGGCGACCAGGGCCGGCTTTACGTGTATCTGAACCGGCTTCAGGTCCGGAATTTCCGAATTGTCCGGGAAGCGGAACTTGAATTCGGCCCGGGTTTCAACTGGATAACCGGTGAGAACGGGTCCGGGAAGACTTCCCTCCTCGAAGCTCTCACGGTCCTGGCCAGGGGCCGCACTTTCCGGGCAACCCGGATTGCAGGGCTGATTCGGGACGGGGAAAGCGCTTTGCAGGTGGTTGCCCACAAGTCTCGATCCGGCGGAACCCGGGGGGGTGTCCTGGGCGTAGAGCGGCGGTCCGCTGATTGGGAAGGTCGGATTGACGGTCAGTCAATTCGCAGAATCAGTGAGTTTGCCCGATGTCTGCCCCTGGTCATCTTCGAGCCCGGCAGTCATGGCCTGGTCGATGGCCCGCCGGAAGTTCGGCGGCAATTTCTGGATTGGACAATGTTTCACGTGGAACCGGACTACCTGCAGCACTGGCGGGACTTTGCCCGGGCCCTGAAACAGCGCAACGCGGGCCTGCGGGATCACCGCCCGGAAGAATGGATCCGTTCCCTGGATGAACCCCTTGCCCACCACGCGACCCGGATTGACCAGTGGCGGCGCTCCCTGGTGGATCAGCTCGCTGCCGGTGTGCCGGCAATGATGGCGGAAATCGGAATCCGGATTTCGCAGCTGGAGATTTCCTATCGTCCTGGCTGGCCGGCGGAAATGGATTTTTCCGAGGCGTTGTCGGAAGGCTGGACCATGGACCGGGAAAGGGGGTTTACCGGTCGAGGTCCCCAGCGCGGTGAACTGGAACTCCGGGTGGACGGCCGTCTGGCCGGCGGGCAATTGTCCCGGGGCCAGCAAAAGCTGGTCAGTCTCGGCCTGTTGCTCAACCAGCACCGGATTCTGGCGAAAGCCCTGGAAACGCCGCCGATGCTGCTGCTCGACGATCCGGTCTCGGAACTCGACAGTGATCACCTGGACCGGCTGCTGGGCTGGGTCGAAAGGCAGGATGCCCAGGTGCTGGTAACCGCGGTCAGCCAACCCCGGGTCAGGGCTTCACAGGGTCACCCGGATCAAGGGGGGAGGGTGTTCCACGTGGAACAAGGAAGCGTCCGGTCGGTGGTATAATTGCGGGGTTAAGGCTCCCGATCACCGGATTCTCCGGTGGCCAACCGAATCACGGAAGAGGCTTCATGACCAAAACTTCATATGACTCCAAGAACATCAAGGTCCTCAAGGGCCTGGATGCTGTCCGCAAGCGGCCGGGGATGTATATCGGCGACACCGATGACGGGACCGGATTGCACCACATGGTGTTCGAGGTGGTGGATAACTCCATCGACGAGGCCCTGGCCGGTCATGCCAACGAGATTCGGGTTGTTCTCCACGACGACGGTTCGGTCAGCGTCACCGATAATGGCCGGGGCATCCCGGTTGACCATCACGAGGAGGAAAATCGCTCGGCTGCCGAGGTCATCATGACCGTGCTCCATGCCGGGGGGAAGTTTGACGACAACTCCTACAAGGTTTCCGGCGGCCTGCACGGGGTGGGGGTTTCCGTGGTCAATGCGCTTTCCGAGGAACTCAATATGGTCATCCACCGGGCGGGCCAGCGCTGGGAGCAGGTATACCGGATGGGCGTGCCCCAATCCCCCTTGTCGGCGACAGGGGAAAGCAGCATTTCCGGAACGGATATCCGGTTCCTGCCGTCCAGGGAAATTTTCAGCGATACCGAGTTTCATTACGATATCCTCGCCAAGCGCTTGAGAGAATTGAGTTTTCTCAATTCCGGCGTGACGATCGAGTTGGTCGACGAGCGGACCGGAAAAAAGGATCGTTTCGAATATGCCGGGGGCATCCGGTCCTTTGTCGAGCATCTCAGTGGCAAGAAAACCCCGCTTCATCCCACCGCGTTCTACTTTTCTTCCCAGGCCGAAGACGCGGACGTGGAAGTGGCCATGCAGTGGACCGATTCCTACCAGGAAAGCGTATTCTGCTTTACCAACACGATTCCCCAGCGAGACGGGGGGACTCACATGGCCGGATTCCGGGCGGCGCTTACCCGGACCCTGAACAATTACATTGACGAGACCGGCCTGGCCAAGAAGTCCAAGGTTCAGGTCACCGGAGATGATTGCCGGGAGGGCCTGATCGCCGTCCTGTCGGTCAAGGTTCCCGACCCCAAGTTTTCCAGCCAGACCAAGGACAAGCTGGTTTCCTCGGAGATCAAACCGGCCGTGGAATCGGCCCTTTCGCAGAATTTCCGGGATTTCCTGCTTGAAAATCCGCAGGATGCCAAGGTCATCGCCGCCAAGGCAGTGGAGGCTGCAAGGGCCCGGGAAGCAGCCCGGAAGGCCCGTGACATGACCCGTCGCAAGGGGGTGCTGGACGTGGCCGGTCTGCCGGGCAAGCTGGCCGACTGCCAGGAAAAGGACCCGGCGCTCTCCGAGCTGTTCATCGTTGAGGGGGACTCCGCCGGTGGCTCGGCCAAGCAGGGTCGCAACCGCAAATACCAGGCCATCCTGCCGCTCAAGGGCAAGATCCTGAACGTGGAAAAGGCCCGATTCGACCGAATGCTGGGATCGGCCGAGGTGGGTACCCTTATAACCGCCCTGGGAACGGGAATCGGTCGGGATGAGTTTGACGCCGACAAGCTGCGCTATCACTCCATCATCATCATGACCGATGCCGATGTGGACGGCTCCCATATCCGAACCCTGCTCTTGACCTTCTTCTACCGCCAGATGCCCGAGTTGATCGAGCGCGGCCACGTCTTCATTGCCCAGCCACCCCTGTACAAGATCAAGCAGGGCAAACAGGAGTGGTACCTGAAAGATGACGCGGAGCTCTTGCAGTACCTGCTCAACCGCGCCATTGACGGGGCCAGCCTGGTATTCGACCCGGATGCACCGCCGCTGACCGGCAATCCCCTGGAAAAGCTGCTGGCCGATTTCCAGATCGCCGACCAGGCCCGGCGCCGAATCGGGCTCAGGATTGACCAGGCGATAGCCAATCAACTTGTTGATTTTGAACCATTTTCCATTGAATCAGAATTCGATGCAGCCGGCTGGTGCGAGCGTTTCGGTCAGCGCCTGGAAGGCGCATCGGCTGCCGGAGTCAACTGGAAACTCGAGCCGATGGACACCGGCGGGGTTCTGATCACCCGGATCAGTCAGGGAGTGAGTCAGGACACGGTGCTTGACCAGGCGTTTTTCAAGAGCCCGGAATACAAGCCCATGGCGCGCATCGGCGCGGCCGTCCACGACCTGATCCAGCCTGGAGCCCGCATTATCCGGGGCAAACAGGAACACCCGGTCTCCCGTTTTGCCGAGGTCTACCAGTGGCTGATGGAAGAATCCAAGAAGGGTCGCAGTATCCAGCGCTTCAAGGGCCTGGGGGAAATGAATCCGGACCAGTTGTGGGATACCACCGTCAACCCGGAAACCCGCCGCCTGCTGCGGGTTACCATTGAAGATGCGGTTGCCGCCGACGAAATATTCTCCACGCTGATGGGCAACGAAGTCGAGCCCCGCCGGGAATTCATCGAGGCCAATGCGCTGTATGTAAGCAACCTGGATATCTGAACGGAAATGGGGTTTTCCGGGAGCCGATTGCCGGCCTATTTCAGCAAGGTCGCGGCTGCTTGCTTGAGGTTTCCCGCTAGCCGGCTGCCCGCTGGCGGGTTGTCTGTTCCAGTGGCAATCGCCCGGGCACCAATGGCCAGGGCGGATTCCAGATCCCGGGACTGGCCGGAAATGACGGTCAACTGGTCCGTGCTCACCCCGTAACGGTCGGCGACTTCCTCCAGGGCGTTATGGCGGGACTTTTTCTGGACAAACAGTCCCGAATCCATGTAACAGATACCATCCAGGTCACCACCGGCTTCAGTCAGTGCCTCGTGCAGCTTGCCTTGCAGGCTCATGGCCTGGTCCATGGTCTTGCGGGTCGGCCGCCAGCGTTCCGGTCGTTCGGCCAGCAAAAGGATGTGCCAACCCGCCCGGTGAAGCCTGACGGCAGCACTGACAGCCGAGCTGGAAATACCGGCTTCCTTGTCAATCAGCAGGTTGCGCTCGATCAGGGCCAGTTGCTTTGTCAAAACACGAATCCTCCGTTTTCTCCCCGGCAGTCATTTTCCCGGCAACGATCTGCCACTATCTGCCCAGAAGGGCCATATCGGCCACATCCCCGACCAGCCCGCGCAGCCGGGCCAGCAGGGCCAGGCGATTGATTCTCAGACCTTCGTCGTCGGCCATGACCATGACTTGATCGAAAAAGACATCCACCGGTTCCTTCAGACTCGCCAGAATCCGGAGGATTCCCGGGTAATCAGCAGATTCCCTGAGGGGAACCAGGGCATTCTCCGCTTTTTCAATGTCATTGAAAAGCTGCTTTTCTGCATTTTCATGCAGCCTTTTTTCAATAACCTCGTCGAACGTGTTTCGATCGGACTTTTTCAGCAAGTTGCTGATTCGCTTGTTTGCTGCCACAAGGCTGCTGGCTGCCTCCAGCCGGGAAAACTCCTGCACCGCCCGGGCCCGGTCCATGAAATCAGCCAGGGTCGTAAGACGGCCGGCGGCGGTGGCATGGAAGGTATTGGTCTCGATTCCGTTTTCCCGGGCCCAGGCCCGCAGCCTTTCCAGGACAAAAGACTGGACTTCGTCAAGCAACTCCGGGGAAAAGGACAGGTCGGTCCGGGCCTGCCGAAAGGCTTCCGGGGCCAGGGAATGGACGAGTTCACCGAAGTCCAGCTCCAGTCGGCATTCAACCAGAAGCCGGACGATGCCAAGGGCCGAACGTCGAAGGGCAAACGGGTCCTTGCTGCCTTTTGGCTTCTTGCCGGCTGCAAAAACCCCGATTACGGTATCGAGCCGTTCGGCCAGACCCAGAATCTGTCCAGGCAGGTCGTCCGGCAGATCGTCGCTGGCAAAACGGGGCCGGTAGTGGCTTTCGATGGCTGTAGCTACTGCCTCCGGCTCGCCGGACTCGGCGGCATAGTAGCGGCCCATGGTGCCCTGGAGTTCAGGAAATTCCCCGACCATCTCGGTCAGAAGATCACACTTGTACAGCTGCGCGGCCCGGGCAGTTGCATTCCGGGTCGATGAATCGGCATTCAGGCGTTCGGCCAGGGCTGTGGCCAGGGCCTCGACCCGGTTTGACTTGTCTACCAGGGTGCCCAGCTTTTCCTGGTAGACCACCCGGGCCAGGCCCTCTCGGTAGTCGGCCAAGGGCTTTCGGCGATCCTGGTCACGAAAGAACCGGGCATCGGCCAACCGGGGCCGAATCACCCGCTGGAAACCGGCGCGTACGGCCTCCGGTTCCCGGCTTTCCAGATTGGCCACGGCCACGAACCGGTTGGCCAGCCGGCCATCGGCGTCAAACAGGGGAAAGAATTTCTGGTGCTGTTGCATGCTGGAAACGAGGGCTTCCTGGGGGACATCGAGAAATCCCTCGTCGAAATCACACAACAGGCTTGCCGGCCACTCCACCAGGTTGGCGACCTCGTCGAGAAGCCCGGGATCGGCATTGGCCTGCAGGCCCGCTTCGGCA
>SLIZ01000181.1 GCA_007135395.1 Wenzhouxiangellaceae bacterium | reverse complement strand
TTTTGCTCAACAACGTGTTTTTCACCGTCTCGGCAGCCATGGTTCTGCTGGGCACGCTCTACCCGCTGATCACCGAGGCCATGGGCTGGGGCCAGATCTCCGTTGGCCCGCCGTATTTCGGGGCCATGTTCATCCTGCTCATGACCCCGGTGGTGATGCTCATTCCGCTGGGGCCGTTTACCCGCTGGAAACAGGACCGGATCGGCCGGGTCATGCGGCCATTGCTTATATCGGCGCTTGTCAGCATCGTCGCCGGCACCATCGTCGCCGCCCTGCTGGGCGCGTTCAACCTGCGGGCCGTCAGCGGCTGGATCGGCGGCTTCTGGCTGTTTACCGGCTCCATTGCCTACCTGATGCGCCACGCAAAGGGTCGCCTGCCCCGCCACGTGATCGGAATGACCATGGCCCATGCCGGGGCCGGGGTCTTTCTGATCGGAGTGGCCATGGTGGAATCATCAACCGTCGAGCGGGACGTTCGCATGGAACCCGGCGGGACTTACGAAGTGGCCGGCTACACGATCCGGTTCAATGAAATGGACACCATCCAGGGTCCGAACTGGATGGCCGAGGAAGGCCGTTTCACCATATTCCGCGGCGACCGGGAAATCACCACCATGGAACCCCAGAAGCGCCGCTACACCCGGTCCGGGGACGTGATGACCCAGGTGGCCCTACGCCCCGGCGTGACCCGTGACCTTTACATGGCCCTGGGGGAATCCATGGACGACGGGACCGGCGCCTGGTCGGTCCGGTTTCATATCAAGCCCTTTGTTCGCTGGATCTGGTTCGGCGCCCTGATCATTCTCCTGGGTGCCCTGGTCTCGGCCACCGACCGACGCTACCGGGCCCGCCAGAAAGCCGAGGAAACCGTCGATGAATCCGGCTCACCGGTTGCCGAGGCCCGGGCATGAACATGCTGAGACTGGGTATACCGCTGCTGATCTTCGCCGGCCTGGTCGCCTTGCTGGTCATCGGCCTGCAAACGGCCGAGGACCGGACCAGGGTGGCCTCGCCCCTGGTCGGACGAATGGCGCCGGAATTCACCCTGCCGAAACTTTACGAACCGGAAACCGAATGGTCCACCCGGGAACTCGAAGGCCAGCCCTGGCTGCTCAACGTATGGGGCAGCTGGTGTTACGCCTGCCGGGAGGAGCATCCCTGGATGCAGCGGCTCGAGCAGGAATCGGGCATTCCCCTGGTCGGATTCAACTGGAAGGACGAGCGCGACGATGCCCTGGGCTGGCTGGACCGCTTCGGGGATGCCTGGACCCTTCATGTTCGCGACTTCGAAGGAGATGCGGCCATTGACTGGGGCGTCTACGGTGCCCCGGAAACCTTTCTGGTCGACGCCAACGGGATCATCCGCCACAAGATCATCGGCCCCCTGGACGAGGAAATCTTTTACGACCTGATGGACCGGATCGAAACAGTCCGCGAGGAACACCAGTCATGATCGCCGCGGCCATGAACAAGACCTTCATTCCCTGCCTGCTTGTTGCCGCCGCAATCGTGCTGGCCACCCTGCCGGGGCCGGCGGACGCCGGTGCCATCGAACTTCGCGAATTCAGCTCCGAAGTCGAAGAGCGCCGGTTCCGCTCACTGACCGAGGAACTTCGCTGTACCGTGTGTCAGAACGAAAGCCTGGCCGAGTCCGATGCACCCCTGGCCCGGGACCTGCGCCGTCAGATTCATCACCAGCTCCAGGCGGGTCGCTCGGACAGTGAAATCCGCGATTACATGGTCGAACGGTACGGGGACTTTGTCCTCTACAGGCCCCCGTTTGCCGCCCACACCATGATCCTGTGGTTCGGCCCGGTCATTCTGCTGCTGGCCGGCCTGGTCGCGGTGGTGTTTGCCATCCGCCGGCGAAGGAAGATTCTGGAGAATTCATGAGTTTCAACCTGTTCATGCTGGCCGCCGGAATAGGCGTGCTGGTTGCCCTTGCCTTTGCCCTGGGGCCGGTATTTCTTTCAGGCGACAACCGGCGTAGCCGGCTGCGCGCCGAGATCCGGGCACTGGAAGCGAAAAAGGATTCCATGGACCCGGAAGCCTACCGGTCCCGCCGCACGGCCCTGGCTGAAGACCTGATCAACGCCGAATCCCGCACCACCACCTTTCCCGTGGCCCTGGTGGTGGTCCTGGCTCTTGCCGTACCGCTGGCCACGTTCTTCATGTACCAGGTCGTCGGCACCCCCGAAGGTCTGGAAGTGACCGATGAGCGGACCCAGTCCATCAACCAGAGCCTGGCCCGGCTGGCCCGGCGACTGGAGCGGGACCCGACCGACGGGGAAGGCTGGATGCTGCTGGGGCTTTCCTACAAGCAGATGGAGCAATGGTCGAGTGCCGAACAGGCCCTGCGCCGGTCCCTGATCGAGGAACCGGAAAACGCCCATGCCCGGGTCGAGCTGGCCGAGACCCTGATGTTCGCCGCCGGGCAGACCACCATGCCCGAAGAGTCCGTCGAACTTCTGGAGCAGGCCGTGGAAGATGACCCGACCAGCCAGAAGGGTCTGTGGCTGCTCGGGATCGGTGAATTTCAGCACGGCCGGTATCGCCAGGCCCTGGACTGGTGGGAACGCCTCGACAACCTGCTCGAAGACGGCAGTGTCCGTCAGTCGGTACGCGAACAGATGGCCCGGGCCCGCAGCCGGCTGGGCGAGGACCCGGTGGCAGCACCTTCCCCGGATGAAGATGCCACGGCAATCCAAGTGTCGGTGGAAGTCGCTCCGGGGCTGGTCGACAGTATCTCCGGTGAGGAAGTCCTGTTCGTCTACGCCCGTGCAGCCAATGGACCGGCCATGCCCCTGGCCATCCAGCGGGCAACTGCCGCCGGGTTACCCATGGAGGTTTACCTGGACGACAGCCTGGCCATGGCCGAGGGAATGGCCCTGTCGGATGTCGAGCAGGTGGAAATAGTTGCCCGGATTTCGGCCAGCGGCGAAGCCGTCCCGGCCACCGGTGACCTCCAGGGAATCAGCCCGGTAATTGATCTGGAATCCGGCCAGGTCGTGGAGGCCCGGGTTGTCATCGATTCACGGATCGAGTGATAGATCGACAGAAGGATCCATGCACGACAACGCCGGCATGACCGAAGCGATCGTTTCGGTTCTGCTACGATAGCCGCCTTTCCCGAACGTCCCGGTTTTCTCCAGGAGACACCAGTGTCAAGAGCCGCGCTCAATGTTGCCATCCAGGCCGCCCGAAAGGCCGGGTCGCTGATTCTCCAGTATCGCCGGCAGATGGAAAGCATACCGGTGGAGAAAAAGGCCCGGCATGACTACGTCACCGAGGTTGACCGGCAGGCCGAGCGAACCATCATTGCCGAGATCCGCCGTCACCATCCCGACCACGCCTTCCTGGGTGAAGAGGAAGGCCGCAAGGGCGACGGGGATTATCTCTGGATCATTGATCCGCTCGATGGCACCAGCAACTACCTGCACGGAATCCCCCACTACGCGGTCTCCATTGCCCTGGCGGTCAAGGGACAACTGGAAGTCGGCGTTATCTACGACCCGATCCGTGACGAGTTATACACTGCCATGCGTGGCGAAGGCGCCTTCCTGAACAGCGTGCGCATTCGCGTTTCCCAGCGCCTGGGGCTCGACGGTGCCCTGCTGGCTACCGGATTTCCCTTCCGCAAGCGGCGCCTGATCGAGCCCTATTTCGGCATGTTCCGGGACCTGTTTGACCAGGTCGAGGATATCCGGCGGGCCGGCACCGCCAGCCTGGACCTGGCCTGGGTGGCTGCCGGACGCCTGGACGGCTTCTGGGAACTGGGCCTGAAGCCCTGGGATGTGGCCGCCGGCGGACTGCTTGTGGGCGAGGCCGGCGGGGTCGTGCAGGATATTACCGGTGGTGATGGCTGGCTGAAAACCGGCCATATCGTAGCTGCTCCATTCAAGCTCGTCGCCGGCATGCGCCGTGCCATTGACCCCCACGTGACGGCCGGGCTGGGCAATCGCAAGTAACGCCCGGCGACCCGTTCCCAGCGGGCCACGCGACTAGTTGCTCCTACTTTCCGTCGGATGTGCCGGAATCATCCAGGGCCCAGCCCTTGGGCGTGTCGGCGGCCGAAAGATCCCGGGTCATGCGGATGGCCAGTCCCAGGTCATTCCGGGAATCGGCATGCTCCAGGGCCTGTTCCTCATTGATCTTGCCTTCCTTGAACAACTCCAGCAGGGACTGATCGAAGGTCTGCATGCCGTGCTGGCTCCCATCCTTCATGGCATCCCTCAGTTCGGTCACTTCCCGCTTCAAAATCAGATCGGCCACGTAGGGCGTTCGCAGCAACAGTTCCACCGCAGGCACCCGCTTGCCGTCCCGGCCCGGCACAAGCCGCTGGCTGACAATGGCCTTCAGGTGCATGGACAGGTCCACGAACAACTGGTGATGGGCCGCCTCGGGGAAGAAGTTGATGATCCGCTCCATGGTCTGGCTGGCATTGTTGGCATGCAGGGTTGACAGGCACAGGTGGCCCGTCTCGGCATAGGCGATGGCGTGCTGCATGGTTTCCCGATCCCGGATCTCCCCTATCAGGATGACATCCGGGGCTTCCCGCATGGCATTTTTCAGGGCATTGGAATAGTTTTGGGTATCCAGCCCGATTTCCCTCTGGTCGACGATGGAACGCTTGTGGGCATGAAGGAACTCGATCGGGTCTTCGATGGTAAGAATGTGACCGGTCCGGGTTTCATTACGGTGGTCGATCATCGAGGCCAGCGTGGTGGACTTCCCCGAGCCGGTCGATCCCACCACGAGAATCAGCCCCCGGGGCTCGTTGATCAGCGTCTCCAGGATGGGAGGCAGGTTGAGTTCGCTGATCGACGGGATATCGTTCTTTATGTGCCGGACGACCATGGAGACCGATCCGCGCTGGCGGTAGACATTGATCCGGAAGCGGCCGACGCCGTCCAGCGCCAGTGCCAGGTTCATTTCCATATCCCGTTCGAACTGGGCGCTTTGCTTGTCATTCATCACCGAAAAAGCCAGTTGCCGGGCCTGGCCGGCATCGAGCCGCTTCTCCCCCAGGTACCGGGTCCGTCCCTCGATCTTGATTCCTACCGGCGCCCCGGCGCTGAAAAACAGATCCGATGCCCCATGCTTGACCATCGCCTGCAAGTAGCTTTCAAGTTCCATGGCAAATTCCCTGAACGTTCATTTGTCCCCGGATCAGTCTACCATCGGGACCCTGCAGGCTATTCGCCCAGGTGAAACAAACGCTTCGAGCGAACCAGGCCGCCGGGCTGAAATTCTCCCAGGGCCAGCAACCCTGCCGGGCCAAACAGCAGGACCGGCCCCGGGGGGAGATTTTCACCGGCCGAAACCGGGCGGCCATGGTTGATATGGGTGGCTTCGATCTCGTCCAGGGTCAGCCGGGGGAGCCCGGGAAAGGCCGATTCGATGGGCAGCAGGAACCCCCTGCGGGACTGAAGATCCAGGTCCTCCAGGGCATCCAGGGTGATGGCATCGTCAAGCTGGAACGGACCACTGGCCAGCCGGCGCAGGGCGGTCAGGTGGGCACCGCAACCCAGCATTTCGCCGATATCCATGGTCAGGGTGCGGATATAGGTGCCCTTGGAGCAGTGCACCTGGAGATCGAATTCCGGCGGCTCAAGGCGGGTCAGTTCCAGTGAATGAATGGTCACCGGACGGGCTTTGCGCTCCACCTCCCGCCCCTGGCGGGCCAGTTCATGGAGCCTTTGCCCGTCAACCTTGAGTGCCGAATACATGGGCGGGACCTGCTCGATGTCGCCCCGGAAGGATTCCAGCAGGGGTTCAAGCCCGGCCTCGTCGAGGTCCGGGACCCGGCGACGGTCGAGAATGCTGCCATCGGCATCGCCAGTGTCGGTGGTCTCTCCGAGCCGTACCGTTGCCCGGTAGGTCTTGTCGGCTTCCAGCAGACGCCCGGAAATCTTGGTCGCCTCGCCGAAGCAAAGGGGCAGCAGGCCGGTGGCCATGGGATCCAGGGCGCCGGTATGACCGGCCTTGCGAATACCGAGCAGGAACTTGGCCCGGCCCAGCACCCGGGTCGAACCCACACCGCCGGGCTTGTCCAGCAGGAGAATGCCGTTTTTACTCATCAGAATCGGGGCCGGAGTTCGATTTCGCCAATCCGGCCCGGATCACGGGACCCTGCCGGCTGGATGGAATCAGTTATCCGGCTTCCTGGTTCCATCGAGTAGCTGTTCGATCCTGCGACCGGTCTCGCCAGAGGTGTCATGAAAGAACTTGAGTGCCGGGACCGAACGCATGTGCAGCTTGCCGCTGAGTT
Organism: Wenzhouxiangellaceae bacterium; assembly: GCA_007135395.1. Classification (GTDB taxonomy): domain Bacteria; phylum Pseudomonadota; class Gammaproteobacteria; order Xanthomonadales; family Wenzhouxiangellaceae; genus SLIZ01. Next base: position 2,890 of record SLIZ01000181.1, on the reverse strand, counting down.
CACTGCGAATCTCCCCGGCGTGTTCGTTGAGTTCACGAATAGTCTCGCCGGCCCGTTCGATATTCAGAATGCCCACGTACACCTTGGCCAGGGAGATGTCCCGATTGACCTCTACATCGGTCACGCTGACCATGCCAATGCCCGTCCACTCCATGGTCTCGTTGAGCACCGGGGGAATCTCGCGACGCAACAGGCCCGATACCCGTTCGCTGCGACTGTAGTTTTTCATTCACTCGGCCTTGCTGTACTTTCCAGGGTCCGGGCAACCTCGAAGCGCTCGAAGCACTCGATCTGGTCGCCGGACTTGATGTCATCGTATTTCTTGACACCGATGCCGCACTCGGTTCCCGCCTGGACCTCGCTGACGTCGTCCTTGAACCGGCGCAGGGACTCCAGCTCACCCTCGAAGATCACCACGTTGTCCCGAAGCACGCGAATGGGGTTCTTGCGCTTGACCACGCCCTCGACCACAAGACAGCCGGCAACGGAGCCGAACCGGGAGGACCGGAATACATCCTTGACCTCGGCCAGTCCGCAGATCTCTTCCTTGACCTCAGTGCCCAGCAGACCGGTTATGGCCTTCTTGACCTCGTCAATGGCATCGTAGATGACACTGTAGTAGTGCAGATCCAGGTCGTTTTCCTGGATGATCTTCCGGGCTGCGGCATCGGCACGCACGTTGAATCCGATGATTACCGCATTGGATGCCTGGGCCAGGGTGGCATCGGACTCGGTAATTCCACCAACACCGGAAGAAATCACATTGACCTTGACCTCCTCGTTGGACAGGCGGGTCAGTGAATCCTTGAGCGCCTCCACCGAACCCTGCACATCGGCCTTGATGAGCAGGTTGACGTTCTGGGCCTCTTCGGATTCGCCCATCTGGTCGAACAGAGCCTGAAGCTTGGCCGCCTGCTTTTCGGCCAGGCGACCTTCGCGGCTGGCGCTCTTGCGCTGGGAAGCGGCTTCCCGGGCCTTTCTCTCATCGGCAACCACCATGACCTCGTCACCGGCATTGGGCACACCGGAAAGCCCGAGAACCTCGGCGGGGATCGACGGACCGGCGGAACTGATGGCCTCCCCGCGCTCGTCGAACATGGCTCGAACCCGGCCGAATTCCTGGCCGGCCAGCAGCATGTCGCCCTGGTTCAGGGTTCCATCCTGGACGAGTACCGTGGCTACCGGGCCACGCCCCTTGTCCAGGGAAGACTCGACCACCACGCCCCGGCAGCGACGCTCGGGATTGGCCCTGAGTTCCAGGATCTCGGCCTGGAGCAGGATGGCCTCGAGCAGGTTGTCAATGCCGTCGCCGGAAATGGCGGAAACTTCAACGAAGATTTCCTCACCACCCCAGTCCTCGGCCATGACCTCTTCTTTCGAAAGCTCGGTCTTGACCCGGTCCGGATCAGCCTCGGGCTTGTCCATCTTGTTGATTGCCACGATCAGGGGCACCCCGGCAGCCCGGGCATGCTGGATGGCTTCCTTGGTCTGAGGCATGACGCCATCGTCGGCGGCCACCACAAGAATCACGATATCGGTGGCCTGGGCACCACGGGCGCGCATGGAAGTGAACGCGGCATGGCCCGGCGTATCGAGAAAGGTCACTACCCCGTTGGGAGTTTCCACGTGATAGGCACCGATATGCTGGGTAATTCCCCCGGCCTCGTCGTCAACCACCTTGGCCCGGCGGATGTAATCGAGCAGGGAGGTCTTGCCGTGATCGACATGACCCATGACCGTGACAACCGGCGGGCGGGTGATGCCTTCGGTATCGGAAGTTTCCTCTTCGGCCACGAGTTCCTGCTCGATGCTGCGCTCCTCGGCCGGACGGGCGGTATGGCCCATTTCCTCGACCACCAGTATCGCGGTGTCCTGGTCCAGGGCCTGGTTGATGGTGACCATGGTGCCCATGTTCATCATCGTCTTGATGAGTTCCCCGGCCTTGACGGCCAGGAGCTTGGCCAGCTCGCCCACGGTAATGGTCTCGGGGATTTCCAGCTCCCGCTTGACCGGCTCGGTGGGCCGCTGGAACCCGTGCTGGCCGGTAGCGGCCGAAGACTGGGCCCGGCTGCGCTTGGGCTTGCGGCGCTTGCCCTTGGCCGCCACATGCAACTCCTCGCGACCATAGCGGGTCGGCCCGGATTTCGAACGACCCTTCTCCTTTGATTTCGGCTTGGCCTTTTCTTCCCGCCGGCGGCGCTCCGAACGCTCTACCTCGACCTCGGCGGCGGCCCGCTTGCGGGCCTCTTCGGCCGCCTCCAGGGCTGCCTTTTCCTCGGCTTCCCGGGTGGCACGTTCCTCGGCAGCTTCGGCAGCCTTCTTCTCCTCTTCTTCCCGGGCGGCTTCCTCGGCAATCTTCTTGCGCTCGGCCTCTTCGGCCTGGGCGGCTTCCTCGGCCTCGCGCCTGGCAGCCTCCTCGGCTTCCCGGGCGGCGCGTTCCTCGGCTTCGCGCTGTTCCCGGGCCTCGTCGAGTGCCTTCTGGGCTGCTTCCCGCTCCGGGTCGGCCTGGTCACTGCGGGCCATCTCGCCGCGTTTGACATAGGTTCGGCGCTTGCGCACCTCTACGTTGACCGTGCGGGCCGGGCCGGCAGATCGACCGGTCCGACCGGAGGCACCGGCCGGAATGCGCAGTTCGCTGACCGTCTTGCGTTGCAGGGTCACTTTCCGGGGTGCACTGATGTCCCGCTCGGCCTTGCCGTGGCTGGTGCGAAGGAAGGCCAGCAGGCGCTTCTTGTCCTCGTTGGTCACCTCTGCCGCCGGGTCAGTCACATCGATGCCGGCCTCCTTGAATTGGGCCAGCAAGCGATCCACTTCGACGCCGAGTACCTCGGCCAGTTGTGTGACGGTTACCTGGGACATCCGGTCTACCTCCTTGCCTTGAGCACCTTCA
>SLIZ01000126.1 GCA_007135395.1 Wenzhouxiangellaceae bacterium | reverse complement strand
GGAAGGGTCAGGGGCCCCAGGGACCAGCGTTCAGAACAAATCCCGAGGGTTTCCCGGTCAAGCCCTTCAGCCCCGCCGATCAAGAAGGCCGGGGATTTCCCTTCTTCCCGCCAGGAGCCCATGCGGCGGGCAAGGTTTTCGGTACTCCATGCTTTTCCCGCCGGGTCCAGGGCCACCGGGTAAGCATCCCGGGGGAGAGTCTCGCGTAACCGGGTGTTTTCCAGCCGGGCGTTCTCGGCGCTCCCCCTCCGACCACTGACCGAGACCGTTCGCAGAACCAGCTCCCAGGGCGGCGGCAAGCGCCGGGCGTAATCCTCCCACCCTTGCGAGACCCAGTCGGGCATGCGGGAGCCAACTGCTACCACCGCCATTTTCATGCCTGAAATCAGGCGCCGGAGTGAGCTGACCGGGACGCCGGGGGCATGGACCAGAGCTTTTCGAGGTTGTAGAAAGCCCGGGTCTGGGGAACCATCAGATGAATGACCACGTCGTTGAGGTCCACCAGGACCCATTCGGCCCCCTTTTCACCCTCCACACCCAGCGGTGGGTTGCCGGCCTGCTTGGATCTGATCACAAGCTTGTCGGCCATGGCCTTGACCTGGCGGGTCGAGCGGCCACTGGCAATGATCATGTAGTCGGCAAAGGTATTTCGGCTGCGAAGATCGAAGACCTGGAGGTCTTCAGCCTTGGTGTCTTCCAGAACGGAAACGGCGAGGTCGCGAATATCGTCGCAAGACAGGTGCGTACTCGTTTGTGTGCTCAAATTATCCCATCGGTTTTGATCAGACTCCGATTGTACCGCAGCCTTCATCCCGCGCAAGGGTATTGGCAGACGGAGCTCCTGATGAACCGGCCTGCCCGGCTCATTCACTCATCCTGGCCCGGTCGTTCCTCATACAACCCCCGCTCCCGGATATAGCCGACCACTGACTGGGGCAGCAGGAACCTGGGATTGCCGCCGTTGGCGATCTGCCGGCGAATATCGGTGGATGAAATGGCCAGGCGGGTGACCTCGATCCGGCAGACCAGGCCGGCAGGCTGCTTGAACAGCGCCGCCTTGGATCGGGTCCGGCGCTGGGCCACAAGGTCAGCCAGGGCGCCACTGTACCGGGGCCGGCTGTGGGGACGGGTCATGATCACCAGGTGCGCCAGGTCGATGAGCCGGTGCCATTCATGCCAGCGATGCAGCTGGTTGGCCGCATCCTGGCCGAGGGCGAGCAGGATCGGGCTCTCGCCCACTTCCCGGCGGATGCTGTCCAGGGTATCGACCATGTAGGACGGGCCCGGCCGGTGAATTTCCCGGTCATCGACCTGCAGATCCGACCAGGGCCGGACAGCCGCCCTCAGCATTTCCAGGCGGTCTTCCGGGCTGGCCCAGGACCCCTGGCGATGGGGTGGCCGGCCGGCAGGAACAAGGCGAAAATCCTCCACCGCAAGCTTTTCGGCAGCTTCCGAAGCCGCTCGAAGATGGCCGAAGTGTGGCGGATCAAAAGTCCCGCCGAAGATGGCAACAGCCGAGCTCACGCTGCCGCACTCCGTCCCGGGGCAATAGTGCTTTCAAGGACCCAACGCTCCAGGGCCTGCCAGAAATCACCGAATACCTGCCCCTTGGACAACTGGTCGATCGGGGAGAGCCGGGCAAGGGCGTTGTTCACCCGGGCCGGAGATAGCCTGTCCAGGGCTGTCCGGAACTGGGGTTGCTTGCTCTTGAAGATCCCCAGGCTGGTCATGGCCTTTTCCATCGGCATATTCCCGGGCATGGCATGAAGCCCCTGGAGTTTTTTCAGGTCTCCGGCCAGGGCGGCGACAATCATGGCTTGCGGCACATCCTCGGCCTTGAGCCCCTGGCAGCAGCGAAGGGCCCGGGCGGTATCGCCGAGGAGCACCAGCTCGGACAGGCGAAAGGCGTCGAACCGGGCATGATCGTCCACGGCACTTTTCAGCCCCTCCAGGTCCAGTTTCTCTCCCGGGGGCGGATTAAGCGCAAGCCGGTCGATGGTCTGGGCGGCAGCAAGCAGGTTGCCCTCCATGAGCTCGGCCAGAAAAGCTGCTGCGCTGTTGTCCAGGCTAAGCCCCTTTGCCCGGGCACGAGCCTGGAGCCAGCGGGGCAGATGGGCCGGCTTGATGGTCCAGGCGGGCATGAAAACACCGTGCTTTTCGATGGCCCGAACCCAGGCGCCGCGCTCCGAATCGACTTTCCATTCCATGCAACTGATCAGCAGCACATCGTCCGGGTCGCCTTCCAGCCAGTTCTTGATGGCTGTGCTGCCCTCCCGGCCCGGCTTGCCGTTGGGAATGCGCAATTCCACGAGCCTGCGGCTGGCAAACAGCGACCCGGTTTCCGTGGCCAGACCGAGCTCGTTCCAGTCAAACTTGCCGGACGCATCCAGCACGATCCGCTCTTCGATGCCCTGTGCCCTGCAGGCCCGGCGAACTGCATCGCAGGCCTCGAGTACCAGCAGCATTTCCGGCCCGGCAAACAGGTAGACCGGGGCCAACTCCTGGTCGAGAACCCGGTCCAGGCGGTCGGGAAAGATCTTCATGGGCCGCTCCCGGCTTCCAGTCTTCGGAGCAACTGGCCCACCATGGCTTCGGACAGGTCATCGCGGAGAAACTCTTCCTCCCGGGTTGCCGCCAGGATCTGCTGCTCGTCAAAGCTGTAGCTTCGTGCCAGGGTGATGGTATCCGGCGCAATCAATTCCTCGCCCCGGGCGTCCACCAGGCGGTACACAACGGTGAATACCAACTCGTATTCGCGAACCTGGGCGGTGCCCGAGATTGTCAGGGGGCGCCGGTTCATCCGGGCAGTGGAAATCTCCAGGACGGCGGCATTGTCATCAGCCGTGTCCGTAACCTCGACACCGTTGGCTCGCAACTGGCGCTCAAGGTGCCGGGCAAAGGAGGACGCGGGATCCGGCTGGCTGACATGGGTCCGGCTCATGGGCTCGGGCAGGTCGGCGGCGCCACGAAGCTGAAATCCGCAGGCGGCCAGGGCCAGGCCGATGGTCAGCATCACCATTGCCCGGCTTGCAACCGGAAAGCGTCTTGAACCAGGGGGTCTGGGGCAGTCAGTTGGCAACGATATTGACCAGCTTGTCGGGAACCACGATTACTTTACGAATGGTCTTTCCATCGAGAAAGCGGGCAACCTTTTCATCCTCGCAGGCCACCCGGGTCAGGTATTCCCGGTCGGTTCCCGGGGCCACCTCCAGGCGACTGCGGACCTTGCCGTTGACCTGAACGACCAGGGTAACCGCCTGACGGGCCAGGGCAGTCTCATCCACCGCCGGCCAGCCACATTCGAACACCGACCCTTCCCGCCCCAGGTCTTCCCACAGTTGTTCGGCAATATGGGGTGTGATGGGAGCAATCAGGCACACAACGGACTCCCAGGCCTCCTGGCACAAGCGCTGGTCGTTGGTGTCCCGGGGTTTGAACCTGGACAGGTGGTTGACGAATTCCATCACCGCAGCAATGGCGGTGTTGAAGGTAAAGCGCCGACCCAGGTCGTCATCCACCTTGCCAATGGTTTCGTGGAGCAGGCGACGAATCTCGAGGGCCTCGGGACCAAGTTTGTCGGCATCCGGCCGGGCTCCCGGATCACGGAATTCCGCCACATGGACCTGGACCTGTTGGAACAAACGCCGGAGAAACCGCCAGGCACCCTCCACCCCGGCATCCGACCATTCCAGGGACTGCTCGGGCGGGGCGGCAAACATGGAAAACAGCCGGACCGTATCGGCCCCGTAGCGACCGACCAGTTCCTGGGGATCGACCCCGTTGTTCTTTGACTTTGCCATCTTTTCCACCCCGCCAGGCACGACCGGCCGACCATCGGCCATGGAAACGGCCTCGGTCACCCGACCCTTTTCATCCCTCCGGACTTCCACCTCGGAGGGATTGAACCAGGTCTTGCTGCCGGCTTCGTCTTCCCGGTAGTAGGTCTCGGCCAGCACCATGCCCTGGGTGAGCAGGTGGGCAAAGGGTTCGTCGTGCTCGACAAGCCCGAGATCGCGCATCACCTTGGTCCAGAAGCGGGCATAGAGCAGATGAAGGATGGCGTGCTCGATACCACCGATGTACTGATCCACCGGCATCCAGCCATTGGTGCGCTCGTCGACCATGGCCTGGTCATTGTCCACGCAGGGGTAGCGCATGAAATACCAGGACGAATCCACGAAGGTGTCCATCGTGTCCGTTTCCCGACGGGCCGGTCGGCCGCATCGGGGACAGCTACAGCGAATGAATTCTTCCGACCTTGCCAGGGGTGAACCGGCACCGTCGGGAACCAGGTTTTCCGGGAGCACCACGGGCAGGTCCTCGTCGGGAACCGGCACATCGCCGCATTCGTCGCAGTGGATGATGGGAATGGGGCAGCCCCAGTAGCGCTGCCGGGAGACCCCCCAGTCGCGCAGGCGAAACTGGACCCGTCTCTTGCCAAGACCCTTTTTCTCCAGGTCCCTGGCAATCGCCCGGGTTGCCTGCTGGAAATCCAGCCCGTCATAGGGGCCGGAACCGATCAGGGTGATTCCTTCCTTTTCAGAGTAAATGTCCTGCCAGGTCCGGCTGTCGTACTCACCCATGTCCGGATGGTCGACAACCTGGACGATGGGCAGCCCGTACTTGTTGGCAAAGGCGAAATCCCGCTCGTCGTGGCCGGGCACGGCCATGACAGCGCCTTCGCCGTAGGCCATTAGTACATAGTTTGCCACCCATACCGGCAGCTCTTCGCCGGTAAGTGGATGGAGGGCGGTCAGCCCGGTATCCATGCCCCTTTTTTCCTGGGTCGCCACCTGGGCCTCGGAAACGCCGCCCCGCCGGCATTCGGCAATGAATTCGGCGATCGCCGGGCTGGTCTCCGCCACGCGGGCTGCCAGGGGATGTTCGGCGGCAACGGCCAGGTAGGTTGCACCCATCAGGGTATCGGCCCGGGTGGTAAAGACCCGGATTACTTCCTCGCCACAGGGAAAATGGATTTCCACCCCTTCGCTTCGGCCGATCCAGTTGGCCTGCATGGTGCGTACCCGCTCGGGCCAGCCGGAAAGCTGCTCCAGGTCGTCGAGCAGTTCCTGGGCATAAGTGGTGATTCCCAGGTAATACATGGGAATTTCCCGTTTTTCCACCTCTGCACCGGTTCGCCAGCCTTTGCCATCGATGACCTGTTCGTTGGCCAGTACCGTCTGGTCCACCGGATCCCAGTTGACCACGCCGGTCTTCTTGTAGGCAATGTCCTTCTCGAGCATCCGCAAAAACAGCCACTGGTTCCAGCGATAGTATTCCGGATCACAGGTGGCCAGTTCCCGGTCCCAGTCGATGGCAAAACCCAGGGCCTTGAGCTGGGCCCGCATGCTGGCGATATTGTCCCGTGTCCAGCGGGCCGGCGGCACACCGTTTTGCATGGCCGCATTTTCCGCCGGCAACCCGAAAGCATCCCAGCCCATGGGCTGCAGCACACCCCGGCCCTGCATTTTCTGGTAGCGGGCAATGACATCGCAGATGCCGTAGTTGCGCATATGCCCCATGTGCAGCTTGCCCGAGGGATAGGGGAACATGCTCAGGCAGTAGTACCGCTGTCCGGCACCGTCATCACTTCGATGGGCCCCCTGCTCGTCCCAACGGGCCTGGATCTCCGGCTCAATGGCCTGGGGGTTGTAAGTCGTAGGGGCGGGGGTTTGATCAGTCACGGTTGCTTGGTTTTCCGGTTGGGGCCTTGCTTTATTTTCCGTGCAGCCTTGAAAAGAACCGGGCCGCAGCGGTCCGGGGAACCGTTGCGGCCCGGCAATTCGATCCAGGGATCCGGCGCAATGGCAGGAACCCTTGAAATTCCGGGTTTTTAGCGAACCCGGTCCAGCTTTTCTAGGAGGAGCCTTCCTGCTCTTCTTCCTCGTCATCCTCCACGACATCGGAGGGATCCCAGTTGCGCAGGTCTTCCCAGGCTTCTTCGGCATCCTCCCACACCGACTGGGCGCGGGCCTGCCAGTCATCGGAAGCTTCTCCGCCTTCCTCACGGGCCCGTTCAACGGCCTCGCGGGCTTCCTCGCGGGCTTCCTCGGCGTGCGCCATGGCTTCTTCCCAGGCTTCCTCTCCGCCTTCACGGGCCTGCTCCAGCCCTTCCTGGGAGGCATGCAGGGCACCCTGGGTGGCTGCTACGGCTTCGGCCCAGATCGTCGAAGCGCTTTCCTGCGCCGAATCATAGGCATCGCCAATGCGTTCACGCATGGTGTCGCCGTCTTCTTCATCGCCCAGGTCATCGTAGGCATCAGTGGTATCCTCGGCTGCCTCTTCAACGGCATCCTGAGCGTCCTCATAAGCCTCTTCCGCATCGTCCCGGGAACACCCGGCCAGAATCAGGCTGGCTGAAAACAGCATTACTGCAATTAGACGAATTAACATGGCACTTACCTCCGGCAGAGTCCTGTTGCAAACTTCCAGTTTACCCATTTCTGCAGCATTACGAGTATATTCCCGTTTGATTTCCGGCGCTCCCATTCCGTTCCCGGGGCTTTGTCCCGGCCTTCCCAGCCATCCAGGTACGGGATTCAGGTACCCGGACCCGGATCAGGGACCGACCCGGGCCGAAGTCAGGCGTTGCGTTTTTACAACAGATGGCCGCTCAGGCTGCCTGAACCGGAATTTCCCCGGCGATACGCTCGATCCGGTTGGCCCCGTCCGGATAAACCAGCCGCGGACGATGGCGGGCAGCCTCGGCAGGGTCCATTGCCGCATAGGCAGCGATGATCACCAGGTCCCCTTCGGAGGCCTTGTGTGCTGCAGCCCCGTTGACGCTGATGACACCGGATCCGTTTTCGGCCCGAATGGCGTAGGTCACGAAGCGCTTGCCATTGGTGATATTGTAGATATGTATCTGTTCGTATTCGAGAATTCCCGATGCTTCCAGGAGATTTCCATCGATGGCACAGGAGCCTTCGTAGTCCAGTTCAACCCGGGTAACAGTCGCCCGGTGAATCTTGGCCTTGAGCAGATTGAAGTGCATTGCCAACCTCTTCCAACTCACAAAAAAAAGCCTCTCCTCTTGGGCAAGAGGAGAGGCAGCATGTCGGAGTGATGTAACCTGTTCGCGCCCTGAGACCCTGAGAAATCGTTGCAGATTTGCCAAGGTTGGTATGAATGCTACCACAAACCTGTGGAAATACCAAGCCCTGTGTTGCATTCAGGCATCAAAAGATCAACCACCCTTCGGGCTGCCCGGAAGCGGATCAATGCGCGCCCTGCCCGGCTCGGGCTGATTGCGCATTCTCGCTCCATCTTGCCAGCCACTCATTATACCGCGATATTGTCGATAAGCCGAGTATCTCCAAGCCAGGCGGCTGCAAATACGCGCAGGTCCGCCTCGCTGCCATGGACCGGACCCAGATCGCCGGACCGGCGGACTTCCAGGTAATCCGTCCGAAACCCGGCCGATTCGAGTCGACGAATCCCTTCAGCGCAGGACTCTCGAACACGCTTCGGGTCTCGTTCGAGGGTTCGGGCAACCGAGGAAATGATCCGAAACAGTTCCGGGGCAGCCTTCCGGGCATCAGTGTCCAGGTAGGCATTGCGCGAGCTCATGGCCAGGCCATCGGCTTCGCGCTCGATGGGAGCGCCCTGGATTTCAATCGGCAAGGACAGATCCGAAACCATCCGCCGAATGATGGTCAGTTGCTGGAAATCCTTTTCTCCGAAGATCGCCACTTCCGGCTGCACCTGGCCAAACAGGCGCAGAACCACCGTGACGACACCATCGAAATGACCCGGCCGGCTGGTCCCGCACAGAACACCGGCCAGATCCGCCGGAGCGCCGATCGGCACCCGGGACTCCGGGCCATGGGGATACATGGTGGCCTGGTCGGGTAACCAGGCCAGGTCACAACCGACCTGCTCCAGGGCCTTCAGATCGGAATCAAGGGTACGGGGATAGCGTTCAAAATCTTCGTCGGGCCCGAACTGCTCCGGGTTGACGAAAATGCTTGCGACAACCCGGTCGGCTCGTTTCCGGAGGCTTCGGACCAGGGACAGATGACCTGCGTGAAGATTTCCCATCGTGGGAACCAGCCCGATTCGATCACCAGCCCGCCTCCAGCCGGCCAGTTTCTCCCGGAGAGATTCCAGCCCGGATTCCCGGACAAGGGAGCTCTCGGCCATCAATCAGTCCCAGCCGTGCTCTTTTCCGGGAAAGTTGCCGGCTCCGACCTGGTCAATGAATGCCTTGATTGCACCGGGAATGGTCCCGGCGTCGGCCAGGAAGTCGTGACTGAATCGGGGCCGGTTGCCATGGGTGATTCCCAGGGCATCGTAGGCGACCAGCACCTGACCATCCACTTCGGCCCCGGCCCCGATACCGATCACGGGAATATCCAGATCCGCCGAGATTTCCCCTGCCAGATCACGGGGTACGCACTCCAGAACCAGAAGCCCGGCGCCGGCTGCCTGCAGGGCCCGCGCATCGCTGTGCAGTTTTTCGGCCTCCCTTTCGCCTCGCCCCTGGACCCTGAAACCGCCAAGGTGATGAACCGTTTGCGGTGTCAGCCCAAGGTGCGCACAGACAGAAATCCCCAACCCGGCCAGTTCCTCCACACGCCGAACCACGGGGCCGGCGCCTTCCAGCTTGATGGCCTCGGCCCCGGCCTGCATCAGCGCGGTGGTGGCAGCCAGACAATGATCCCGATCCCGGATGGTCATGAACGGGAGATCGGCAATCAGCAGGGCCTGTTTAACACCCCGTCGCACGCAGCGCGTGTGATAAACCATGTCATTCAGGGTTACCGGTACGGTCGTCTCACGACCCTGAACCACATTCCCCAGAGAATCACCGACCAGGATGCTGTCGATTCCGGCCTCGTCCATATGCCGGGCAAAGCTGGCATCGTAGGCTGTCAGCATGGTGATCTTGCGGCCTTCGGACTTGAAGCCGGATAAGCTGCGGACAGTTTTCTTGCTTTCCATCGGACGTTCCTGGTCCCCGGAGACAGTGAGTCAGTGATCGAAGCCCGTTTCCGGCTCAAGCGGGTCGATGGCAAGAATATCAGAATCATCCAGGCCGGCCAGGTATTCCCGGGCCCGGCCGTGTCCGGGAATCTGTAGCTCCGGGTCCAGTTCCACCAGCGGGGCCAGAACAAAAGCCCGTCGGGTCATGCGGGGGTGGGGAATTTCAAGCTCCGGGGACCGGATTTCCAGATCATCGTAAACCAGCAGGTCCAGATCGAGAATCCGGGGGCCCCAG
>SLIZ01000238.1 GCA_007135395.1 Wenzhouxiangellaceae bacterium | reverse complement strand
TGTTTGTGATGGTCGGGGGTTCGAATCGAGTAGTAGGTAGTTCCGGGGGGCGGACAGCTGGGAGAGGTTGATCATATGGTGCCGACGGAGGGATTCGAACCCCCGACCCATGCATTACGAATGCATTGCTCTACCACCTGAGCTACGTCGGCGCCAGGGAGCGGGGATTATACCGGGTTGATTGGCAGGCCGCCATACGCCCCGGGGGCATGGCGGCCTGCCGGATGTTTTACTGCAGGTCCGCCAGGGCCTGTCTGGCTTCTGCCACACCGTCCCGGTCGGATTCGCCTGCATTGTCTAGCAGGCGCTGGTAGGCCTTTTCTGCCTGGTCCGGCTTGTCCGCCTGCCGGGCTGCACGAGCCATGCCGAGCAGCGTGTTGTAGCGCCCGGGCCAGGTTTCGTCGGATTCCCGGTAGGCCTCGAAGGCTTCGTCCGGACGGTTCAGGGCCATGAGCAGATCACCCAGCGCCTCGCCCGGTGGCAGCAGGGCACCGGGGGTGACCGGGTGCTTTTCGACGGTCCCTTCCAGTTCGAGCGCCGAACGGATCTGCTCGACCGCCGTCTCTCCATCATCCCGGGCATGGGCAATCCAGCCGGATAGAATGAGGCGGTCCACCTCGATATAGGTTGCCATTCTGCGTTCGCCGGCCTCCCTGGCCTCCTCGCGCAACCGGGCCATTTCCTGTTTCGCTTCCTCGGCAGCCGACAAGTCACCTGTATGGGCCGCGGCAAGGCCCCTGGCATACCAGGTCATGCCTTCCGGCCAGTGGGACTGATCCCAGGGCAGGTAGTCCGGCTCCCGAACTTCCAGGTCAACTGCCTCTTCCCATTTCCGTCCTTCCACCGCCAGGCGGGCAGGCATGGCGGCGAAATGAAAGGCGTTTACAAACGATGCTTCGTGGCGACCCTTCGCCGTGGACTCGTTGTGGATTTCCCTTGCCAGCTCGTCTTCCCCCCGTTGAAGGCGGGCGTAAATGATGTAGTCAATGGCATGAATGAAGTGGTGAGAGATCGAGTCATTGGCCGGATGATCGAGAGCCGCCTCGGCCGATTGCTCGTTCCACTCGATAACCTGCGGCCAGTCTCCCAGGCGAACATAGATGTGGGATGGCATATGCAACGCATGGGCGGTATTCGGAGCGATCTGGGCATAGATCTCCACCATGTCCAGTGCGTTTTTGGCACGACCATCGGCATCGGTGGCATGAATGGAATAGTGAATGGCCCCGGGATGCTTGCGCTCCTGTTCCCATACCGCCCTGAGAAGCGGCTCGGCTTCGTCGTGGAGTGCGTGGTGGTCGTCGGCTTCCTGTGCCTTGGTCAGCAAGGCCAGGCCGTGCAGAGAGGTGATGTCCAGATCATCGGGAAAGTCATTGTGGGCGGCTGCCATGCCATCGATCCAGCCATTGAGTCGATCCCAGAATTCCGCTGAATCCGGATCCTTGAAGAATGCATGGGTTGCATCGACAAGGGCCTTTTCCCGGGGTTCGTCTGCAAGTTCGGCCGCCTTCTGGATATTCTTCCAGCCACGCTTGAGCTCGTCCTCGCTTGGACGTGTACCCCAAAGGGGCTGGAACAGGGTGGTGGCTACACCCCAGTAGGCCATGGCACATTCGGGATCCTTGTCTTTCAAGTCCGCGAAGGCACCCCGGGCCTGGGCATACATCATGTGGTGCATCAGGGCCAGGGCACGATCAAAATCCTCCCGCACCCCATCCATGCAATCGACGCGAAAGTCCACCTCGCCCAACTCGACTTCATCGGCCACTTCTCCACCGTGATCGTGATCATCGTGCTCGGCCAGGCTCGCCGGGCTGATCAGCAATCCGGCTACCAGGACAATCAGAGCTGCCTTAAGGCCACGAAGGCATCCCTTGGTGAGGGGTTGAGCTTCCAGAAATTGTGCAAACATCAAACAGACCTCCTTAATGCTTATGAACTCGACCCCCTGTTTTTTAATTCGAATCAGTATCCGCCGGATACTATTCCAGCTTCAATCGGCCAGCGTACAGATCAAACCCATCTCTCAAGGCCGATACCGAGTCGACAAGTACGGCATCGGCAGGTTCTTTGAAAGCGAGTGAGTGGCACACTCGGGCCAGCACCCAGCATAACAGTCCGTACGCGGCAGCCTCACAGGGCCACCTTCAACCTGAAAGACGCCGGGTTCATTTCACCTGAAGGGGAAACGGAAAGAGTCGGCTCATCCCGCCACTCGCTACCGCGGGTTACGAATGACCGGATGATCGGTGAGCCCGATGTTGGCGAGAACGTTTTCGGCCCGCTTCATCGCCTGGTCAGCCTTGTCGGGATGGTTGATCGCCTGCTGGATCTCGGACTTGATCCGATAGCGACGTGCCTTGTGCATCGCATGGCCCGGGGCAACCGGTTCGGCAAGACTGCGCTGAATGGCACTCAGTGCATCCGGGTGATTGCCGGCCATGTGGAGGCAAACGGCCTGGGCCTCGTGGAAATCTGCCGGAATCGAGTCACCCAAAGGTTCATCCAGGCCACTTACAAGCTCCAGTCCCCTGGCGACCTCCCCGGACTGACAGCAGGCCTGTGCCAGCCAGGCGCGGGTGGTCAGCGCTCCCGGGTGATCGCGACCGATGGACGCTTCCAGGCGCTCCATCGACCTTTCCAGGATAGGCCTGGCCTGTTCGGGTTGGTCAAGGTGCAGCAGGTAGCGGGCGAAATGCTGGTTGGCCCGAGTCTGCTCCTCGAAACTTCGGTCATGGGCATCAGCCCACATGCTCAGCCCCGCCTCGAGACTTTCCGGAACCCGGTCGTACCGGCCCGTCAGCAGATCCAGCTCGGCGAGGTTCATTATCAGGCCCGCATGAATCACCGCAGGCCGGTCATAGATCCGGTCATACAGCATCGCCGCTTCTTCCAATGTCTGCCGGGCCAGGTCGAACAGCCCCTGCTTGGCCTGAACCGCACCCAGGACGCTCAAATGGAAGGCATGACTTCGACTTTCCGGACCCTCAAGCTCGCGGGCCTGGTCCACAGCCCGATGGCGAAATCGGTCGGATTGTTCCAGGTTGCCGGTAGCCTCATGCAATGCACCCAGGGTTTCCAGGAGTCGAAGATAGGTTCTCGGGCTGACCTGCCGTGATGGATTCTCCACTTCCCGGTACAAGGGTTCGAGCAGCTCCAGTCCCTCTTCGTTTCGGCCCAGCATATAGGCCAGGGATCCCCGGCGAGTTCGCGCATGGGCAAACTCTCCAAAGGCCCGGTCATGGCCCGCCGAAGCCCCTTCCGCCTCGATCAGCAACGCTTCGGCCCTGTCCAGCTCTCCACGGACCCGGGCCAGGTGTGCCTTGAGGGCCAGTACCCGGGTCACTTCCTCGGGCCGGGACCCGGCATTATGGCGCCCGATCTCCGCCCCCGCCTCAAGCAGTGGAGCGGCCTGATCCCACTGACCCAGGGTCATGTACACCTCCCCGATCACGGCCAGCATTCCCAGTCGTTCATCGCCGGGTGCAGCAGCTTCATCCAGGGCCTGGCTGGCTCCCAGGTCCAGCAACTCTTCGGTGGCCGGCAGCTGGTCCCGGGGTCTGTCCGGCTCGGTGGCGCGAAACAGATCTACCAGGAAGCCGCGCAGGGCTTCGGCTCGCGCCAGGGCTTCCTCGGCATCGGAAAGCGCCTGATCGGTCCGGGAGGACTCGGCCAGGGCAAGATCACGCTCTGCAGCCAGCTTCCAGGCCATCCACACACCACCTGAAACGATAATCGCAATAGCAGCCAGCGCCAGAACGGAAAGCGCGAGATTGCGAACAAAAAGTCGTCCCGCCCGATAGACCGGGCCGCCCCCACGTGCCGACACCGGGTACCTGCCCTGCCAGGCGGCCAGGTCCGCTTCCATGGCCGCAGCCGAATCGTAGCGCTGGTCCGGCTCGTCGGCCATGGCCCGGTTGATGATCGCCCGGATGTCCCGCGGGGCGGCCCCTTTGTCTGAAGCAGTCTTCAAGAGACGACCCAGTTGCCAGACATCGGACCGGGTCGTCAATGGCTGGCCGTTTCGTTGTTCCGGGCTGGCATACTCCGGGGTCAACCCGTAACTGCCGAGTCCGTCGCCATCGTTGAGACGGGCGATGCCGAAATCCAGAAGACGGGGATGTCCGCGGCTATCGACCAGCACATTGGACGGCTTGATGTCACCGTGAATCAATCCCCGCCCATGGGCGTGGTGGAGGGCCTGGCACAAGCGCCGCATCACGCTGATACGGCCAGTCAGTTCAATTTTCTTGCAGTGGCAGTCTATCGGTTCACCTGAAACAAGGTCCATGGCGAACCAGAGCATGCCATCATCAGTCTCCCCGCCGTCGATCAACCTTGCGATATGGGGATGGTCCAGGCTGGCCAGCAGTTCCCGCTCCCGCTCCAGGACCCGGAATCCACCGATGGAAGGTCGGTCCCCCCGCAACCATTTCAGGGCCACTTCCCGATTGAAGGCCCCGTCAGCCCGTTCGGCGAGAAACACCACACCGGTGCCCCCGCGGCCCAGTTCATGCCGAATCTTCCAGGGGCCCAGTCGTTCGCCCGGCTTCGGCTCGCGAACCTTTGAAAGGCGTTTGAGAAATCCTCGAAACAGGGGGCCATCAAACACACCGCCGGGCTTGAGCGGATCATCAGTGTTGTTGTCGCTGCCGCTCATGACTCCAGGCGGCCTGCCAGCCATGCACGTGCCGCTTGCCAGTCCCGCTGGACACTGCGCAGGGAACGTCCAAGGGCTTCGGCAGTCTCGGCCTCGCTAAGCCCGGCAAAGAACCGGCACTCGATGACCCGGGCCTGGTAGGGGTGAAGCTCATGCAGCCGATCCAGCGCCTGGTCGACGGCAAGCCAGTGCTCGGCCTCGTGAATTTCCGTTGCATCGTCATCGCGCAGGCTGACCTGAGTAAGGTTTCCACCACGTTTTTCGGCAGCCTTCTCCCGGGCATAGTCGCACAGGAGCTGGCGCATGATTCGTGCAGCAAGATTAAAAAAGTGGGCCCGGTCGTTAACGTTTAGCTGGCCACTGTTTAGAAATCGCAGATAGCACTCGTGGACCAGACCGGTGGTATTGAGCGTATCCTGCCCGCTTCCGGCCTGGCAGCGTCGGGCCAGCCGGCGAAGATCCACATACAACAGTGCCACGAGCCGATTCAGAGCCGGCTGGTCGCCGTCATTGGCTGCCTGCAGAAGGGCGGTAAGCTCTCCAGGCATGGTGAGCAGGGCTTCCAGTGATACGGAAAATTCATCTTATCATCAATGCATTTGATATACCCGGCAAGGACGAGCGTCCGGCCGGAAGCACCGGGTACCTGGCCCGGCTTGGGAACTCAGCTTTCCGGGTTCACTCCGACAGCCGCTCCCCCGACCCACCCATCTCAGCGGGCACATCCCTGAACTTGTCCAGTCCATCGCGTATCGGCAGCACGGATTCCTGATAGTGCACGTGAACACCCGGCTCGAATCGCAGGTCGGGCAAAATTGCAGCATACACGTCCGTCAGCCCCATCCCCGGGTGCTCGGTCAATACATGTCCCCCACAGGTCTTGCACCACTTGCGGGCACTTCCGGGAGTCTTGTTGAACGTCGCGATATTGCCGGCACCCTTTTCGATGGTCACAGCTTCGGGATTCCACAGGGTGAAGGCATTGATCGGTCCGGCTGACCAGTGCCTGCAGGACTGGCAATGACAATAACCCATTGCGGCAGGCTCTCCCCGGGCAGAGATTTCGACTTCTCCACAAAAGCAGCTTCCCTTGTACACAGCGTTGTTACTCAACTTCCCTCTCCCGTCTGAAAATGGCACCCCTTGAACCGCGACATGCAACTTCGCGGGAATTCGCTCTTCAATCTGGCCCCGGGCTTTTTGTTCAGGTCATCGTTTTGTAAAACGCAGACTTGCCCGGTTTACCGCCAGGAGATCGGATCAGCCGGCCCGGGCGGCCGGTGCCGGAAGGTTACTCAGAGTCGGAAGGGAGTAGCCGCTCGGTTTCCCGTAACCAGACGGCACCAAGGACCACTGCGGCGGCTGTGTAGACAAGGCCGCCTGGCACCCACATGATCAATCCGGCAAGTTGCTGGTCGGAAAGTCGGCTGAACCCGGCAAAGCCCGCCGGGTGTTCCGGGTAAAGCAGTTGCGGCGCGAAAGTCAGCAGGGCGCCAAGCATGCCCGTGTGCATCAGAGTCAGGACCGCGAACAGCAGGGCCGGCCCAAAGCCTTTTCGGCCGAGCCTTACCGGTGCCATCAGGGACCACCAGAACCAAAGTCCCGTGGCCAGGAACAGCAGATGCACCCCGTCATGGAGCAGGCGATGTTCAACGGACAGTTGCAGCGGGCCTGGCATGTGCCACAGCCAGATGACGAGCCCGTGGAACAGGAATGCCAGGACCGGTGTGTTGCCGGCAGCCGTGTAGATTCGCGCCGCCCAGGGCCCGGCCTTGCGGCGGGTGTTGACCGGCAAGGCCTGGAGGTACTGGGGCAGAGGCCGGGCCAGCAGGAGCAAGGGCGGGACAACGGCCAGCAGCAGCATGTGCTGGGTCATGTGCCCGGCCACGGTGGAATGGGCCCATTGCTCCATCGGGCCAAACAGGGCGAGAGCCAGCAGGGACCAGCCGGCGATGAAAGCGGCAATTCGCCACCCCTTCGGCCTTCTTCGGGTCCGGTACAATCCCAGGGCATACCCTGCCCCGCTGAACACCAGCAACCAGAAGACCCAGTAACCGGCCAGATGCCCAGGGCCGTGGGCAATGGCCGAAAACGGAACGACCAGGGCGCCCGCTCCGGTAGCCAGAACAATCATCAAACGTGGCAGGGCCTTTTCCTTGGTCGCTGGTTCAACCGGCACAAGGGGCGACCATGAATATCGGGAAGCCGATCCAGACCAGCCCGGTGATGGAAAAGGCCAGTACTGCGCCCTCGATCCAGTGGCGAAAATCGCGACTTGCCGGGGATTCGCCGTCGGCAGCGGGCACCGGTCGCTTCCACCACAAACCGCCCAGGCCGGTCAGTGCCAGCAAATGAACCAGGAAGATTCCGGTCAACAGGTAGGTCACCGGATTGGCAAGACCATCGTCGACCGATGGGGTCAGGTACTGGCAACCCAGCGAGAAGCCGGCATAAAGGCAGACAAAGGCCGACGACCAGACCACCAGACCGGCACCCATGCGAAAAAGCTGGCCCAGATTGAACCGATTGGTTTTCATCCCGAAGCGCCGATCAGAACCGGAAGGGTGTGAACAAGGCCCAGGGAAACGACCACAACGCAGGCGGTGTACATCGCCCAGAGCCGACCTACGCGCAGATCAAGGGAGCGCAGCGCGGATACAAACCCGGCCCGGATCCGAAGCCAGCAGTAAAAGGCGATGATGCCGGTCATCAGACCATGCAGACCGCAGTAGCCCAACAAAAATGTCGTTACCGCCGCATAAGCGTGACCGGTCGGGGCCGGTAATCCGGATACAATCTGCCACAAACAGCCAACTGAAGTCACCAGGCCAAGTACGGTCGAGGCCACCAGGGCCAATCGCCTTCCCGTTCGCCCATCCCCGTTGAAAATCACGGCCCGGTGCAACCCACCAGCGGCAAGAACCGCCGCGAGACCCGTCAACAGGGGCAGCAGGGGCGGGGTTTCGATGAACGACTCCGGCGGCCACCCCGGGGCCACTGCCCACAGGTACAGGTACCCGAACAGCAGCGTGATATAGAAAGTCCCGTTGACCACCAGGCCGGTGATCGTGCCCCACCAGCCGGGCGGGTCCGGGCTCTGGGCATGCACGGGGAGCTTGAGTCCGCGCCCGGCATCCTGTTCCGGGAGATCCCGATCCAGACCGCAGGTCCAGGCCCAGCGCAAGCCGCAGACCAGGGCAGCGATTGCGCCGGCTGCCGAGATCCAGTAGAAGCCGAGCAGGAAACCCAGAAAGAACACCAACAGCATGCTGGCTGTAACAAGGGGCAGATAACTGGGTCCGGGCAACAGGATGATCTGGTCCGGCCGGCCGGAAATGGGGTTGACCCCCAGGGTTTCCTGCCAGCCGTTGCGCGTCCGGGCCAGGTAATGGGTACCGGCACGAAGCTCTTCCTCCAGTCCTGGCTGGTCCCACAGCGGCTCGCGGCTGCTGACCTTGGGCAGACTGGCAAAGTTGTAGACCTGCGGAGGATGATCCATTGCCCACTCCAGGGTCCCGGCATTCCAGGGATTGCTTTCGGTTCTTTGCCCGGAGCGGACCTGGACGACCACGTCGATCAGCAGTGCGGCAAATCCGGCGGTCAGCACGAACCCGCCCACCGAACTGGCCAGGTTAAGCCACTCCCAGCCAAGGCCCTCACCGTAGGTGTACACCCTTCGGGGCATCCCCACCAGTCCGGTCAGATGCATGTGGAAAAAAGTCAGATTGAAGCCGATAAAAATCAGCCAGAACGCCCAGCTGCCAAGCCACCCCTGGATCCGGCGACCACTGACCAGGGGCAGCCAGTAATACAGCGCGGCCAGCAGGGGAAAGACAAATCCGCCAATCAGCACGTAGTGCAGATGGGCAACGACAAAGTGAGTATCGTGAGCCTGCCAGTTGAAGGGAACAAGGGCCAGCATGACACCGGTCAGCCCCCCGCAAACGAAGATGAACAGAAATCCGAACAGGTACAGCATCGGCAGGCGCCGCACGGGCCGGCCCCTCCACAGGGTCGTCAGCCAGGCAAAGAACTGGATGGCGGTGGGCAGGGCTACGAACATGCTGGCTGCAGAAAAGAACACCAGGGCCAGATGGGGGATGCCAACGGTAAACATGTGGTGGACCCAGAGGCCGAAACTGATGAATCCGGTGGCCACGACCGAACCAACCACCCAGTTGTAGCCGGCCAGTGGCCGGCGGGCAAAGGTGGGGACCATCATCGACACCACCGCAGCGGCCGGCAGGAAGATGATGTAGACCTCCGGGTGTCCGAACAGCCAGAACAGATGCTGCCATAACAGCGGATCACCCCCCAGGGCGGCATCGAAGAACGGCCACTGGAAGGCCCGTTCGATTTCCAGCAGGATGCTGCCCAGAATCAGGGGCGGGAAGCCCACTACCATCATCAGGGCGGTAATCAGGATGTACCAGCCGAACAGCGGCATGCGCGAAAGGGACATGCCGCCGGTGCGAACCTTCAGTACCGTGGCCACCAGTTCGATGCCGAACGCAATCGCCGATACCTCCACGAAGGTCACCCCGATCAACCACACATCGGCATTGATGCCCGGTGAATACTGGCCACTGGAAAGCGGGGTATACATGAACCAGCCGCTGTCCGGTGCCACACCGGCAAGCATGGACCCGAGCAGAATCAGTCCACCAAACAGGTAACACCAGAACCCGAACGCGCTCAGACGGGGAAAGCAGAGATCCCGGGCACCCAGGTACTTGGGAATGAAGTACAGGGACAGCCCCTCGATCAACGGGATGGCAAACAGGAACATCATCACCGTGCCGTGCATGGTGAAGATCTGGTTGTAGGCATCAGCATCGAGGAATTCGTTGCCCGGTATCGCCAACTGGGCCCGGAGAAGCATGGCCAGCAGGCCGCCGATTATGAAAAACAGGATGCTGACCAGGATGAAACGCCGGCCGATGACCGAGTGGTTGACCGCCGCCAGCCGTCCGAGGCCCGGTGGAGTAGAAAACAGCCGGGCAAGATCTGCCGTGTCCGCTGCCATTCTCCCGGCCCCGGATGAATGCTCGCTCATCGGGCCTCCAGGTAACGGGCAAGGGCTTCCACGGTCTCCTCGTCGAGATCACCGTGGTCGGGCATGTGGTTGCCGGGCTTGATCTGCTGGTGCCGGCCAATCCACAACCGAAGTGCCTGTTCGGTGTGCTGCAGGGTACCGGCCCCCAGGTAGGGCCGCTCGGCCAGGCTGGCAAGGTTCGGGCCGGTACCGTCGACGTAAGTGGTTCGACTGTGGCAGGTCGCACAATGGGTTTCGAAAGCCTGGCGCCCGGATTCGGGTCCGGCTTCGGTCCGGTCGAGCCCGGTCATGTGTTCAACGAAGTCCTCGAAATCCGGCTCCTCGTGGACCTCCACGTGAAACCCCATATGGGCATGCTGGGTACCGCAGAACTCGGCACACTGGCCCCGGTAGGGCCCGACCCGATCAGGCCGAAGGCGGATTTGATTGGACCGCCCGGGGATCGCATCCACTTTCCCACCCAGAACCGGAACCCAGAAGGAATGAATGACATCGGCCGATTCAACCCGGATATCTACCGGACGCCCGACCGGCAGGTGCAGTTCGTTGGCGGTGTAAAAGGTCTCTCCGTCGGCGCCGGGATATTCGAACTGCCACCACCACTGGTGACCGGTGACCCGGATTTCCATCGGCTCTTCGCCAACCGGCAGCATGGAGTCCCCCGTTCGGACTCCGTAGACCAGCAGCAAGACCAGGACCAGGGCCGGTATCATCACGCCCCCCCAGCCGATGATGGCCCGGGAGGATGGCCCGCCCCTGCCCCGGGTCCGGCCATAGACCGCGTAAAGACCGAGTGCGGACATGATGGCCATAAGCACCAGGGTTCCGATCATCATCACCCAGGTAATCCAGGCGATCTCCGAGGCCGCCTCGCCGGCTGGCGCCAGGGCTGACAGGGGACCATCGGTGCATCCGGCCAGAAACGGGATCAATCCCGCGACCACGGAAGCGGTGATAGGCTTGGCCCTGGTCTTCGAAGCAGCGGTATGTACATGCCTGAAGAACCCAGCCCGGCAGACGACCGGGAATCCCGGGTTTCGGTTGCCGGACACCCCATCCACCCGATGATGGTGACCTTCCCCATTGCCTTTTTGATGGCCATGGTCCCCACCGACCTGGCCTGGATTCTTACCGGGGACGACTTCTGGGCCCGGGTTTCTCTTTGGCTGGCCGGTGCCGGCGCGCTGACGGGCCTGGCCGCCGGGCTTGCGGGAACCATCGAGTTGCTGATCATTCCCGGCGTCCGCAGACGGGGGGCAAGCTGGAGTCATTTTGTCGCCGCAATCACGCTGATCTCGGTGGCCTTCACCAACTGGTTCCTGCGCCTTGCCGACCCGACGGAAATGATTCTTCCCTGGGGCCTGACCCTGACCCTGCTGGGTGCCGTGTTGACCGGCATGGCCGGCTGGCTGGGTGGCAACCTGGTATTCGAGCACCGCATCGGCGTTGTTGAAGAGGACGGGGACTAGGACCCGCCGGTCCCTTGCCAAACTAAACCCATCGCTGCCTGGTGCGTCGCGGGAGCTCACAGTGGCTTGAGGCTTACAATGAAGATAATCGCCACGACCAGCAGGATTGCCGGGAGGATCAACAACAGATGAGCAGCAGGTGAACGCATGGCTGGCGCCTCGAGCAACCTGGCCATCAACCTGCCATGGTAAGCGTGAAGCATCACCAGCCCGGCAACCCCGATGAGCTTGAGTACCAGCCAGCCACCAAGGTTGGCGACCATGGGGATCATGACCGTTCCGGTGACCACGGCAATCACGGCGGCCGGTGATGCAATGGTCACGAAGACAAACCGGGTCTTCTGCCGGACTCTTCGGAAGTCTCCTTCGGTCCGGGCCTTCGGATGTTCGGCAAACAGGCCCGGCAGGTAAAGCAGGCCGGCGCTCCAGATGGCAATTGCGCAGATGTGCAACAGCTTGACCCAGGCGTACGCGGTCACGGGTACATCCCGAGCTTAGGCTTGCGAAGCCTTCCTGTCATGAATCACTCACCGGAGCCAATCGCCTCTATTTCTCTTTAGCTGCATTTGGGAAACTGCCCGCGTACCGGCAAAAGGATATTGGCTGGCCCCGTGGCCTGGGTTCTATCCGGCCACTTTTACCCGAAGTTCCCTGGGCAGGGCGAACACGACATCTTCCCGCTCCCCGTCCTGCTCGACCACCGAATCGGCACCCCAATCACGAAGCCGGTCGATGACGGCCTGGACCAGCTCTTCAGGTGCCGAAGCGCCGGCAGTGACTCCAATCACCCGGGCCCCTTCCAGCCACTTCCGGTCGAGCTGTTCCGGACCATCCAGCAGCCAGGCCGAGACACCGCGCTTTTCGGCCAGCTCCCGCAAACGGTTGGAATTGGAACTGTTGGTGGAACCCACGACCAGCAGTACATCAACCTTGTCGGACAACTTCTTTACTGCATCCTGCCGGTTCTGGGTGGCATAGCAGATATCGTCGTGCTTCGGGCCGACAATGGCGGGAAAGCGCTCCTGCAGGGCATTGATGACACCCTGGGTGTCATCCACCGAAAGGGTTGTCTGGGTAACAAAAGCGATCTCGTCGGGCTTGCCGGGGGCCAGGCGGGCAACATCGTCGACCGTTTCGACCAGGTAGACCCGGTTGTCACTGGCCAGCGCCGGATCCCACTGACCCAGGGTGCCCTCGACTTCCGGATGACCGGCGTGGCCGATCAGGACCACGTCCCGGCCGGCCTTGCAGTGGCGCAAGACTTCGATGTGTACCTTGGTTACCAGCGGGCAGGTGGCATCGAAGACCTGCAGGTTCCGCCCCTTGCCTTCCTGGCGTACCGCCTGGGAAACCCCGTGGGCGCTGAAGATTACCGTGGCACCGTCGGGTACCTCTTCCAGCTCGTCGACGAAGACGGCACCGCGCTGGCGCAAACCATTGACCACGAAGCGGTTGTGGACCACCTCGTGTCGAACGTAAATGGGGGCTCCGAAAGCATCCAGGGCCCGCTCGACAATCTCGATGGCCCGGTCGACGCCGGCACAGAAACCACGGGGTCTGGCGAGTATGACCTGCATCATTTCCTTCCGCGGGGCATGAATCCTTCAATAAGCAACAGGATAACACCCACCGTGATGGCGCTGTCAGCAAGGTTGAATGCCGGCCAGTGCCAGCCGGCGACATGAACATCCACGAAATCAACCACGTAACCCTGCTGGATCCGGTCAACCAGGTTGCCGAGTGCGCCGCCAAGCACCAGGGTCAGGGACGTGGGCAGCAGCCTGGAATCGGGCGGTTGCCGCCACAACCAGACAAGGAGCACCAGGCTGATCAATACCGTGATGATGATGAAAAACCACCTTTGCCAGCCACCGGCATCGGCCAGCAGGCTGAACGCCGCACCCTCGTTGTGGGCCAGGGTCAGGTTCAGCCAGCCGGTGATCGGAACCGGGCGGTAGAGCTCCAGGTTCTGGCTGGCAAGATGCTTGGTCCAGTAATCCAGAATCACGATCAGGCCGGCAAGCGCCAGCCAGAAGGCAAAACGGGGGAAACTCTGGCGGGGTGTATCACTCATGACGGCCACCTTATCAGGCCCATTGCCGGCTTTCGCCGGACCCGTCCAGGTTGGTTACGCAACGGCCGCAGATCTCCGGATGCCCGTCATGGGCACCCACATCGTCCCGGTGGTGCCAGCATCGGATGCACTTGGCATGCTCAATGGCACGCACGGCAACCTCGAGGCTGTCCCCCTCGATTTCCGCGGTCGCCGTGGCTTCCGAAACCGGGCCCAGGGTTACATCGGAGGAAATGAACAGGAATCGCAGCTCATCCCCCAGCCGGGCCAGATCCTCACCCAGCCGGCCTTCAGCCTCCAGGGTGATGCCGGCGGCAAGGGAGGAGCCGATGTCCTTGTTTCTGCGCAGCTCTTCCAGCCTGGGTCCGACCACCTCCCGGACCGCCCGAAGCCTGCCCCAGAGTTCGGCATGGTCATCAATGCCCTCGGCAAGGCCCTCGTACCAGGTCTCCAGCACGACCGATTCTTCCCGGCTGCCGGGCATTTGCTTCCAGATTTCCTCGGCGGTAAAGCAGCAAATGGGCGCGAGCCAGCGCACCAGGGCTTCGAGTATGTGATGCATGGCGGTCTGGGCTGAACGCCGGGCCGGGTGATCGGCCGGCAGTGTGTAGAGCCGGTCCTTGATGATGTCGAGATAAAACGCGCCCATGTCCACGCTGCAGAAATGGTGAATCCGCTGATAGATGTTGAGAAAACGGTAGTCGGAGTAGGCCTGGACGATCTCGCCCTGCAAACGGGCAGCCAGGTCCACGGCGTAGCGATCCAGGGGAAGCATATCGTCCGTGGAAACGGTATGGATGTCCGGTTCGAAATCGGCCAGATTGCCGAGCAGGAATCGGGCGGTATTGCGAATCCGCCGGTAGGCGTCGGCCACGCGCTTGAGAATTTCGTCGGAGACGCTCATTTCCTGGCGATAATCAGCGGCGGCCACCCACAACCGGAGGATATCGGCACCCAGGGTCTTCATGACCTGCTGGGGGGCGACCACGTTGCCCTGGGACTTCGACATCTTGCGGCCCTCGGCATCGACGGTAAAGCCGTGGGTCAGCACCTGCCGGTAGGGGGCCTGGCCGTGCATGGCAACCGAGGTCAGCAACGAAGACTGGAACCAGCCCCGGTGCTGATCCGACCCTTCCAGGTAAATCTCCGCCGGGCGGCGAAGTTCGTCGCGCTTGTCGAGTACGCAATGGTGGGTGACGCCGGAGTCGAACCAGACATCCAGGATATCGGGTACCGGCTCGTATTCCTCCGGATCCACACCCAGGCGTTCGGCAATGTCACTGGCATACCAGACATCCACGCCCTGCTCGGCCACCAGCAGGGCCAGGCGCTTGAGAAGCGCCGGTGTGTCCGGATGGGGTTCATGGGTTTTCCTGTGAACGAACAGGCCCAGGGGGACGCCCCAGGTGCGCTGGCGGGATATGCACCAGTCCGGGCGGGACTCGATCATGCCCCGAATCCGGGCCTTGCCCCAGTCCGGAACCCAGCGCACGGAATCAATGGCTTTCAGGGCCTCGTCCCTGAGGCCTGCCTGGTCCATCGAGATGAACCACTGGGGCGTGGTGCGAAAGGCCGTCGGTGTCTTGTGCCGCCAACAATGGGGGTAACTGTGATCAAAGGCTTCAGCAGCCAGCAGGGTGCCGTTGACACGCATGTGCTCGACCAGTTGGTCGTTTGCCTTCCAGACATGTTCTCCGCCCACCACCGGGGTGTCATCTACAAACAATCCCCGGCTGTCGATCGGGTTGACCACCGGCAGGTCGTAGACCCGCCCAACTTCGAAGTCTTCGTGGCCATGGCCGGGTGCGGTGTGGACAGCGCCGGTCCCGGTCTCGGTGGTCACGTGATCGCCCAGGATGACCGGCACCCGGCTTCCATTGAAGGGGTGCTGGAGCTTCAGATATTCCAGCGCCGAACCGGCAACGGTGCCCAGGACCTTTGCATGCTCGAGCCCGATCCGCTGGCAGACCGCCTCGCGCAAGTCCGATGCCACCACGATTTCCAGTTTGCGGCTTCCCTGCTGACCGGAGACCAGGTCATAGTCCAGCTCGGCATTGAGACAGACCGCCTGGTTGGCGGGAATGGTCCAGGGGGTGGTGGTCCAGATGACGACCCCGGAGTGCTCGCCCAGGTCTCCGACACCGAACGCCCCGGCCAGGTCGGCCGGATTGTCGGCGGAAAAAAGCACATCGACGGCGGTGGAAGTCTTGTCCTGGTATTCGATTTCCGCCTCGGCCAGGGCAGATGTACAGTCAAAGCACCAGTGGACCGGCTTGACGCCACGCTTGAGATGACCCCGTTCCACGATTCGCGCCAGGGCACGGAGCATGTCCGCCTCGTAGGAAAAATCCCGGGTGGCATAGGGGCGTCCCCAGTCACCCAGCCCTCCCAGGCGTTTGAAATCCTCGCGCTGGTTGTCGATCTGCCGGTCGGCGTATTCCCGGCATTTCTGGCGGAAAGTGGCGGCATCTACCTTGTGCCCGACCTTGCCGGTCTTCTTTTCCACCTGCAACTCGATGGGCAGGCCATGACAGTCCCAGCCGGGAATGTAGGGTGAGCGGTAGCCGGCCATGAGGGCCGATCGAACGACGATATCCTTGAGAATCTTGTTGACCGCATGGCCGATATGGATATCCCCGTTGGCGTAGGGCGGGCCATCGTGGAGAATGAAGGTCTCCCGTCCCTCGGTGGCCTTCTGGATCTGCCCATACAGGTCGGCGGCATACCAGGCCTTGAGCATTTCCGGCTCACGCTGGGCCAGGGAGGCTTTCATGGGAAAGTCCGTCCGGGGAAGATTGATCGTGTTCTTGTAGTCCATTCCGTTTCGGCAATCGGCGTCAGGGTTCAGGCAAACGATTCACAGGCCCGACTCCGGACCGGTCACCGGCCCGGAAGCTTCAGGCGTTCCGGATTCATTTCAGAGTCAGTCGGCGCATTCTACCGGGTTGCGCGCCGGGTGTCGCGAAATGGGGCTGGCTAGTGGGCCCGACTTGTTTCCTTCATGCCGGGTGATGTAGGGTCTGGCGCCACCGACACCACCAGCAAAGAGTCACAATGACAATCAGAATGATCCTGCTGGGCGTTTGCCTGGCCGCCATATCAGCCCAGCCGGCCTGGGCCGGTTCCCTCTGGACTGAATCCGACGAAGTCTCCGGGCGCCTTGCCAGCTACTCGGTAGCCGCCACCCGTGCCTGGGCCATCGAGCCGGATGCCGGGCTTCTCGCCAACCGACCGGAGACCCTGGATCTGCCCATCCCGGGTCGTGCGTCCCGCACCGCACACAAGGAACGCAGCATCTACCGTGGTCCCGGTGATCTGACCTGGATCGGGCGCATGGAGTCCGACGACTCCCAGGTCATCCTCACCGTCAAGCATGGCTGGGTCGCCGGCCTGGTCTATGCCGAGGACGGTACCTACGAAATCACACCGGAAGCCGAGCACGGCACCCTGATCATGGAACTGGATCCCGGGGCCTATCCGGCCTGCGACGGGGGCCTGGAGCCGGACGCGGATGCACAAGCGCCTTCGACCGGCACCCACCGGCATCGGGCTACCGGAGAACCCTTGCCGGCCGTCCGGGGGGGGGATGCGCCAACGGAAGTCATGGACCTGCTTGTGGTCTACACCCCGGCCGTGCGCCAGTTCCTGGGCGGGACCGACCAGGCCCAGGCCTTTTCCCAGTCGGCGGTGGATACGGGCACGACCTCGTTCGGCAACAGTGATGTAAACGCGGAATTCGTCATGGTTCACGCCGCCGAAATGCCGGCACAGGAGTCCGGGGCCTGCGGCGGGAGCGGCGGCGACCTGCCCACGTTCCGGGATGACCCGGCGATTCACAAATTGCGCGATGAGCATCACGCTGACATGGTCGGGCTGATCGCCCAGGTGTCCTACTGCGGCTGCGGCTACGTGATGCGAAACCCCGGGCCTGACTTCGAGAGTTCAGCCTACCAGGTCACCGCCAGGCAGTGTGCGGTGGGCAACCTGACCTACGCCCATGAGCACGGCCACAACATGGGCATGGAACACGACCCGGCCAACGGGACCAGTCCCGGCAATGCTTCCTATCCCTGGTCCTTCGGCCACTTCGAGAGTTTTGAATTCCGCACCGTGATGTCCTACGCCCAGCCGTGTACCAACAACAATTGTCCCCGCCAACCCCATTTTTCCAACCCGGATATCCTTATCGATGGCATGCCTACCGGGATCGCCGATGAACGGGACAACGCCCGGACCGCGACCCTGACCGCCCCCATCATCAGTCAGTTCCGCGACCCGCCCGTCGATCTGGCGATTGTAGAAGGCGAGGTCAGCGGCCTGGGCTACTGCGACGCGGACCCGGACATCCTGGCCGGGGCAACCGTGGAGATCATCAGCCAGTCCGAAACTTATACCGCCGAGACCGACTCTGGTGGAAAATTCGAGCTGGAAGTTCCTGCCGCCGACGGGCCGATTGACGTTCAGGCAAGCGCCGAAGGCCATGTTTCGACCACCAACGAGGACATCGAACTGGAGGCGGGCGAGACGGTGACAACCGATCTGGAACTCCGGCTGGATGCTCCCTGTGCAAGTGCCACGCCCGTCGAACTGAACCTCATGGCCGTGGACAGTATTTCCGACCGCGAGGATCTGGAACTGGTAAACGAGGGTGCCGCAGCACTCGACTTTCAGCTTTCGGTATCCGGCCCATCCGGCTGCGAAGCCGGCAACCCGGTTGACTGGATCGAATCCGACCCGGCCGAAGGAACCGTGGCCCCGGACGATTTCGGCCCGTTCCACGCCACAATTTCCGCCACGGACATGGAACCGGGTCAGTACCGGGCCTACCTGTGCATGGAAACCGGCGATGAAAACAACGAGTTGATGGCCATCCCCGTCAACCTGAACCTGCTGGGTCCGGAGCTGTTCGAGGATCGCTTCGAGGAACCTTGAGGGTTTCTACTGGAGCGTAATCCGAATCAATCGAGCAGGCCCCGGGCCTGCTCGGCATCAAGCTTCATCTGTTCGGTCATGGCTTCCAGGCTGTCGAACCGCACCTCCGGCCGCAGTCGGGCCACGAAATCCACACCCAGGTGGCGGCCGTAAAGGTCATCGTTGAAGTCGAACAGGTGGACCTCCAGCAGCCAGTCCTTTCCGGCAACCGTTGGCCGCTGTCCCAGGCTGGCAACCGCCGGGTGACCGTCCAGTCCCGCACCGGACACCCGCACGGCAAAGACCCCCCGCAATGCCGGCGGCTCCGGAACCCGCAGATTGACCGTGGGGAATCCCAGTTCCCGGCCCAGGCGGCGGCCCCGGATGACCCGGCCGGAAATACGATAGCGTCGGCCCAGCAGGCCTTCGGCGGTCGCCAGGTCTCCGTCACCAAGGGCCTGGCGCAGGCCGGATGAGGAAATACGCCGGCCGGCGTCCATGACCGGGTCAACAACCCGGACCCGGAATCCCATCTGCTGGCCGAATTCCCGCAATGCCGCCACATCACCGGCAGCCCGGGCGCCAAAGCGGAAATCCGAACCCACCACCACCTCCCGGGCCCTCGCACCGCCAGCAAGCACATCCCGGGCAAAGGCCTCCGGTGACTGGCTGGCAAAGGCCTGGTTGAACCGGAGCCGGAAGACCATTTCCAGGCCGAATTCCCGGCACAGTTCGAGCCGGTCGCGCAGGGTCAGCAACCGGGGCACGGGTTTGTCAGGCTGGAAGAAGGTCTTTGGCAGGGGCTCGAAGTACATCATCGCCGGTGCCAGCCCCCCGCCGGCACTGCAAACCCTGGCCAGCAGGGCCTGGTGGCCCCGGTGCAGGCCATCAAAATTACCTACGGCGACCGCCGCTTCGGGCAGGTCCTTCGGGGGCGGGAAAAGAGAACGTACGAGGCGCATGCGGCGGCATTCTACCGGGTCCGGCAAAACAAAACCTCAGCTTTGGCCCGGGCTGCCCGGCCCGGCCCGGGATTGCTCCGGCGCTTCGGTCCCGGCCGGCCGAGCCAGGTGAGCCGGACGCAGCCCACTGGCAAAAAGCACAAGGAAGTAGATCCCGGCCCCGAAACCCACCGCTGCGGCCAGGCCACCGAGCCTTGCCAACAGGCCGGCTTCGATCCATTCGGCCGTTTGCGGAACGAACATTGCCAGCGCTGCCGCCATCAGGCCGGCAGCCAGGCCCACCTGGGCCAGGCGCGTGAAGGGAATGGAAGGGGCCAGTCCGGGCTTTCGCAGGAACCACCATAACAGCCCGGCGTTGAGCCAGCCGCACAGGCTCGATGCCAGGGCGAGACCCAGGTGGACGCCCGGGTGGGCGGCCAGGGTGGCCAGCAGTCCATCGGAAAAATCCCAGCCGGAGAAGAAGCCGGCCAGCATCATCACGAACACCACGTTGAGAATCATGTTGGTGACAAGCGCGATCACGGCGACGATCACCGGGGTTTTTGTGTCCTGGCGGGAGAAAAACGCCGGGGCCAGGATCTTGACGCCGATGAACGCTGGCAACCCCACCGAATAGGCCACCAGGGCCCAGGAGGCCATGCGGGCATCGACCGCAGCGAAGGACCCGTACTGAAACAGGGTGGTAATCAGCGGGCCGGCCAGCACCGCCAGACCCACCGCCGAGGGAATGCCGATGACCAGCCCGAGCAGCAATGCCCAGTCCAGCGTGGCCCGGAAACCGTCCAGGTGCTTGCGGGCATGCAGGGATGCCAAAGAGGGAAGAATGACCGTGGACAGGGCCACCCCGAACACCCCGAGGGGAAACTCCATCATCCGGTCGGCATACCAGAGCCAGGTCACACTGCCGGTAATCAGCAGGGAAGCGATGAGGGTATCGATCAGCAGGCTGATCTGGGCCACAGAGGAACCGAACAGGGTGGGAATCATCAGCCGCAGAATGCGCCGGACCCCGGGATGGGCGAATCCCCAGCGGGGCCTGGGGAGCAGACCGTGGCGGGCCAGGGACGGGAGCAACAGGCCCAGTTGCAGAAAGCCGGCCACCAGCACGCCCCAGGCCACCGCCTCGATGGGGACCTGGAAATACGCCGAAAACGCCAGCGCCGCGGTGATCATGCTCAGGTTGAGTAACGCCGGGCTCAGCGCGGGCAGGGCAAATCGGCCCAGGGTGTTGAGTATCCCGCCGGCCAGCGCGGTCATCGAGACCAGCAGCAGGTAGGGGAACATGACGCGCAACATCCCCGCCCCCAGGTCCCAGCGTTCATCATCGCGCAGAAAACCGGGGGCAAAGATCGCGATCACCCAGGGAGCGGCCAGCACACCGATGGCGGTGATGACCAGCAGAACCGCCAGCAGGCTGCCGGCCACGTTGTCGACCAGGGACTTGACCGCCTGGTCGTCGCCCTTTTCCCGGTATTCCGATAAAACCGGGACGAAAGCCAGGGAAAACGACCCCTCGGCAAAAAGCCGTCGAAGGAAGTTGGGTATCTTGAAGGCCACGAAGAATGCGTCGGTGGCCGCACTGACCCCGAACATCCGGGCCATGACCACGTCCCGGGCAAACCCGAGCAGGCGGGAGACCAGTGTCATGAACCCGAAATTGAAGGTCGAGCGGAAGAGGCTCATGGGTCCTGATCGGCCAGGAGAGACTTGACTGAGAGCCTTGGGTCCACGATACTATCCGGCTTGATTTTTTCCATTATTTTGCAGGAGTTTGTTCAGTGGCCAATATTGCTTCAGCGCGCAAGCGCGCCCGGCAGGCAGAGCACAGGCGGCAGCATAACGCGTCCCAGCGTTCCCATGTCCGGACCATGATCAAGAAAGTGCTCGGCGCCATCAAGGCCGGCGACCAGGAAGCGGCCCGGAAAGCCTACAAGGATGCGGTGCCGGTCATCGACAAGTCCGTAGGCAAGGGCATTATGCCTGCCAACAAGGCTGCCCGGCACAAGTCCCGCCTGAACAACCATATCCGCGGGATGGAATAAGCCCCGCAGGCACCGGTCCTCCCCGGTGCCCTGCCCGCCCACTGGTGGATGCAATACAGCTTGGCCGACATTCGGCCGGCGGGGCCCGCAGTACTTTCAGGTTTCCCCGTCCGGCTCGCCATCCGTTTCCCCGTCGGGTAGCCAGTCTTCAGCCTCGCGCCCTGCGTCTTCCTGGTCAGCCTCCTTCCGGGATTCCTCGATATGACCCATGATGGCACCCGTGAGCGCCTCCAGGCCCTTGCGGGCAACGGCGGAGATGACAAAGACCGGACCAGTCCAGTCCAGCCTTTCCACGAGCTTGTCGCGGATGGCCCGG
Source organism: Wenzhouxiangellaceae bacterium (assembly GCA_007135395.1). Classification (GTDB taxonomy): domain Bacteria; phylum Pseudomonadota; class Gammaproteobacteria; order Xanthomonadales; family Wenzhouxiangellaceae; genus SLIZ01. The sequence continues at coordinate 6,558 of SLIZ01000238.1, read as the reverse complement.
ACCTGCTCATCGTCAACCGTGTCGGACTTGGTCAGTACCAGCCATCGGGGTCGGTCAGCCAGGGACTGTCCCCGTAACGAGGCTTCTTCGCCAGCCAGGACCTCGTCAAAGGCCTCCATCTCCCTTTCCAGGGCCCGGACCTGGTCGGCCGGATCTGCCCCGTCCAGCGGGGCCATTTCCACCAGATGCAGCAGCAGGCCGGTTCGCTGCAGGTGTTTCAAGAACCGTATCCCGAGGCCCGCCCCTTCCGCCGCACCCTCGATAATGCCGGGAATATCGGCCATGACGAAGCTACGATCGGCTTCCAGGCGAACCACGCCCAGGTTGGGATGCAGGGTGGTGAAGGGATAATCGGCGACTTTCGGACGGGCCGAGGAAACAGTGCTGATCAGGGTGGACTTGCCCGCATTGGGAAAACCGAGCAGGCCCACGTCGGCCAGAACCTTGAGTTCGAGATTCAGGGCCCTGGACTCTCCGGCAGTGCCCTCGGTGAACTGGCGCGGCGTGCGGTTGGTCGAGCTTTTGAAGCGAATATTGCCGCGACCCCCGTGACCGCCCCGGGCGACCAGCAGCCGCTCTCCGTGAGCCGTCACATCACCGATCTGCTCCCCGGTTTCGGTGGCAATGACCTGGGTACCCAGGGGAACCCGGATCACCAGGTCCTCGGCGCTCTTGCCGGTACGCTGACGTCCCATGCCGCCCTGGCCATTGCGGGCCTTGAATCGGCGAGCGTGACGGAAATCCACCAGGGTATTGAGACCGGAATCCCCTTCCAGCCAGACGCTGCCCCCATCTCCCCCGTCGCCGCCATCCGGGCCGCCAAACGGAATGTACTTTTCCCGGCGGAAACTCACACAGCCATGCCCGCCGTTGCCGGCTTCGACCTGGATACTGGCTTCGTCGACGAATTTCATGGCATGACCTCGAAGAGAGTGCTGTCTTTCGGCCCAATCAAAAAACCCCGCCGGAGCGGGGTTTTCCATTCAATCAGGTTGAAACCGCCGAATTACTCGGCTGGCTGAACCGATATGAACTTGCGCATTGGCTTGCCCCGGCTTTCGAAGGTCACCTTGCCATCGGTCAGGGCAAAAAGGGTGTAGTCCCGACCAACACCCACGTTCTCGCCGGCGTGGAAACGGGTGCCACGCTGCCGAACCAGGATATTGCCGGCCAGCACCCGCTCACCGCCATAACGCTTGATCCCGAGATACTTCGGATTGGAGTCGCGACCGTTGCGGGTCGAACCGCCTGCTTTCTTATGTGCCATTGCTTATACCTCGATTCCGGTAATCTTGAGCTTGGTGAAGTACTGCCGATGGCCCTGGCGCTTCATGGAGTGCTTGCGGCGGCGGAACTTGATGATCCGGATTTTATCGCCGCGACCATGCTCGACCACCTCGGCCTTGACCCGGCCGCCCTCCAGCAGGGGGCTGCCAATCTTCACATCGTCACCGTCGGTGACCATCAGCACCTGATCCAATTCAATAGTCGAACCCTTGTCGGCTTCGATCTTCTCAACGCTGATGGTGTCTCCGGGGGCCGCTCGGTACTGCTTGCCCCCAGTCTTGAATACCGCGTGCATGACGCAAACTCCAGGCTGGACAAAGAAGCGGAATTATAACCTGCCCTGCAAACCCTGATCAAGCTACATTTCCTTTCAAGACTTCCGGACCCGCCGAGGAGTGAGAAAACCTACACGGCCTTTGCACTGGTTTCACTCCACGCGATATATTCAGACGCTTGACCTTCTGAAACGGGATTTCCATGAAATCCATCTCCATCCGGGGTGCGCGCACCCACAATCTGGACAATATCGACCTGGAATTGCCGCGGGACAAGCTTATCGTCCTGACCGGCCTGTCCGGCTCCGGCAAGTCCTCCCTGGCCTTCGACACGATCTATGCCGAGGGCCAGCGCCGCTACGTGGAGTCCCTTTCGGCCTACGCCCGGCAATTCCTGTCGATGATGGAAAAGCCCGACATCGATCATATCGAGGGCCTGTCGCCGGCCATTTCCATCGAGCAGAAATCCGCCTCCCACAACCCCCGCTCAACCGTCGGCACGGTCACCGAGATCTACGACTACCTTCGGCTGCTCTACGCCCGGGTGGGCACCCCGCGCTGCCCCGAGCACGGTGAAACCCTTGATGCCCAGACGGTCAGCCAGATGGTCGATACCGTGCTGGGCATGCCGGAGAAAACAAAACTGATGCTGCTGGCGCCCATGGTGAGAAACCGCAAGGGTGAGCACGTCCAGTTGCTGGAAAACCTTCGAAGCCAGGGCTTCATCCGGGCCCGGGTCAACGGCAAGGTGATCGACCTGGACGAAGGCCTGCCGAAGCTTGCCCTGCGCCGCAAGCACACCATCGAGGCGGTGGTGGATCGATTCCGGGTGCGCGAGGACCTGGCCCAGCGGCTGGCCGAGTCCTTCGAAACCGCCCTGGCCATGGCCAACGGGCTGGCCGTGGTTGCTCCCATGGATGCCGACAGCGACCTGGAGGAAAGCCTCTTTTCGGCCCGCTTTGCCTGCCCGGTGTGCGATTACAGCCTGGCCGAACTGGAACCCAGGATGTTTTCGTTCAACAACCCCAGCGGTGCCTGCCCGTCCTGCGACGGGCTGGGGGTGACCCAGTTTTTTGATCCCGACCGGGTGGTGGCCAATCCGGATCTGAGCCTGGCCGGTGGCGCCGTGCGAGGCTGGGACCGACGCAACGCCTACTATTACCAGCTCATCCAGTCCCTGGCCCGGCACTACGAGTTCGATACGGAGACCCCCTTCCGGAAACTGCCCGGGAAGATACGTAAAGTAATTCTGCACGGCAGCGGCGAGGAAAAGATCAAGTTCAAGTATCTTTCCGACCGGGGCAGCCAGACCCGCACCCATCCTTTCGTGGGCATCATCCCGAACCTGGAACGGCGCTACCGGGAGACCGATTCGCGTATCGTCCGGGAGGAGCTTTCCCGCTACATCTCCAGCCAGCCTTGTCCCGACTGCGGCGGACAGCGCCTGAACGAGGCTTCCCGCAACGTATTCATCGCCGATCACAGCCTGCCCCTGATCACCGCCTGGTCGGTGGAGCGGGCGCTGGAGTTTCTGGACGGGCTCGAGCTGACCGGCTGGCGGGGCGAAATTGCCGCCAAGATTCTCAAGGAGGTCCGGGAACGGCTGACTTTCCTGGTCAACGTGGGCCTGGACTACCTGACCCTGGATCGAAAAGCAGACACCCTGTCCGGCGGTGAGGCCCAGCGGATCCGCCTGGCCAGCCAGATCGGGGCCGGGCTGGTGGGCGTGATGTACGTGCTCGACGAACCCTCCATAGGCCTTCATCAGCGCGATAACGACCGGCTGCTGGAAACCCTTTTCCGGTTGAGGGACCTCGGCAATACGGTCATCGTTGTCGAGCATGACGAGGAATCCATTCGCAGCGCCGACCACGTGGTGGATCTCGGGCCCGGACCCGGGGTTCACGGCGGCAAGGTGGTCTACACCGGCAGCCCGGACGGCCTGGAGGCTTGCCGGGAATCGATTACCGGTGACTACCTGGCCGGACGCCAGGAAATCACCGTCCCGGCCAGACGCCACCGGCCCGACCCGGAAAGGGTGCTGCAGATTTCCGGGGCAACCGGCAACAACCTGAAGTCGGTGGACCTGGACCTGCCGGCGGGGCTGTTTGTCTGCGTGACCGGCGTATCCGGCTCGGGCAAGTCCACCCTGATCAACGACACCCTGTACCGGCTAATGGCCCGGGAGCTCAACGGGGCCAGCGCCACCCCTTCGGCCTACAAGTCTCACCGGAAACTGGACCTGTTCGACAAGGTGGTGGACATCGACCAGAGCCCCATCGGCCGGACGCCACGTTCCAACCCGGCCACCTATACCGGGCTGTTCACCCCGATCCGGGAACTGTTTGCCGGCACCCAGGAGGCCCGCTCCCGGGGATACAAGCCGGGACGGTTCTCGTTCAACGTCAAGGGCGGGCGCTGCGAGGCCTGCCAGGGAGACGGCATGATCCGGGTGGAGATGCATTTCCTGCCGGATATCTTCGTACCCTGTGACCTGTGTCAGGGCAAGCGCTACAACCGGGAAACCCTGACGGTCAACTACAAGGGCAAGAACATTCACGAAGTCCTGGACATGACCGTCGAGGACGCCATCGAGTTCTTCCAGGCCGTACCGGCGGTCGCACGCAAGCTCCAGACCCTGATGGATGTGGGCCTGAGTTACATCCAGCTCGGCCAGTCGGCCACCACCCTTTCCGGCGGCGAGGCCCAGCGGATCAAGCTGGCCCGGGAGCTATCCAAGCGCGACACGGGGCGAACCCTTTATATCCTGGACGAACCCACCACCGGCCTGCACTTCCACGACATTGCCCAGCTGCTCAAGGTGCTCCACCGGCTGCGCGACGACGGCAACACGGTGGTGGTCATCGAGCACAACCTGGACGTGATCAAGACCGCCGACTGGCTGGTCGACCTGGGGCCGGAAGGGGGCGAACGGGGCGGGCAGATCATCGCCTCGGGTACCCCGGAGGACGTCGCTGGCCAGGAGCAGTCCTGGACAGGACGCTACCTGGCCCCCATGCTGGGGCTGGCCAAGAAACGAGGACGCAAGCGTGCCTGAATTTGCCTGTGAAAACGAGGTTCGCTGGGGCGACATGGATGCCTTCGGCCATGTCAGCAACGTGACCTATCTGCGCTACATCGAGGACTGCCGGGGCGCCTGGTTCAGCAAACTCCTGCCGAAATGGCAGACAACCGACACCGGCCCGGTGGTGGCCAACACCAATATCAATTACCGCACCCCCATCGTCTGGCCGGCCCGGGTCCGTACCCTCCTGACTCCCGCTGAGCCCGGCCGCAGCAGCCTCAAGCTCCGCTTCGAGATCCGCGACGCTGATTCCGAGAAGGACACCCTTTACGCCGACGCCGTTGTCACCCTGGTCTGGATCGACAAGGAAAAGGGCGAACCCGTGCCCCTGCCCGACCCGATCCGCGCAGCTGGCGCCTGACGGCAGGTTGGCTCACTGGTGTACCTTGGAATCTGGTGACAGTGCTCGGGCCTTGATGGGTTCTGCCTGTCACCATCCCGGTGCCTTTGCGGGGAGGGCCAAGTTGGCTTGCTGCTCGACAGCCTCAACCAGACCTGCCCCCCTGCAAAGGTCGGGAGATCCAGACTGGCCACAGGAAGTTGCGCCACGGGGCATTGGGCGATCGAGTCGCAGCCCCCGGAGCGCCGTTCAGTGAGCGACCGGCCGGACCTCCCGACACCACAGACTCTACCCTACCTTGCTGGAGGTTGACCATGGATCATTTTGCAGGACTGGACTGGGGCAGCACGACGCACGCGGCCTGTGTCGTCAATGGACGTGGCAAGGTCCTCGCCCAACTCGAGACCGCCCATACCGCCGAGGGGCTCAGGAAGCTGCTGCGCGCGTTGGCAGAAATCGCTCCGGCCGAGCACATGCCCATCGCCATTGAGCGGCCCAGCGGGCTGATCGTCGATACCCTCATCGAGGCCGGCCACCCGGTCGTTCCCATCCACCCCAACGCCCTCAAGGCCAGCCGACCCCGCTACCGCGCCGCAGGCGGCAAGAGTGACCCTGGCGATGCCTATATCCTGGCCGATGTGCTGCGGACCGATGGCCACCGCTTGCGCACACTCCAGCCGGCCTCCGACGAGATCAAGGCCTTGCAGGCGACGGTCCGCGCCCGGGATGCCCTGGTGGAACAGCGCGTGAGCACGGCCAACCAGTTACGAGCCCTGCTCGAAAGCTTCTGGCCCGGCGCAGTTGCGGTGTTTGGGCATATCGAGACCAATATCGCGCTGGCTTTCATCGACCGCTACCCAACGCCCGCTAGTGCTCGGCACCTGGGACCCAAGCGAATGGCGGCCTTCCTCACCCGTCATGGCTACACCGGACGCCAGCAGCCTGAAGACCTGCTCGCTCGACTACGTGCAGCACCCAGTGGCCTTGCCGGTGAGACCGAGCAGGCAACCAAGGGCGCAGTGGCCCGATCTTATGTCAGCATCCTGCAGCCCCTCATGGAGCAGATCAAGACTCTCACCAAAAGCATCGAGGACGCGGTCGCCGAACTCGAAACCGGGCAGGTCCTGATGTCCCTCCCCCAGGCCGGGCGCGTCAATGCCGCCCAGATCCTGGCCGAAATCGGTGACGACCCGACACGCTTCCAGTCCGAGGATCAACTGGCCGCAGAAGCCGGGGTGGCACCTGTAACCCAGCAATCGGGCAAGCACCGTTCGGTCAAATGCCGCTACGCCTGCAACAAGCGATTGCGACGCGCCATCACCATGTGGGCCAACAACTCACGGCGCAGCTCCGAATGGGCCGCAGACATCTATTCCAGAGCCCGATCCAAGGGCTATCGCCACCCCCATGCCATCCGGATACTCGCTCGAGCCTGGATCCGAGTACTGTGGCGCTGTTGGCAGGACAAACAGCATTACGATCCAGCACTCCACGGCAATACCCGACCGTTCGTCAAAGCTGCCTGAACAAGCGCTCTGAAACAGGGAGGTTGACACAGGAAGTCTGGTTGG
>SLIZ01000183.1 GCA_007135395.1 Wenzhouxiangellaceae bacterium | reverse complement strand
GCCGGCCACCAGCTGCGTTCCGCTCGCTTGAAATAGTCCCGCTATGTCTGCGCTCGCGCGCCTTGCTGGAGGCCGGCTCTGAAGCGCTGAATGTCTGCTGATTAGTGATCTCGTTAGTATGAAGCAATGCCCCTGCAGCAATCGGATGCCCTTTCGTTCCCGGGTCCGTTTTCAGGTTTCGGGCAGGGGGTCGGGGGCTTTTCGAGCAGCGGCCATGGAGTCCGGCGAGAAATCGAACGAGTCGTAAAACAGCCGGTCTTCCGGCAGGCCCTCCCGAAGAAACCGCTCCCGCCCGGCCTCGATCATCGCTGGCGGACCGCTCATGTAGATATCCACCGGACCAAGGCTTTCGAAATCCTCGGCGACGGCATCGTGGACCCATCCGGTCCGGCCCTGCCAGGTTCCAGGGGGCGCGTCGGACAGCACCGGAACGTAGTCCAGGTTGTTGAACCGGCCGGCCCATTCGACAAGCAGTTCGTGCTGGTAGAGCTCCTCCCGGGTCCGGGCACCCCAGTAGAGCGCGACAGGCCTTTCATCCCCCTGGCGAAGCATGTCCTCAAGCATGGATTTAAGGGGTGCCAGGCCGGTGCCGCCACCCATCATGACGATGGGGCGGTCATTGTCGTGGCGAATGAAAAAAGTTCCCAGCGGACCTTCCATGCGAAGGATTTCCTTTTCTTCCATGCCGTTGAATACATGGCCGGTAAACCCACCCCCATCCACATGCTTGACATGAAGCTCCAGGTAATCGGTCTGTGACGGTGGCGAGGCGATGGAAAAGGCTCGCCGCTTGCCGCCGGGCAGGAGAATATCCACGTACTGCCCGGCCAGAAATTGCAGGCGGGCCGCCCGGGGCAGCTTGAGCTTCAGCTGCATCACCGTCGGCGAGAGCAATTGCCTGACTTCAACCCGGGCCGGAAAGGTCCGGATAGGGATGTCGGCAACCTGCTCGATTTCGCGAATGGCAACCTGCAGGTCGGATCGGGCAACGGCCTGGCACAGGAGTGCGGCTCCGGCCCGAATCTCGCTTTCGACCAGTCCCGCCGGGGGGTTGGAGGGATAGTCCAGGCTGCCGGATTCCACGATGCACTTGCAGCTTGCACAGGTTCCATTCTTGCAACTGTAAGGCAGGATCACGCCCTGGCGCAGGGCAGCAGCCAGCACATTCTCGCCGGGCCGGCACTCGAAGCGGCGGCCGCTGGGCATTACGGTGACGGCGGGTCGGGGGGAATCGGGCACTGAAAATATTCCGGGTTGAATCTTTGATGTTCAGGATTGTTCTGGCCAGTAGCTGGGGGCGGCGAGCGTCAATCTCCATAGCCACCGGGTGGCCCCGCTATGCTAACCTCCCCGGTTTTCCGGCAGATACCCGATGGACACTCTCTCAAGGCAGGAAAGCCAGCCGTGGCGCTTCGTCTACCGGCTCCCGTTGCTGCTGGTCCACCTTGTGATTTTGCTGCCTTTTGCACTACTGGCCTTTCTGCCGTGGATTCGGAATCTGCCCGCCGGCGCTCATGATCTGCAGACTCAGGCCCACCGGTTGTGGTGCGCCATCATGCTTCGGATCTGCGGGGTGAGCGTGGCCCGTTCCGGCCAGCCCCTTCCTGAAGGGCCGGCGATGATCGTGGCCAATCATATCAGTTGGCTGGATATTCTCCTCATTCATGCAATCTATCCGGCGCGATTCGTTGCCAAGGCCCAGATCAGGCGCTGGCCCCTGGTCGGGGTCCTTGCAGTCATCGCCGGAACGATCTTTATCGAGCGCGGCAATTCCAGCTCCCGCAACCGGGTCACCCGGCGCATTGCAGCCTGCCTTCGCCGGGGTGAAAAGGTTGTGGTCTTTCCGGAAGGGGGCATCAATCCCGCCCCCGGGGTAGGCCGTTTTCACGGACGCCTGTTTGCCGCCGCCATCCGCACCGGCGCACCCGCGGTGCCCGTGGCGATCAAGTATGCCCGGGAGCAAGACTTGCACGATCTGGTTGTCTTCGGGCCTGGTCAGAACTTTATCCTTAACCTGCTCGGTATCATGAGCCGACGGCCCTTTCATGGCCATGTTCGCATCGGCGAATCCATACCCGGTGTGGCGGCAAGTCGCAATGACCTGGCCGGACAGTGCCGCAAAGCCGTCAGCAAGATGTATGAATACTGAAACCCCGCCCATCCTGTCTCCCTTCCGGCCCGGTGGCTTGCTGGCCAACCCCCATGTTCAGTCCCTGATGACCTCCGGTCCCTGGCGCAAGTCCCGGGTGCAGCGCCGGGCAGCGGAGTACCTGGCCCGGGGTCGGGAGACCGTGGTCGATGCCGGCGAGGGCGTGCGCCTTCTCGGATTCCATCATCGCGCTTCCGACCCTCGCAGGAATGCCCTGGTCATCATGCTGCATGGCTGGGAAGGAAGTGTGGACTCGAGCTATCTGGTCAGTAGCGCAAGTCATCTCGATGCTGCCGGGTTCGACACCTTCCGCCTCAACTTTCGTGACCATGGCCAGTCCCATCATCTCAACGAAGATCTGTTCCATTCCTGCCGTCTGCGGGAAGTCCGCGACGGGGTGGCTGCCGTGGCCCGGGATTACACCGAAGGGCCGGTCTTCCTGACCGGGTTCTCCCTCGGCGGCAATTTCGCCCTGCGGATTGCGCGTACCGCGGCAGAATCGGCGCTGGATCTGGCGCGAACCGTTGCAGTATGCCCGGTCATCCGGCCTGCCCGTGTTCTGGATGCACTCGAGGACGGGCCGTTCTTCTACCAGCAGTATTTCGTGCGCAAGTGGCGCCGGTCCCTGAAGATCAAGCAGGCCCTTTATCCGGAGCGCTACCGCCTTGACGACTGGTTCAGGTTGCGCGGCCTGCGCGACCAGACCGATTACCTGGTTGAACATTTCACCGAGTTCCCCAATCTCAACGCCTACCTGGAAGGCTACTCCGTGGCCGGGGATTTCCTGGCCGGGCTGGAAAGCCCCACGACCATCATTGCCGCCGCCGATGATCCGATCATCCCGGTCAGTGATTTTCATGCCCTTCCCGCCAGCCCGGCGCTGGAAGTGGAACTGACACCAGCCGGCGGCCATTGCGGGTACCTGGAAAACTGGCAGCTGGCAAGCTGGATCGACCGACGAATCGAGAACGAATTATGCAGAACACTGATCAGGAACTGATGGACGAAGCCAACCGGTTATTCAATGCCGGTGATTATGCCCAGGCGGAAAAGCGTTATTCCGCGGCCCGGGAAGAGGAGCCGGACAATGCCCAGCTCCAGTTTCTGATCGGCATGTGCCGTGAGCGTCAGTCCGACCCGGAGGGTGGCCTGGAACGGATGCGGGAGGCCGTGCGGCTCGGTGACGATGTTGCCCTGTTCCATTTCCACCTGGGCAGGCTGTGTTTGAGTCAGGGCAAGCGGGAAGAAGGCCGGGAGCAACTGGCCCAGGCCATCGCGCTTAACCCGAATTATGTCGAGGCCAGGACTCTGCTGGGTCATGACTGGCTCCAGTCCGGGGACCTGGACCGGGCCGAGAGCGAACTGCAGTCCGCCCGTCGTTCTAAGCCGGACTACGCCCCGGCCCTGACCACCCTGGCCCTGGCCCTGATGCGAAAGGGGGACCTGGAAGAGGCGGCAAAGCATGCCGGTGAAGCGGCCAGATTGCTGCCCGACGATCCGGGAACCCAGATTGTGCTTGGCCAGATCCTCCGTGCCCAGGGACACCTGGATTTTGCCGAGCAATGCTGGAGAAACGCCCTTGAAAAGAATCCCGACCATCCGGGATTGCAGGGCGGGCTGGCCCGCACCCTGCTGGCGGCTGGAAGGCCCCGGGAGGCCTTGCCCTATTTCGACCAGGCTGTGCGCGCCGAGGGAGCCTCCTTCGACCTGTTTGTCGAATTCGGCCGGTGCCTGGGCCAGCTGGGCCGGTTCCGGGAGGTCATTACCCTGTTTGACCGGTTCCGTGAGTCCGCCCCGGATCATCCGGTCCTCGTCCGCCTCCTGGCCGAAGCCCACCACCGGGCCGGTGATTCGGCAACGGCTGCAGAGATCCTGAAAAAAATTGACGACCCGGACGCCGCTGATCTCCGGATACTCGGGCAGGCCCTCCATGCTGCCGGCCGGCTCGACGAGGCGCTGGACGTCCAGGACGATCTGGCAGAAACCCCCATCGATGACGTGTCCCGACCCGCACGGCTGGCCGCCGGACGGATCCTGCTCGAGCTGGATCGTCCCGAGGATGCCAGGCATCGTCTCGACCCCCTCCTCAAGGGACCGACTCCCATGCCGGCAGCCGTCCTGGCCTGGGCCGGTTACCTGGAAAACCTGGGCGATGCCGCCCAGGCCGGCAGCGTGCTCGCAACGGCCATCGAAGGGGGAACCGGGCTGGAATCAGAGGAACGGGCCCGACTGAAAAGTGAGCTGGCCCGCCTGTATGACCGGATGGGCGAGCATGATGCGGCAGCGGAATACCTGGATGATGCCGGTTGGATCTCCGCCGGTTTTCTGCCCGGCCTGGAAAACCAGTCAAGCCGCGATGCCGGCGATGCCTGGCTTGAAGCCGGCGCTGATGCTTTTGCCGGTTTTCCCGATTCCGCCGGGGACGATCGTCCGGCCGTGATCTGGGCATTGGGGTGGCCGGGCAGTGCCCGTGACCTGCTGGTCAGCGCGCTGGCGGCCCATCCGGACATCGCTGGCCTGGATTCGGCCGGCTGGTACCAGCGACGGGAATGCCTGAGCCTGCCAGCTTCCCTGGAAGATATCCGGGAAAGGGACGATGGCTTGTGGCGTCTGGATCGGCGCAAGTACTACCGGCAAAGCCGGGTGAATGAGCCCGGAGCGATACTGCTTGAGCCGGCCTGGTTCAATGTGGTGGATCTTCCCGGGCTGGCAAGGACCTTTCCCGATGCTCGCATGCTGGTTCTCGGTGCCGACGAGGCGGATCTGCACCTCCACTGGCTGCTGTCGGGGTTTTCCGATCCCATGGCAATGCTGCAGGCCTATCGCCGGGAGCAGAAGCTGTTCAGCCACCTGTCTTCCAGCCTGCCATTGAAATACCGGATCGTTCCCCGCAGCCATCTGCTGGGTGACAAGCTCCGGGAAAGCCTGGAGGGTGTGCTCGAGTGGCTGGGCCTGGAGTGGAACAGCGAGGTACTCGCAAGGCTTGAAAAGGCCCGGGAAAACTACGTCTGGTGGCCCGACGGGCACTGGCGGAAATATGCCGCCTATCTGGGCCGGGACTAGAAGGCCCGGCCGGTTGTTGACCTGACGGGACAGGGCGTCAATTACCTGCCCGCACTTATCGTTTCCCGGGTGATCCTGTGAACCGGATTTGCATGAGCGTTCAGATTTCGTTAGTGTTGGCGTTGGCAGCGCACAGAATGTTGGTGAAAGACATAACTATAGCTGCCGATAGTCAATAAGAAAATTCTGCAGGAATTCGCGCCAGCGAGACCTGCTTTTCACGAGTGTCTGGGGAACGTCAGTATATGTGGTCACTCGACCAACGCCTTCGATCGGGCAGCAGCCGGCTGAAATCAGGCCGGATTGCAGGCCCTGCCTGTAGTTTCGATCTGCCAGACACCAATCCCATCATCCCTGAACCGGTTCCCGAATCCTTCTGGTGATTCGGGAGATTTGGTCGTGTGCGGCTGGCACCGTACGGATCAAGGTACAGGGGAGGTAAGACCGGTTAATGCAATAACCGAACGGTTAGCGAGGGAGAGCGCAATGAAACGGGAAATCAGAATATTGTCTGCATCGGTCGTTGTGTGCGTCATGCTGGGGCTCCCGGCCACCACCATGGCCGATGGCGACGAGACCGAGGTTCTTCGGGGGCAGATCGAGCAGATGCAGGAACAGCTTGAAGCCATGCAGCAGCGCCTGGCACGGATGGAGGAAGAGCGCGATCAGGAGCGCCAGGAGCGTGACCATGATCGAGCAGAGCGCGAAGAGATCGAAGCCAAGCTGGCAGAGCTGGAAGAAACTGAAGGCTACGAGGGCCCGGACATCGATATCGGTGGTGCCGTTCGGCTCAACTATGGCTACCTCAACTACGATGACCAGAATCAGGACCGTCTTGGTGACTTCGAGCTGGAATTGTTCCGGGTCAATTTCCGTGGGGAAATCGGTGACGTGATCCTCGACGCCGAATGGCGCAGGTACAATGATTTCCATGCCATTCATCACGCCTGGTTCGGCTATGACTTCTCAGACCGGCTCCAGATGCAACTGGGAATTACACAGGTTCCGTTTGGAATTCTTCCATGGGCTTCCCACAGTTTCTGGTTTGGCGGGACCTACTACCTCGGTTACGAGGACGACTACGACACGGGTGTGAAATTCATTCACCAGCCCAATGACGACTGGACATTCCACTACGCCTTTTTCAAGAACCCGGAGTATTCAAATGATGCCCGGGCGGACCGCTATTCCTTCGACCTGGTGACCGGTGGTGATCAGCAAAACACCGAGACCAACCAGTTCAACTTCCGGGCCGAGCGCCATATCACCCACGGCGAGGACAGCAGCTCCGATGTTGGAATCAGCCTCCAGGCCGGCCAGATGTACAACCGGGCAACCGAAAGCAACGGCGATCGCTGGGCCATCGCCGGCCACTATGACGGCAACTTCGGGCCGTGGAACCTCCAGCTCCAGGGGCTGCGCTACGAGTACAACCCGGAAAACCCGGATGGCGTTTCCGACGATTTCGTGCAAAAGGGCGCATTCGCCTTCCCGTTCCTGATGCCTGCCAAGGCCAACGTGTACTCGGTCAACTTTGCCCGATCCTTTGACGTCAATGCCGGGCCGATTACCGGGGTCAACTGCTACAACAACTTCACCTACATCGATCCCCAGGTCAGCAACTCCGCCGAATCAATCCAGAACGTGACCGGCTGCTCGGTTGCTGCCGGGGGGCTGTTTACCTATTTTGACTGGATCAACGGCAAGAACATGTGGTTTGCCGGTGGCGAAGGAATCGGCCTGGATGGGGCCACCGCCGGCGAGTGGGAAAACCGGATCAACATCAACCTGGGCTACTACTTCTAGGCAAGCCCGGAGCATGACGCGCAACACCACCGTCCGGCCAGTCACCATCCCGGTGGCTGGCCGGCACCCTGAAAAAATCCACCGCGCCCGGACTCGTTCGCGAATTCATCCTCGACAGGAATTGTCGCGTCGGGCCAGCGGATGCACCGGGCAATCTCTCAAGGAGGATCTGCTGTGACTGATCAAAACCAGAACGAAGAGCTCGATCCGGCACAACTCGAAGAGCTCAAGGCCGCATACGATACCGACTATGAAATCGGCCAGGATAATGTAAACACGCTGGGCCTGGACCTGCACAATCCGGTCTTTTTCGTCAGTGCCGGCCTGATCCTGATCTTCGTCATTCTCTCCCTGATGTTTCCCGAGGGCGCCAACACCGCCCTGACCAACACCCGGGTCTGGATCGGGGAAACCTTCGACTGGCTGTTCCTGTCGGCGGGCAACATTTTTGTCCTGTTCTGCCTGGCGCTGATCATCCTGCCGGTGGGCAAGATCCGGATCGGCGGGCAGGACGCCAAGCCCGACTTCGGGGTGATCTCCTGGTTTGCCATGCTGTTTGCTGCAGGCATGGGCATCGGCCTGATGTTCTGGGCCGTGGCCGAGCCGGTGGGGTATTTCACCGAGTGGTTCGGAACGCCGCTGAACGTGGGTGGCGAAAACGCCGCGGCCTCCATGGGTGCCACCATGTACCACTGGGGCCTGCACCCCTGGGCCATCTACGGCGTGGTTGCCCTGTCACTGGCATTTTTTGCCTACAACAAGGGGCTGCCACTGACCATTCGCTCCACCTTCTATCCCCTGCTCGGCGACCGGGTGTGGGGGCCGGTGGGTCATGTGATCGATACCCTGGCCGTGCTGGCCACCCTGTTCGGTCTGGCCACCTCCCTGGGCCTCGGTGCCCGGCAGGCGGCCGGCGGACTGGAGTTCCTGTTCAACATCGACGGCGGGCTGATGACCCAGGTCGCCATCATCGTGGGTGTGACCACAGCCGCCCTGATTTCCGTGTTGCGAGGCATCCACGGCGGCGTGCGGGTGCTCAGTAACCTGAACATGGTCCTGGCCGCGGCGCTGCTGCTGTTCGTCATGTTTGCCGGCGGATTCATCGCCTTCCTGAACAACACGGCAACCACCATCGGCGGCTACGTTCAGTACCTGCTGCCCCTGTCGAACCCGGTGGGTCGTGAGGATGATACCTTCTACCATGGCTGGACCGTGTTCTTCTGGGCCTGGTGGATATCCTGGTCCCCGTTCGTGGGCATGTTCATCGCCCGGGTCTCCCGGGGCCGGACGGTTCGCCAGTTCCTCACCGCGGTACTCATCGTGCCCACCCTGGTGACTGTGATCTGGATGAGCGCCTTCGGTGGCTCGGGTCTCGACCAGGTGGCCGCCGGCATTGGTGCGCTGTACCAGGAAGGCATCACCGATGAGGCGCTGGCCCTGTTCCAGATGCTGCAGAACCTGCCGTTCACGGCCATCACCTCGTTCCTGGCCATCTGTCTGGTGCTGGTGTTCTTCATCACCTCCTCGGACTCCGGGTCGCTGGTGCTCGACGGCATCACCGCCGGCGGCAAGACCGACGCGCCCCAGTCCCAGCGGATCTTCTGGGTTGTCATCGAAGGTCTGATCGCCGGCGTACTGCTGGCCGTGGGTGGCGAGGCTGCCCTGAGCGCCCTGCAGGCCGGTTCGGTAAGTACGGGTCTGCCCTTCGTGATCGTACTGCTGCTGATGTGTGTAAGCCTTGCCAAGGGCCTGCACCACGAGTTGCAGCTGATCAAGTACGGGGCCCCGGCCACCAACTGATTCGATATCCATCGAATCTGCATTACCGTGCACAGGGCTCCCTTCTCCGGAAGGGAGCCCTTTTTCGTGGGCAGAATTGATCTGCATCAAGACCCTGGTTTTCGTGTCATGCATACTGCAAGGGTGGCGGCCAGCGCTGGCTGGTGGGCAATCCGAACCTGGAGAAAGGCATGTACCAGAAGATCATGGTCCCGGTGGACCTCAAATACGCCGAGAAACTGGAAAAGACCCTGGAGCTGGCCGCTGACCTGGCCAAGCTGCACGGCGCCACCGTTCATTATGTAACCGTGGCCGGACGGGTACCGAACCGGGCTGCCCGGACCCCGGAGGAAATGGAAAGCAACCTGGAGGCATTTGCCAGGGAACAGGGCGAGTCCCGCGGGATTTCCACCTCGAGCAAGACCATGCACAGTACCGACGTGACCATCGAGCTCGACGACAAGCTCGTTCAGGCCCAGAAGGATATAGGTGCTGACCTGGTGGTCATGGCTTCCCATATCCCGGGCGTCTCCGACCGCCTGCACCTGATCAGCTCCAACGCCTCCGATCTGGCCCGCAAGATCGACTGCTCGATCTTCATC
>SLIZ01000006.1 GCA_007135395.1 Wenzhouxiangellaceae bacterium | reverse complement strand
CCTCGAACCGGTCCCGGAAAATCCCGCCGCCGACCATCAGTCCCTGTTCGATGACGATGAGATCCTGAAGAAGATCTTCGCCGGTGATCTGGCCGTCCTCGTTGACATCCAGGTAAAGGCTCAGGTGGACCTCGTAGATTCCCGGCGGCAGATCTTCGGGCAGGTCGAAGCTTCGCTGGACCGGATTGATTCCCGGCTGGAGGGCCACGGGCTGGTCATTGGCCGGATCGTCGATGAATGGGCCTCCCGGCAGCCGGATGCTGGCACCGACAATGACCTGGTCGTTGGCTTCGGCGGCCCGGTTCTTTGCTTCCAGGCCAAGCGTAACGGTCTGTCCGGGCTCGGGCTCGACCGGCGTCGCCCAGGCCTTGTCGATCCCCAGTACCTGGCTGATCACGGCCGTGCGCAGGCCGCTCCCCTGGCCTTGGTCGTTGTAGTAGTGGTCAAGTTGCCATTTCCAGGTCTTGAAGTGAGGTTCAGTCGACCAGCGCTGGTTGCCCCACTGGCTCATGCCGCGACCGTGGCCGAAGCAGGCATGGCCGGCACCCACCGGGTCTTCCAGGCAGGGCCAGGCGAGGGCGGGTGAGCCGGCAAAACCGTCGCCGCAGGACAAGTCCGGATTGGTACAGGGCAGATCACCGACAAGGCAGTTGTTTTCGGCCGAATATTCCGAACGAAAAACCGCCTGCTCCCGCTCGAGCATCAATCCCGGGGTGGCGGCAACCGCCAGGTCCGTCGACTCCACGGTGCCCGGCGTGTTGACCTGGCAACAGGCCGAGGAACACAAGTCGTAGGCACCATGTTCCGGGGGATTGAAAACATGCCAGGCCCCGTAACTGCGGTAGGCCACTGCACCGGCTCGAAGGGCATGCTGGGGCCAGGAGGCGATCCACTCATCGGCAAGCCCCCGGCGAACGTAGTCTTCCAGTTCAAAGACACACGCGTAAGAGCAATTGCCCGTACAGCACGGCTTGGTGCAGTCGGCATCGGCAAACCCCACCGTGATGCTTGCCGGCGGTTCGCCCGGCGATCCCCGTGGAAGGCTTACCCGAACCGGCTTTTCCAATGGCCGGGGGCGAAGCCGTGCGGGCGGCTCCAGCAGGTGGTCGGCCCCTGCAGGAGACCGGCTGCCCAGGTGCAGGTCCAGCCGGACATCGCCGCCGCCCGCGGGAATACCGCGGTAGTGCCGTACCGGGAAATCCGGCGCCATTACCTCCAGGGAAATGGACTGCCCCTGGACCTGACCGGCCGGCTGGCCGGGCATGGGGAGACTGTAGGCCCCGTCGGGCCCGGTAATCGCTGAATCGCCGGTGGCCCGAAGGATGACCCGGCCCCCCCTCACCGGGTCAAGGGTGTTTGAATCCAGCACCCGGCCCTGTAGCGTTTCCGGTCGCTGGGCAGGCCCGTCCTGCACGTCCGGGTGCCGTGTTCGATCGCCGGTCGGCGACATCCAGAAGACCCGCCCCCGCAGGTCATCGCCGGGACGCAACCGAACCAGGAGCGGGCGGAATCCGGTCGCCTGCAGGCGACCCACCATCGGCTCTGTTACCGCCGGCACGGATTCCCGGGCCGGGAAGTAGGCCATTGCCTGGCCGGGTCCGGCCTCCTCGATCGCCCGGTCCAGTTCGTCTGCAACCGGTGCCCGGGGAGAATGCTCGGGTACAAGAATCAGTTCGGCATCCACCGGGGCTCCGGTTTGCGCATCCCGCACGCTCCAGGACACTCCCTCCTCGGCCTCGTCCATGTCCACCGAGGAATGACCCGGGATGCACAGGACAACTAGCAGAAAAAAAATCGGGGCGCGACCGATTGCCATGGGCATTGCTTGCAAGGGGTTGCAGGCGCACTAACATACAAGCTGTCTGGCGCCCTGTCAGCTATCGGGAACCCGGACAGGCCGGGTTCAGAACATGCCGGTTTCCAGGCGGGCGGCCTCCGACATCATGTGCTGGTTCCAGGGCGGGTCGAAGGTAAGGCTCACCCTGGCCTTTCGAACGGTGGGAATCAGCTCGATCCGGTTTTTTACATCATCGACCAGAAATTCTCCCATGCCGCATCCCGGCGCAGTGAGCGTCATCTGGACGTGCACGTCCCGCTGACCATCGCCCACCGGCTCGACCTGGCAGTCGTAGATCAGCCCCAGGTCGACCACGTTGATGGGGATCTCCGGGTCATAGCAGGTTTTCATCTGGCGCCAGATCAATGCTTCCAGATCCCCGTCGGAGGCATCTTCGGGCAGGTGGGGCCGGGGCGGGGGTTCCTTGCCGATGGCATCGGCATCATCTCCGGCCACCCTGAACAGCCGGCCCTCCACGTATACCGTGAAATTGCCCCCCATGGACTGTGTGATATAGCCCACGGTACCGGCCGGAATCTCCGCTTCCATGCCGTCGGGAATCAGCACCACGGGGCACTCTCGTTCGAATTTTACCGGCGTATAGGACTGGCTGATCATGAAAACAGGATCCGGGCAGTTGATTCAGTACCGATATTGTACCAATTCGTCCTGATGCAAGTCAGCAATCAGGAATTGAAGGTCGCCGGGTTCGGGACCTATTCAGTCCCGAGTGATGCCTGGGCACAAAGCAAGACGGCCCGGGAAGGTCCCGGGCCGTTGTTTCAGGTGATGCCTTTACTATTCCTGCTTACCCTTTAGAAGTTCTGGGTGTAGCGGATGTAGGGAATACGACCCCAGCCATCCGTGTAGTCGTAGGCATAACTGCGGCTGAAGAAGGACGAGACCGGTGGATCGCGATCGAGCACATTGCGAACCCCTGCCGTGATCTCGGCATTCCAGGGCGCAAAGTAGGTCGCGGAAAGATCATGCTTGATCCACGAAGCAACATGTCCCTGCTTTTCGGCGGCCGTGAACTCTTCGTTGATCACCGATTGCTCTGCAGTGGAGGACGTGAAGTGCATGTTCCAGCCGAAACGGAAGTCAGCCCAGGCGTAGACGTTCTCGAGATTGGCCCGGAAACGGGGGGTGCCGATCGTGCCCACAGTCCGGGGTTCGCTGATTTCCAGATCCGTTTCCGAATCGAGTTCCCAGTGCTGAACAAACCCGACCTGCAGGTTGGTGCCCAGGCGCCCGGCTTCACCGAAGTCGAACTGGCTGCGCAGGTTCAAATCCCAGCCATAAGTGGTCAGATCGCCTTCGTTGGCCGGACCCCGGGTGATGGTGACCACATTGCCCACCCCATCGCGTTCAACGCCAAGGCCGGCATCAACCAGTCCCTGAGGAAGTGTCCTTCCCTCAAACTCCAGATTGATCAGGTCCTGGGAGGACACCGACCGGATCAGGTCATCGATTTCGATGTAGTAGAAGTCCAGCGAACCATTCAGCCAGCTCGTCGGCTCGAAGGCCATACCGGCACTCCACTGGCGGGAGTTTTCCGAATCCAGGTCCGGATTGCCAATGGCAGTCGCGTTGGTCTGAATCTGGGGGCAGTCAGCCTGGG
The DNA here is from genome assembly GCA_007135395.1 of Wenzhouxiangellaceae bacterium. Classification (GTDB taxonomy): domain Bacteria; phylum Pseudomonadota; class Gammaproteobacteria; order Xanthomonadales; family Wenzhouxiangellaceae; genus SLIZ01. The sequence goes on along the minus strand of SLIZ01000006.1, from coordinate 5,998 downwards.
AAACACCCTGTTGTTCGCAGCGGACAAAGTCCGTCACGAAGTCAGCCGAGAAAGCGTCTTCGGCGTTGATCAGGGTCAGGTCCGGGGCCGCGTAGCCTTCGGCATAGCCACCGCGCAGGGTCAGTCTATCAAGCGGCTGGTAGCGGAAAGCGATTTTCGGGCTCAGGTCGGAACCGTAGTCGGAGTAGTCGTCAAAGCGCAGTGCGCCGGTGATCTCGAACTCGTCGGTTACCGGGAACAGCCACTCGGTGTAAAGGGCGGTTACATCCCGGTCGCCGAATGAGCTGTTGCCAGCTGAGCCACCCACCAGACCGGCTTCGGAAAGCGAGTCATACTGGTCGGAGAAGTCTTCTTCCCGGTACTCGAAACCAACCACGGCCTGGGCCGGGCCTGCACCCATTTCAAAGGCATCGAATCCGGCACTGGCATAGACTTCCTGGATCTCGAACTCGCTGACCCGGCTGGTGGTCACGGACATGCCCTGAATGGTTTCATCATCGGCACCGAACGGGTCCAGCGGGTCATACGAGCCATCCTGCATGAAGGACTGCATGTTCGAACGCATGCCATAACCCCGGCCAACTTCCTTGCCCGAGTAGCGGCTGTAGTTGATACCAAAGTCCAGGTCGACCTGGCCCAAGCGGCCTTCGAAGCCCAGCAGGCCGGAGTAGATGTCCGAGTCCACCTGGTTATCTCGCGGACCCATGGCATCAAAACGATGGTACAGGCGTACCGGCACATCAAACGGGTTACTGGCATCATCGGGCTGAAGATCAACAGTATCCGGCAGGGGGGCGTAACGGCCGAAGGATTCGGTCCGGGTGCCTTCCATCCGGGTGTAGACACGCCAGTCCCGATTGATCTCGTAGTCACCGGTCACGTGCAGCGACTGGTTGGAGATCGAGGCCTCATCGGCTGAGACCGGGGTGAAGTCGTAGAAACAGCCCTCCCCGCCGAAGAAGACATCATCAGGCATGGTGTAGAAATTTTCGGACAGTTCCTCGCAGCCACCTTCGGCGACCATGGCCTCGCCGAGACCGATCGGGGCGCCATCGTCGTCGAGAATAAACGGCACGAAGGTGTTGCCGAAGATGCTGAGGTTATCGGAGGTCGAGTGGCTGTCGCCTACGGAAGACTCCGACCAGGGACGCTGGTTGGCGAAGATGATCGAACGGGAGTTCTTCGAAGCCACGGCCAGCATCCGGCCCCGGTCGCTGGTGGTGCCAATCATGGCGTGGCCAGAGCGCTGCTTGCCGCCGTCACGGGACGGGTCGGTGTAGGTGTAGCTCAACTGTGCGCCGTCGTAGTCCTTCCGGGTGATGATGTTGATCACACCACCGATGGCGTCGGAACCGTAAACAGCCGAGGCGCCGTCGGACAGGATTTCAATGCGCTCGACCGCCCCCATGGGAATGGAGTTGATGTCCTGGCCGGTGCCGGAGAACGGATTCTTGGGGAACCGGCGACCGTCGATCAGCACAAGGGTCCGGGCCGAACCCAACCCTCGAAGGGAAATCGAGCCCTGGTTCTGGGCCGAGGAACCGGACTGGGGCCGGAACGAGCCGAAGGAGTTGAAGGTGGTGTTACGCAGCAGGTCGGCGATGGAATTCTCGCCGGACATCTCGATCGCTTCACGATCGATGACGGTGACCGGCAGCGCGCCTTCCACGTCGGTTCGGGTAATACGGGAACCAGTGACCTGGATCCGGTCCAGCTCGGCGGCCTCATCGTCGTCCTGGGCATGCACCGGGGCTGCGGTCATTGCCAGGCTCGAACCGAGGGCAATCGGCAAGGCATACTTTATTGCCCTATACAGTGAATTGTGCTTCTTCATGATTTATCTACCTTGAGGTTAGGGGTTATAGGGAACATTTTTGTCGGGGGCCGACACCGGGCGACTCCAGCCCTTGCAATTCGTGCCTGCCCATTTCAGCTTGTCGGGATGCAATGGGAGCGGGCGACGCATGGAGAGTCAAAAGCGCCGCCTCGCTCCGGTCGTTGCATCTCACAACGTTGCCAAAACACTCTTGCCGGGATCCGTCGGTGAAAACGGCCTGTGGAAACCGTTCTCCGGATCCGTGGCATTTCGACGGTTGTTAAAGTACGTTAAGAGATTGTTCGGTTACGTTCCCGAACCTGTGAGAAGTCCTTCCGTTTTTGTTCCCAAAGTCTGCAGAAGCTGGAATCAACTCCCCAAATTACTTTCGTCACTTGCAAGAAAATCACGTCCGGGATAACCTACGACTGTATTCGTAGGGGATTTCAGCCCTGACAGAAACTGCTCAATCGGGCCTGCCCGGTATCCACAAGTGAAGCCGGCCTGGAAAGTTGCAGTTTTTTTCGGAAATTGGGCGATGAAGATGGGAGTCGTTGTTCATGGCAGCATTCAGCACAAAAGAACCGGACGGTTTCAGGCTGGGAGACTGGCTGGTGGAACCGGCCCTGGGCCGGCTTTCCCAAGACGGAAGAAATGTCTCGCTGGAACCGAAGACCATGGCGGTCTTGCAGGTCCTGGCTGAGCATCCAGGCCAGGTCCTCAGCGGTGACTTCCTGATTACCCAGGTCTGGGGGGATTATCCAGTTGGCGACAATCCGGTTTACAAGCGTATCGCGCAGTTGCGCAAGGAACTCGGCGATACCGCGCGGAATCCGCAATACATTGCAACCATTCCCAAGCGCGGCTACCGGCTCGTGGCTCCGGTGAGGCCTCGGGATGCCTGGGCTGGAGATAATGGCCCCGGGGATAGTCGACCCGAAAAAGAAGATGGCCGGGAATCCCGCAAGAACGCCCCGGTGGAAGCTGGAGAGCCCATTCAACCCCGGTTCCAGGATCATGCCCGACGTCAGCATCCGGGGATCTACCTGTGGATTTCGGCCTGCGTTATCAGCCTGGCGCTGGTTCTGGCTACCTTCGGGCCGGCAAACAGCCCGTCCGAATCCTCCAGTCACGGAAATACGCCGGAAGTGGCCATAGCCATTGTCCCGTTTGCCGTGGTCGGCAATGACGATCCGGATCCCGGCAGGGACCTGGCACGGCAACTGGCCGGATTTCTGGAGCTGAGTACCGCGTTTCTGGTCATCCCCTTTGAATTCCCGCCAGGTGAGGACTATCCGGAACCGAATGAGGTCGCCGAGCGGCTTGGGGTCAGCCATGTTCTCAAGGGTCGGATCATAAGTAACGACCGGGGGAATCGGGTCGAGACGACACTGTCGGACTCCTCCGGGCAGGTGGTCTGGGAGGGGCGTTACCCGCTGGGTAGCACTTCGCTGGAGGATATTCCTCTTCAGATCAGCCGGGAGATTGCCCGGCAGTTTCGTTTCCAGTCCCGGGAAGGTGTCGACTCACGATGCAAGGGCACGGCAAACCTGCAGGCCTGCCAACACTACCTGCTGGCACTCGAACGTATCCGGGCCAACCCGTTCAATGACAATCCTCAAGCCATTGATCTGCTGCACCGGGCCATTGCAGCCGATTCTGATTACGCACAAGCCTACGTTGCACTGTCCCGGGCAAAGCTCACTTCCCGAAACAAGGCCGATCGAAAGGGGCAGCATCAACGCGCACGACTGGCCATCCAGAGGGCCGGGAGACTGGATGATGCACTGCCCGAGGTTCTGGCTGTAGACGGCCTGGCCAGCATGATGAATTCCCACGGCCCGTGTCCCCCAGCCTGCTTTGATCCGGAAAACTACCAGCGTGCAGAAGTGCGGTTGCGGCAGGCACTCGAAGGCAACCCGGGGATGCCCCATGCCCACGCCTGGCTGGCCCTGGCCCGGGCTGGCCAGGGTCAGGTCCAGGATGCCTGGTCCAGCGCGCAAACTGCCATGCACCTGGATCCACTCGACCCCATGGTCAACGCAATTCATTCCCGGTTTCTGTCCATGCAGGGCAAGGTCGATCGGGCCCGCCAGCAGTTGGTTTCGATTCAGCAAAGCATTCCCGGTAATCCAGCCTACCTTTATCGCCTGCTTGCCGAGATCGAACTCGATTCCGGTTCCTTCGACCAGGCACTGCAATATGCCCTGAAATCACACGAAGATGTCGAGCAGGCCCAATATGATCATGAATTGACTACAGCCTATCGGAAGCTCGGGATGTTCGAGGTCGCTGTATACCACCTGGCCGCGCTGGACCCGGGCCCGGCAGGAAGTGCTGCCATGCTGATGCACCACGATGTGCTCCATGCGCTGAACCGCAACAACGACATCGAATCAGAACTGGCCCGCGTGCGGGCAATGGGCAACGGCCGCTTTGGTGAACTTTCCGCATGGCCCCGCTGGATGCTGCGGGCAACCGGACAGGCCCATTCGGCACTGGGCCAGCACGAGCGGGCCCTGGAAAAACTTTCCCTTGTCTACCCGGGACAGGAAAGTCGCCTGGATCACAATGACCTGGCCATGGAACTGGACGCATTGCACTGGATGGCATTCAGTCTGCAGAAGCTGGGTCGCCGCGGGGAGGCGGATGAAATTCTTCGGCAAACCCTGGTCCAGGTTGAGAACCGGGATTTGCAGGGTTTTGGTCACGACGCATGGCTGGCCGTGGCCCGGGCTCGGGCACATACACTTATGAATCAGCGAGGCCTGGCACTGAACCATCTTGAAAAAGCCACCTCCAGAGGTTGGCGGGGCTATTGGGAACTCAGGGGTGATGTGCGATGGGAGAGCTTGCAGGACGACAAGGAGCTTCAGAATCTGCTGGCCGATGCCCGGCGGGCGGTGGAGGGCATGCGACTGCAACTGGCTCCGGAATTGACGCTGATCGAGAAAGACCCGACTCGCCGATTCAAGAGCCCGGCACATGGTTCGACCGGAGGCCCCTGAAACGCAAAACGGCCCGGGAAGGTCCCGGGCCGCTGTATCAGGCTTGTGTTGCCTCTACTCTTGCTGCTAACCCTTTAGAAGTTCTGGGTGTAGCGGACGTAGGGAATACGACCCCAACCGTCAGAGTAGTCAAACGCGTAACCGCGGCTGTAGGCGCTCGAGACCGGCGGATCGCGATCGAGCACGTTACGAACACCTGCCGTGATCTCGGCATTCCAGGGTGCGAAGTAGGTCGCTGACAGGTCATGCTTGACCCATGATGCTACGTGACCCTGCTTCTCCCGGTAGCCGTTGACGTTGGAGACCTGCTCGGCCGTGGACGAAGTGAAATGCATGTTCCAGCCGAAGCGGAAATCGCTCCAGGAGTACACGTTCTCCAGGTTCGCACGGATCCGCGGGTTGCCCAGGCGACCCACTGTGCGGGCCTCGGGCACATCGTCGTCGAGCTCGGACTCGATTTCCCAGTGCTGGACGAAACCGACCTGCAGGTTGGTCCCCAGTCGTCCGGCTTCACCGAAGTCGAACTGGCTGCGCAGGTTCAGATCCCAGCCGTAGGTGGTCAGATCGCCTTCGTTTGCCGGGCCACGGGTGATTTCGACCACGTTACCGGAGGCATCACGTTCCACGCCAAGTCCCTCGGGGAACGGCTGACCAGCAAACTCCAGGTTGATCAGCTCCTGAGAGGAGATGGTCCGGATGATGTCGTCGATTTCGATGTAGTAGAAATCAAGCGAACCATTCAGCCAGCTCGTCGGCTCAAAGGCCATGCCGGCACTCCACTGACGGGAGTTTTCCGAATCCAGGTCCTCGTTACCGATGGCGTTGGCCGTGGTCTGGATCTGCGGGCAGTCGCCTGTCGGGATGCCCTGCTGTTCGCAGCGGACAAAGTCCGTCACGAAGTCAGCCGAGAAAGCGTCTTCGGCGTTGATCAGGGTCAGGTCCGGGGCCGCGTAGCCTTCGGCATAGCCACCACGCAGAGTCAGGTTATCCAGCGGCTGGTAGCGCAGGGCGATCTTCGGACTCAGGTCGGAACCGTAGTCGGAGTAATCGTCATAGCGCAGCGCACCGGTGATCTCGAACTCGTCGGTTACCGGGAACAGCCACTCGGTGTACAGGGCGGTTACATCCCGGTCGCCGAATGAGCTGTTGCCAGCCGAGCCACCCACCAGACCGG
>SLIZ01000129.1 GCA_007135395.1 Wenzhouxiangellaceae bacterium | reverse complement strand
CCGCTCGCTTGAAATAGTCCGCTATGTCTGCGCTCGCGCGCCTTGCTGGAGGCCGGCTCTGAAGCGCTGAATGTCTGCTGATTAGTGATCTCGTTAGTAACCCGTCGCGGCGATCGGATAAGTGTGAACAGGCCCTAACCCCTTCGGTCGACTGCAAAACGGGCAAGGCGGGCCAGGGACTCGGACTGGGGGCCGAATTCCCGAAGGCAGCCCAGGGCTTGCTCGCTCAGGTCCCGGGCCAGTTCCCGGGAGGTTTCCAGGCCCAGGGTGCTGGTAAATGTCGGTTTGTTCCGGTCCCGGTCGGAGTCCCTGGGTTTGCCGGTCTCCACCGCGTCGCCGGTCTCATCGAGGATATCGTCGTGAATCTGGAATGCCAGGCCGACCAGGGAACCGAACCGATGCAACGATGATCGACGGGCCCCGTCGATCTCGCATAGCCAGGCCGGTGCGACCACGCAATACCGGATCAGGGCACCGGTTTTCATCCGGTGCATGGTCTCCAGAGCTTCCCGGTCGAGCCTGCATCCCACCGCTTCCAGGTCATGAGCCTGACCGCCGGCCATACCCCTTGACCCGCAGGCTGCAGCCAGCCCCCGAACCATGCGCAAGCGGGCGGCGGCCGATCCGGTCAGCCCCCGGTCGGATGAGAGGACCTCGAAGGCCAGTGCCTGCAACGCATCGCCGGCCAGGATAGCCGTTGCCTCGTCGAACGCCACGTGGCAGGTGGGCTGGCCGCGACGCAGGTCGTCATCGTCCATGGCCGGCAAGTCATCGTGTACAAGGGAATAGGCGTGGATCATTTCAACGGCAATGGCCAGCGCATCGACCCTGGTATCTTCCAGGCTCAATGCCTCGGCAGCCGAATAGACCAGCAGCGGACGGATCCGTTTGCCTCCGCCCAGAACGGCGTAGCGCATGGCCTGGTGCAGTGAGGTAGGAGCCTCGTCGGCCCTGGGCAGCGCCCGCTCCAGGTTGCTTTCAAAGCGCTTCAGGCGGGGTGTGAAGTGCTCCTGAAAACCATCATTCACGGTCATCGAACGGCCGCGCACTGGATTCGTCGTCCACTTCGGCCAGTTCCTCGATGGTCAGACGGGCCTTTTCCAGGTGACCGTGGCAATCCCGTGCCAACTCCACCCCGCGGCGATAATGGGCAAGGGACTCATCCAGGGTCAGGTCGCCGGATTCGAGCTTTTCGACCAGTTTTTCCAGTTCCTTCAACCGGCTCTCGAAGTCCGGTTCGGTGTTTTCCTTCGATTCAGTCATGTTTCTTGGCTCGATTGTCGTGGGGTTGACCGTCAACCCGGGGATCGTCGGCAGGCTGGATACTGCCCGTTTCCGGTACTTCCCAGACCAGCGACTGGCCCCGGCGGTGAAGATTCGCGCTGAATTGTTCATCCTGCCACCGATCGCCTACAGCGACCAGCCGGTCTTCGGCAAAAATGAACGGGAACAGGGCCCGGGCACGGACGGGGATTCCGGCTTCCTGGAACAGTTTTTTCACCGGCCGCCTGTGGTTGCCGTGAAGCCGGATCTTCTCACCTCCGGTCCGGTTGCGAATCGTTACCGGCCAGGTTTCCGGTGGCAGCGTTACCCCGGGTTTGCCCTTGATGAGCAATCGACCCCGGCCATCGGGAAGCTCCAGTGGGTGGAGGCCATCCCAGGTGATGCAAAACGGACCCGGTTTGCTTGCATGATTTCTGGCATGGATGAACGGGCCTTCCCGCACCAGCACACCATCGGGCATTTCCAGGCAGGGCCTGCGGTCCGGTGCGGCGGATTCGACTTGCCGGATGAAGGTATCGAGCCGGACAGTGGAGGGCATTGACCAGCCCAGCTCGTCCAGCCATCGCCGGATGAGTGCCTTTCGCCGCAGCTCATCAAGGCCGGAAAAGGGCTCCAGAGCCAGCCGGTGGCGGCCGGCCCTTGCATGGTCCAATTCCCGGTCTGCCTGTCGCGTGATTTCCCGGTCAACCGCCTGCAAGTGCCGGGCGCTTCGGCCAATCGAGCCGGCAGCGGCTGGCCAGCGGGCGTGGAGCAGGGGCATGACCTGGTGGCGCAGATAGTTCCGGTCCCGGGACAGGTCCCGGTTAGCCGGGTCTTCAAGTCCCTGGATTTGCTGCTGGTCCAGGTAGTCGGCCAATGTCTGCCGGGGCCAGTCAAGCAGCGGACGCGCAAGCCAGCCCGGACCCAGCTTGCGCAAGGGTCGGATACCACCGAGTCCCGCCGGCCCGCTCCCTCGCATCAGCCGGAGCAGAACCGTTTCGGCCTGGTCGTCGGCGTGATGGGCGGTGAGCAGCAGGTCACCGGTTTCCATTTCCCGGACAAGGGCCTGGTAGCGAGCCTTGCGGGCGGCGTGTTCAAGCCCGCCGGCAGCCCCCGGGGGAACCTGGATCCGGTGGGCGATGAACGGCACGTTCCAGCGTCCGGCCATGGATTCGGCCTGCTGCGACCTGTCGCGGGAATTCTTGTCCAGTCCGTGGTCCACGTGAACGGCCAGCAGGGGCCATTCCAGGCGGCTGAGGGCGTGCAGCAGGGCGGTGGAGTCGGGTCCGCCGCTGAATGCGACAATCAGCCGGGCACTGACCGGGAAGGTCCGAAGGACCCGTTCAAGGCTGGCCGGATCGAAGGATTCGAGGCTCACACAAGTTCGAAATCGCCGTAGGCCATCAACCGGCGGTAACGTTGTTCCAGGAGATCGCCGGTCTCCATTGCCTCGAGCTTGTCCAGCTGTGCGGAAATGGTCTCCTTGATGCGTACCGCGACCTCGTGCGGGCCACGGTGGGCACCTCCCCGGGGTTCACGGATGATCTTGTCGATCAGTTTGAGCTCGAGCAGCCGCTCGGCTGTCAGGCCCAGGGCATCGGCGGCCACTTCGGCCTTCTCCGGGCTTTTCCAGAGAATGGAAGCGCAGCCTTCCGGGGAAATGACCGAGTAGGTGCTGTACTGGAGCATGTTGGTCCGGTCGCCCACGCCGATGGCCAGGGCCCCACCGGAGCCGCCTTCGCCGATGACCGTGCAGATGATTGGAACCGGCAGGCGGGCCATGACGGCCAGGTTGCGGGCAATGGCCTCGGATTGGCCTCTCTCCTCGGCCCCGACCCCCGGGTAGGCACCCGGAGTATCGATGAAGGTCACCACCGGCAGGCGAAAGCGGGCGGCCATGTTCATCAGTCGCAGCGCCTTGCGGTAGCCTTCCGGTCGGGGCATGCCGAAGTTCCGCCGGACCTTTTCCCTGGTATCCCGCCCCTTTTGCTGGCCGATGATCATGACCGGGCGCCCGTCCAGCGCTGCCATTCCCCCGACTATGGCCTTGTCATCGCCGAATAGCCGATCACCGTGCAGCTCCTGGAACCGCTCGAATACCATGGGAATGTATTCCAGTGTGTAAGGCCTGTTGGGATGCCGGGCGAGCTGGGAGACCTGCCAGGGCGAGAGAGCCGAAAAGATCGCTTCGGTCCGGTGGCGGAGCTTGTCTTCAAGCCGCTGAATCTCCTCGTCCAGGTTCAGCGAGTTGTCCGAACTGACATGACGCAGCTCCCGAATCTTTTCCTCCAGTTCGGCAATGGGCTGTTCGAAATCCAGGTAGTTTGCGTTCATGAGTTCTGTCTGGCTGACCTGTAAGGTTTGGTCGGCAGTATAGCGGCAGGTTCAATCGGCATGAACCCCGACCGGTCCCTTGGGAATCGCTTCAGGTTGCCAGTTCTCAATGGCCCAGCGCCAAAGCCGGTCCAGCCGGGCCGGGCCAGGGGGCGGGGGGTGACCCAGAATCCGGAGGATCCGGACCAGCGCATCGACCGGGGCCAGTCGATTGACCGGATCGGCGAATTCGGACTTGCTCAGCTTGCGACCATCGGCACCGATTACCAGGGGCAGGTGCAGATAGGCCGGGGTGGCAAGACCGAGGCACTGCTGCAGGTGAATCTGCCTGGGAGTGGAATCGAGCAGGTCGGCCCCGCGCACGATCTCGGTGATCCCGTCCCGGGCATCATCGACCACAACGGCCAGCTGGTAGGCAATCAAGCTGTCTGCGCGGCGAATGATGAAATCACCGCATTGATCGGCAAGGTTTTGCTCGAAAGGCCCCTGGATCTGGTCAGCAAAGGCAATCGGTTCGTTCGTGACCTTCGCCCGAATGCTTCTGGCCTTGCGGCCTTCGGCAATCCCGTTGCGGCAGATGCCCGGATATACTCCGGACGCCGGCAGGTCCCGTCGGCTGCAGGCACAGTGAAAGGCAAGATTCTCGGCAAGCAGGGTATCCAGGGCCTTGTCATGAAAGGGTTTCGAGGCGCTTTGCCAGATTACCGATCCGTCCGGTTTCATCCCGAAGGCATCCAGTGTCGCCAGTTGGCTGCGGGCGGCTCCCGGGACCTCCCGGGGCGGATCGATATCTTCCACCCGGACCTTCCACAGACCGTTTCGGCTTCGGGCTTGAAGGAAACTACCCACGGCAGCGACCATGGACCCGAGGTGCAGTGGCCCGGTTGGTGAAGGTGCGAAGCGTCCGATATATGCCGGGTTCAATGGTTGGATTTGCTTGTTTTCCGGACTTCCAGTCGCCATTCTAACTGCTGATCTGGATAGCTAACGGGAATCGAACCATGATGCGACGTGTAGGTCTTTTCCTGGCCACCAACCTGGCCTTGCTGGTGGTGCTCGGGGTTGTCATGAATCTGCTCGAGCCCTGGCTGGTTGCCCAGGGAATCAATGTCAATCACGCCGGTGTCCTGATATTCGCGTTGATTTTCGGGATGGGCGGGGCGTTTCTTTCACTGGCCATGTCCAAGCGCATTGCCCTGATGAGCATGCGTGCCCGGGTCATCGACCAGCCGGCCAATCCAACTGAACGCTGGCTCGTTGAGACCGTCCAGCGCCAGGCAAAGGAAGCCGGTGTGGGAATGCCGGATGTAGCCATCTTCGACTCCCCGGACCCGAATGCCTTTGCCACCGGTGCCTCGCGCAACAACTCCCTGGTGGCGGTAAGTACAGGCCTGTTACGGAACATGCGACCCAACGAGGTCGAGGCGGTGCTGGGCCATGAAGTAGCCCACGTGGCCAATGGCGACATGATCACCATGACCCTGTTGCAGGGGGTGCTCAATACCATGGTGCTTCTTCTGGCCCGGGTATTTGGTCAGATCATCGACCGGGTCGTATTTCGCAGCAACAGCGCCTTCGGGCCGGGTTATTTCCTGTCGGTGATCGTCATGCAGATCGTGCTGGGAATTCTTGCAAGCATGGTGGTCATGGCCTTCTCCCGGTGGCGGGAATTCCGGGCCGATGCCGGGGGTGCAAAGCTTGCCGGTCGCCAGAACATGATTGCCGCCCTCAAGCGGCTCAAGCAGGCCCATCAGGGGCGGGCAGATCTGCCGGAATCCGTCGAGGCGATGGGCATTCGCGGCCGTACGGGAATGGGATTCAAGCGACTGATGATGAGCCATCCGCCGCTCGACGAGCGTATTCGGGCGCTGGAGGAAGGAGCGCGCTGAATCGGCCGTCAGGCCTGTCCGACAGCCGCTTCATCATGCTCGAATTCGCCCTGGACCAGCGTAATCCCGAACTGCCACAACGATGCCATGTCGTTGGTGTTATGCACCCGGGGAGCCACGATCCGGATATTGCGCTCCTGGATTGCGCTGACTACCTCGCTCAATTCCTGGCGGCGGTCTTCATCGGCGCTCAGGTTCTCGGTGGTTTCCGGTCGCAGTTCCAGGTAATCCAGGTCGAGATGTTTTAGCAACTGTTCGAGTGGTGTCTCGTGGTTCACATCGGCAAGGGAAAAATGACAGCCCCGGGCAGCGAAGCGCTGAATGAACCGTTGCGCGTCCAGAAGGGTTTCCCGGATATCAGTGTCCCTGAACTGGAAGATCAGCCGCTGGCCAGGCAGCTTGCCCTGATCGATCTGTTCTTGCATCCAGGTATGGAACCCGGTGTCGCTGATCGATGCCGAGGAGACCGGAAGCATCCAGAATGTTTCGGTTTCATCGGCCGCGATCCGATCCAGCAGTCTTTCCACCAGGTCCCTGTCCAGTGATGTGGCCAGGCCCTTGCGAATGGCTGCCGGCATGTACATGTCGGGGAGATAGAGTTCTTCGGACTCATCCGGTCTGAGGCGAGTTTCCACCTTCTGAATAAGGGGCTCGTCCTTTTCCAGGTCAAGAATGGGCTGCTCGACGAGCAGAAGTTCGTTGTTGTCCAGGGCATGGCGCAGGCGGTCGGCCCATTGCTCATCCTCTTCACCACCTCCGGTTTCAACTCGGGGGCGATATCGGACAAAGCAGTTGCCCCCGGCCCGCAGGGCTTCGGTCAGGGCATCGTCGGCCTGATGAAGGATTTCCTCGGCATCCAGTGAACGCTGGCCGATATAGGTCATGCCCACGGCCGCGGAAACCGTCAGGGAGCGGTCCCTGACCTGGAGGATATGGCCGGAATAGGCATCCAGCAGGTGCCGGGCCAGTGTTTCAACCTCCTCTCTCTGGTCCCGCTTGACCAGCAACGCAAAGGTATTGTCCCGGACGCGGCTGACCATGTCTTCCTCACCGGCCTGGTGAGAGACAACCTGGGCGGCTTGCTTGATGAGTGCATCGGCGGAACCGATTCCGATCTTGTTGAGAAGGGATGGGTAATCGGTAAGCTCCACAAACAGAACGGCACACTCCACGCCTTGCTGCTGATTCTCCATGGCCCGGGTGACCTGTTCCATGAACACCTGCCGGTTCATCAGGCCGGTTGCGGCATCGGTGGTCCGAAGTTTCTCGATTTCCCGGGCCAGACCGGGATCGGATTCGACCACCTGCTCGCGAACCAGGATCTGGATACAGTCTTCCCGATTGAATCGGGCCGGTGAGAATGTCACCAGGGCGTTGAACGTTTCTCCGTTGGGTTGGTGGGCGACAAACTCCAGGTTGTCTTCGGGCAGTTCGTTGTTGGCCAGTCCGCGCAGGACTGCCTTCAGGTCGGTTTCGCTGTCCCCGGCAGTGAACAGGTCCAGGATGGAAAGCCCCTCCACGTCTTCAAATCCGTCAAAACCGAAGAGCTCTATGTATGCCCCGTTGCAGTAAACGTGGAGCCCTTCGTGCACGTAGGCCAGGGCTTCACGGGAGCTGTCGAGCAGCAGGGTGTATCGGGACTCGATTTCTTCCAGCCGCTGGCTGCTTTCGGCTGCTTTCCGGTGAGCACTTGCATGATCCAGCGTACGGCGAATGGCAAGCCCCAGTGACTGGTCATCATCGAGCAGGGCCGTACAGTCAGCACCGGCTTCCACAGCTGCCAGGGCATGGTCGGCGGATTCCCGGTTAACACCGGCAACGACGGGCAGAGGAGTGTCGAGACGCCGGGACTGATGAACGATGGGCTCGATCAAGGCAAGGTTGTCGTCGTTGACGCAGATGACGATCAGGCAAACGGGTTCGGATTCCAGCGTCCGGCTGACGGCATTGATGGTATCTGCAAATCGGGTCTGGACCTTGCGCTGATGGCCTGCAAGAGACTGGATGCGCCGGGTCGAGTTGGGATCATCGTCGATGACCAGAATCAGATTGTGTGACGGGATCTTTGGCATGTTCTGATTGTTCCAAAACCGGTTGGGGCTCCAGTCTTGACTCGGAGGCCCGTATCCCCTTGCAACGGTTGACCGACTATTTCACAGCAGCGGCGTTTTGTACAGTTTGCCGGCCTCCTCCCGGACCAGCCGGGGAACCAGGTATCCGGGAAGTCGCTCCCTCAGACCTGTCACCAGTTCCCGCGCCTGTTTTTCACCGACTTCATGGTGGGCGCTGCCGGCGACCCGGTCAAGCAGGTGAAGATAGTAGGGCAGAACACCGTGGTCGAAGCCGGTACTCATCAGTTCGGCCAGGGCCTCAAGGGAATCGTTGATCCTTCGCAGCAAGACGGCCTGGTTGAGCAGGTGGGCACCGGTAGACCGCAGCCTGGAAACGGCCTGTCCAACGGTAGTGTCAAATTCCCGGGCGTGGTTTGCATGCACGACGATGGTCACCGGCCAGGGCAGGTCGGAAAGCCATTCGGTCAGGCTGTCATTGATCCGTGAGGGCAGCACAACCGGTTGTCGGGTGTGGATGCGCAACCGGCGTATGGACGAGAGCCTGCCCAGTTCGTTGGTCAGGTTCCTGAGCCGGAAGGTGTCCAGCATAAGCGGGTCACCACCGGACAGGATTACTTCCGAGACATCCGGGTGGTCGGCCAGGTAGCTCACAACGCCGGCCCATTGCTGCCGATTCGCATGCTGGCTGGAATAGGGAAAGGCCTGGCGGAAACAGTAGCGGCAATGGATGGCACAAGCCCCCGTAGTAACCACCAGCACCCGGCCGGTGTACTTGTGCAACAGGCCGCGGGACTTCAGGGCCTGACCGTCTCCCACCGGATCATCGACAAATCCCTCGGTGGTCCCGGTTTCCCTGGCCAGGGGAAGGACCTGCCGGAGCAGGGGGTCATCCGGATCGCCGGGGCGCATGCGCGCGGCAAAATCCCTGGGAACCAGCATGGGAAAACCGGGATCTTCGAGGCCCTCGATACTCGCCGGGTCGATATCGAGCCAGGACAGCAGTTCGGACGGCCGGCGAAAGGCCTCCTTGAGTTCCCGGCGCCAGTCCGGAGGCTGACTCGAAGGGGCAGGTCGGGCTATCATAGGGAATTGACTTTCAAGCTCGGATTCCAGTTGTAAACGCTCAGCTGGATGCATTTTACAGGGCCGATGGCAGAACGTACGTCCAGTTCGGGTTTGTACAGGATTGTTCTCGGCAGATTAACCTCGGAGGCCTGATGGCTAGCTACAGTACCAATGAATTCAAGAGTGGATTGAAAATCATCCTGGATGGTGATCCCTACAGCATTGTCGAAAACGAGTTCGTCAAGCCCGGCAAGGGCCAGGCCTTCAGCCGGGTTCGGGTGCGAAATCTCAAGACCGGCCGGACGATTGAAAAGACCTTCAAGTCCGGGGATACGGTTGAAGCGGCGGATATCTTTGAAAAGGACGTCCAGTATCTCTACAACGACGGAGAATTCTGGCACTTCATGGACACCGAAACCTTCGAGCAGCTCGCTGCCGGTGCCGACGCCATTGGAGAAAACGCCCAGTGGATGAAGGAAGAGGACATGTGCCAGGTGATGCTCTGGAACGGGGAGCCACTGACGGTTCTCCCGCCGAATTTCGTCGAACTCAAGATTGTTGAAACCGACCCGGGCCTCAAGGGGGACACTTCCGGCAGTGGCGGCAAGCCGGCAACCCTGGAAACCGGTGCCACCGTGCGCGTGCCCCTGTTCGTCCAGGAAAACGAGGTGATCCGGGTCGATACCCGCAAGGGAGAGTATGTATCCCGGGTCAAGGACTGAACCGGATGGCTGAAGATGTCCTGGCGTTGCTTCCGAAGTGGATCGTGCCGGTGGAGCCTGCCGGGGTCGTGCTGGAAGACCATGCGGTCATCGTTCAGGGCGATCGGATTGCCGCTGTGCTGCCGACCGGGCAGGCCCGGCGGGACTGGCCTG
>SLIZ01000022.1 GCA_007135395.1 Wenzhouxiangellaceae bacterium | reverse complement strand
TGGCCGGCCAATCCAATCCCCGGGGCCGCCACGCTGCGGCCCCGGAGCCCGCCTGAGAGGATTGGCAACCGCAAGGGCAGGTATTGGTTCTACCGCACAACGGAAGGCATTCCGGCCGCAAATTTCCTGCAATGGTCGGGTATAGTAGATCGCCTTTGAAAGCCTGGGGAAGCAACCTCTGATGGAATGGATAGCGGCCTTCGTTATTGCCATCCTGGCCGGCTGGGGAATCTGGATCTACAACCGGCTGGTCAAGAAGCGCAACCGGGTCGCCACCGCCTGGAGCGATATCGACGTGCAGCTCACCCGGCGCCATGACCTGGTGCCCAACCTGGTCGATACGGTGGCCGCCTACGCCGACCACGAGCGGGAAACCCTGGATAAGGTCACCCGGCTGCGCTCCGAGGCGGTTGCCTCGGAAAGCCCGGCGAAACTTGGCAGGATCGAAAACGAACTGGAGCAGCTTCTCGGCCGGCTTTTCATGCTCAAGGAAAGCTACCCGGACCTGAAGGCCAGCGAAAACTTTGCCCGGCTCCAGAAAGACCTGGTCGACGTGGAAAACCAGTTGCTCTACGCCCGGCGTTACTACAACGGCGCCGTGCGGGATCTCAATACCCGCATCGACCAGTTCCCGGACCTGCTCATCGCCCGGGTCTTCCGTTTTACCCCGGCGGAGTTTTATTCGGCCGAGGCCGGGCACCGCCGCGCCCCCAGCGTCCAGGCCTGAACAACAAACCGGAACAATAGACAAAGGGACAACCCATGGGATTTATTCAGTTGCGCTATCTTCTTGTCGCCTTCGCACTGACCGCCCTGGCCGCCCCGGGCATGGCCCAGGATGAACGGATCCTGGACTATCACAGCGAAATTCATATCGCCGAAGATGCCAGCCTGGAGGTGACCGAGACCATCACTGTACGCTCCGAGCAGCGCCAGATCCGCCGGGGCATCTACCGGGACTTCCCCACCCGCTACCGGGACCGGGCCGGTAACCGGATCGTGGTGGATTTCGAGGTCATCGAAGTGCTCCGCGACGGCGAACCCGAGCCCTGGTTTACAGAGAACGTAAGCAATGGCGTGCGGGTCAACACCGGCGATGACAGCCTGTTGCCCGGGCGGGGGGAGTACACGTTTACCATCCGCTATCGAACCGACCGCCAGCTTGGCTTTTTCGACGACCACGACGAGTTTTACTGGAACGTCACCGGCCTGGGCTGGGCGTTTGCCATCGAATCCGCCGGGGCCGAGGTTCACCTGCCCGCCGACGTGGCCGACAACGACTGGCGCCTGCATTACTTCACCGGACCGGAGGGCGCCACCGGCGAGGATGCCCGGGTCGAAGTCACCGGCCCGCGCAGCGTGGCCTTCGAGACCACCCGGGAGCTGCGCCCCCGGGAAGGCCTGACCATTTCCGTGGGTTTTCCCAAGGGGATGGTGGAAGAGCCCACGATGGTCCAGCGGATGTACTGGCTGCTTTACGACAACCGAGGCCTGCTGGTGCTGCTGCTGGGCCTGATCGGCATGACCCTGTTTTATATCAAGTCCTGGCTGACCAAGGGCCGCGGCCCGGCCCCGGGGGTGATCGTGGCCCAATACGAACCACCGGAAGGCTATTCCCCGGCCGGGGTCCGGTATGTCCGGCGCAAGCGCTATGACAGCCGAGGCTTTGCCGCCGACCTGGTGGACCTGGGTGTGCGGGGCCTGCTGAAGATCCAGACCGACAAGGCCGGCCGCAAGGAATTGTGGACCCTGGAGAAGACGGCAGAGGCTACCGACCAGGACCTGCCCCCCACCCAGGCGGCACTGTTTCCGAAACTGTTCGAAAAAAGCTTCCGAATGGAGTTGAAACCATCGAATGCCTCCCGCATCCAGTCCGCCCAGGCCGCCCATCGCAAGGCGCTGGTCAAACGCTATCACGGCCAGTACATCAATCCCAACTACCCCACCATATTCACCGGCTGGGTAATCTCGGCGGTAATTGCCATCCTGGCTTTTCGCCTGGTCGATGGCAACGCGGGTCTGGCCATGATCGTGGCCTTGGTGGTGCTGGTCGCCGTCAACATTCTGTTTGCAAACCTGATGCCAGCACCCACGGAGGAAGGCCGAAAGCTGCTGGATCACATCGAAGGGCTCAGGCGGTACCTGACCGTGGCCGAGCGCGACGAACTGGCCGGAATCGAGCACAGAAACGAAGACGAGCCGGATGTGACCCCGGAACGTTACGAAGCCCTGCTCCCCTATGCCCTTGCCCTGGAAGTGGAAGAAGCCTGGACCGGCCGGTTCACAAAGGCGGTAGGCGCCGCCCGGGCCGAGGAGACCAGCCGACGGATGGGCTGGTATTCCGGGGCCTCGGTGGGCAGTCTGGGGGCCATGAGCCAGTCCCTGGGCAGCAATCTTTCCTCGAGTATCTCCTCGTCGGCCAGCCCCCCGGGCAGCAGTTCCGGTTCCGGTGGTTCTTCCGGCGGCGGCGGGGGTGGCGGCGGTGGCGGGGGCCGATAGACCGGGCCGGTTCACGAATCCCCCTACACGAAGGGCTTACCCGGCATCGGTTGGCGTTTTTCGGGCAATCTGGTCGACCGGGGCGGTTTTCTGTATGCTTGCGGCAACGGCTCAAAGCCCCCATGAGGCCAACCCATGAAGCCCACTGATACCAGCGACCCGGATTACTTTCATCGTGTCGTCGACTGTCAGTGGGGCTGTCCGGCCCACACCGATGTGCCCGAGTACATCCGCCTGATCGCCCAGGGGGAGTTTACCGACGCCTACATGGTCAACCGGGAATCCAACGTGTTTCCCGGCATCCTTGGCCGGGTCTGCGACCGCCCCTGCGAGCCGGTGTGCCGGCGCGCCCGGATCGACGAAAAGCCCGTGGCCATCTGCCGGCTCAAGCGGGTCGCTGCCGATCACAAGGAAGACATCCGCGAGCGGTTGCCGATCATTCCCGAGAAGAAGAACGGCAAGAAGATTGCCCTGGTCGGTGCCGGCTGTGCCAGCCTGACGGTGTGCAACGACCTGATGCCCCTTGGTTACGAATGCGCCGTGTTCGAGGCCCTGCCGGTTCCCGGCGGCCTGATGCGTTCGAATATTCCCGCCTTTCGTCTGCCGGCCGAAGTCCTCGACGAGGAAATCGACTACATCACCGACATGGGGGTGGACCTGCGGCTGAATTCGCCGATCGAGAGCATGAAGGCGCTTCTCGATGAGGGCTATGATGCCATCTTTGTCGGTTCCGGGGCACCGAAGGGCAAGGAACTCGACATTCCCGGGCGCCAGGAGGGCAAGGACAACATCCACATCGGCATCGAGTGGCTGGAATCGGTGGCCTTCGGTCACATCAAGAAGATCGGCCGCAAGGTGCTCATCATCGGCGTGGGCAATACCGCCATGGATTGCTGCCGCACCAGCCTGCGCCTGGGAGCCGATGACGTGAAGGTCATGGCGCGCAAGCCCCGGGGCTTTTTCAAGGCCTCCGACTGGGAGCTGGAAGACGCCGAGGAAGAACTGGTCGAGATCGTCATCAACCATTCCCCCAAGTCATTCGTGGTCGAAGACGGCCGGTTGAAGGGCATGATTTTCGAGGTCATGGAATACGACATCGAGGACGGGAAGATCACCGATACCCGGGTGGTCGACGAAACCTTCATCGAGGCCGATGATGTGATCCTGGCTATCGGCCAGGAGACCGCCTTTCCCTGGATCGAGCGGGACATCGGCATTGAATTCAACGAGTGGGATGAACCGGAAGTGGACCGGACCACCTACCAGTCGACCCTTCCCGGGGTCTTTTTCGGCGGGGATGCGGCCTTCGGCCCGGAGAACATCATCTGGGCGGTCGAACACGGCCACCAGGCAGCCATTTCCATTCACAACCAGGTGCACGGAAAATCCGTGGATGACCGGCTGCCCGACACCATGAACCTGAGTTCCCGCAAGATGGGCATCCACGAGTGGAGCTACTCCAATTCCTTCGAGCCGGCCGCCCGCCGGAAGATGGAACATGTCCCCTTGAGCGAGCGCTTCAAGAACCTGGGCACGGAAGTCGAACTCGGGTTCAATGCCGAACAGACCGCCTGCGAGGTGGAACGCTGTCTGAACTGCGATATCCAGACGGTCTTTACCGACGAGCTTTGTATCGAATGCGATGCCTGCGTGGATATCTGCCCGACCCAGTGTCTGACCATTACCGAGAACGGCGAGGAGGACGAACTTCGCCAGCGCCTAACGGCACCGGCCGACAACCTCGACCAGGCCCTTTTTGTCTCCGGCGGACTGGAGCAGACCGGGCGGATCATGGTCAAGGATGAAAACGTTTGCGTCCACTGCGGACTCTGCGCCGAACGCTGCCCCACCGCGGCCTGGGACATGCAGAAATCCCTGTTGGAAATCGGCTACGCCGCCGATCACGACGTCACCCCCTGCCCGATCCGAAAGACCGGATGAAGCCCTGCCAATGAACGAACCGGTCAAGACAACATCGGCCAGCGCCGACGGCCGGCATTCGCCTGTCAACGATTTCGTAATCAAGATTGCCACGGTCAACGGGACCGGTTCGGCCAGCGCCAACAGCCTGTTGATGAAGGCTCTGTTCAGGATGGGTATCCCGGTCACCGGCAAGAACCTGTTTCCGTCCAATATCCAGGGCCTTCCCACCTGGTACGAGATCCGCGCCAGCCGGCACGGATACAACGCCCGGACCGGGCGGGTGAATGTGATGGTGGCGATGAACGCCCAGACCTACGACAAGGACCTGGCCGAAGTCAGCCCCGGTGGCTACCTGATCTACGACTCCACCTGGCCGAGAAAATGGGCAACCGACGGTCAGGATACCCGGGCGGACATCCACATCATCGGCATCCCCCTGGCGAAACTGGCCAACGAGAACTTCAAGCCCGCCCGGGTACGGATCCTGATGAAGAACATTGCCTATGTCGGGGCCCTGTGCGCGCTGATGAACATCGACCGGGACGTGGTCAAGGGTCTGCTGGAAGAAACCTTTGCCGACAAGCCCAAGCTAATCGAGTCCAACTTCAAGGCCATCAGCCTGGGCTACGACCACGCCCGGGAACACTTCGAGTGTCCCCTTCCGGTCCGGGCCGAACCCATGACCGGCACCGAGGGGCAGATCCTGATCGAGGGCAACGACGCGGCGGCCCTGGGATGCTTGTATGCCGGTGCCACGGTGGGAGCCTGGTATCCGATCACCCCATCGACCTCCCTGATGGATGCCTTTGAAATCTATTGCCGTAAATTCCGGCGGGACGATTCGAACGGCGAAAATCGCTACTGCATCATCCAGGCCGAGGACGAACTGGCCGCCGCCGGCATGGTCATCGGCGCCAACTGGGCCGGCGCCCGGGCATTCACGCCCACTTCCGGGCCGGGCATTTCGCTGATGAGCGAGTTCATCGGCTTTGCCTACTACACCGAGATCCCGGCGGTGTTTTTCGACATCCAGCGGGTCGGCCCGTCGACGGGCATGCCCACCCGAACCCAGCAATGCGACATTCTGGCCGCCGCCTACGCTTCCCACGGGGACACTCGTCACCCCCTGCTGCTGCCCGCCGACCCGACAGAATGCTTCGAGTTTGCGGTCGCCGCCTTTGACTTCGCCGAGCGACTGCAAACCCCGGTGTTCGTGCTGTCCGACCTGGATATCGGCATGAACGACTGGATGGTGCCGGAGTTGACCTGGAATGATGAATTCCGGCCGGACCGGGGCAAGGTGCTCAATGCCACCCAGCTCGAACAACTCGACAAGTTTTACCGGTTCGTCGATTCCGACGGCGACGGCATTCCCTACCGGACCCTGCCCGGCTCCCACCCCAAGGGGGCCTACTTTGTCCGGGGTTCCGGCCATAACCAGTTCGGCGGCTACACCGAGGACGGGGAGGAGTATCAGCAGGTCGTCGACCGGCTGCTGGTCAAGTGGGAAACCGCCGGCAAGCTCGTGCCCGAAGCCCGGCGGGTCGATTGCGATCAGCGGACCAGCATCGGCGTGATCGCCTACGGCTCCAGCCACGGGGCGGTGGTCGAGGCCCTGGACCGGCTGAAAGACGACGGCATCCACGCCAATTACCTTCGGCTTCGGGCCTTCCCCTTCGGCGACGAAGTCCAGGCATTCCTCGACGACCACGAGACCGTGTTTGTCGTCGAGCAGAACCGGGACGGACAGATGCGTTCCCTGCTGCTGCTCGAGACCCGGGTCAGCCAGGAAAAGCTGGTCTCCGTACTCCACTACAACGGCATGCCGATCCCGTCGGATGCCGTAACCCGTTCCATCGAAACCCATGTTCGCAGAGAGGCGGTGGCATGACCTGGATCGACAAGCCGAAGGTCAAGTGGGCAGGCCAGAAGAGCAACGAACTGGGCCTGACCCTGCGCGATTACGAGGGCGGGCTTTCCACCCTGTGCGCCGGCTGCGGCCACGACTCGGTGACCGCGGCCATCGTCCAGGCCTTCTGGGACCTGGCCATCCGCCCGGAACAGGTCATCAAGCTTTCCGGCATTGGTTGTTCGTCCAAGACGCCGGCCTATTTCCTGAGCGGGGCTCATGGCCTCAATTCCGTCCACGGGCGCATGCCCTCGGTGGCCACCGGGGCCCTGGCGGCCAACCGGGACCTGATCGCCGTGGGCATTTCCGGCGACGGGGATTCCCTTTCCATCGGCTTCGGCCAGTTCGCCCATGCCGTGCGACGCAACCTGAACGTGTTGTACCTGATCGAAAACAACGGCGTCTACGGCCTGACCAAGGGCCAGTTTTCCGCCTCGTCGGACCCGGGAAGCAAGGCCAAGAAGGGCGAGGAAAACCGGGCCCAGGCGATTGATCCGGTCGCCTCGGCCATCACTCTGGGCGGCAGCTTCGCCGCACGCAGTTTTTCCGGCGACAAGGAGCAACTGGTCCCGCTGATCAAGGCCGGACTGGCCCACCCGGGGTGTGCGGTCATCGACATCATTTCCCCCTGCGTGACCTTCAACGACCACGAGGGGTCGACCAAGAGCTATGCCTGGACCCGCGCACACCGGGAAGCGGCCAACCTGGCCGACCTGGTGCCCCCGGCAAAGGCCATCGAGGCAAGCTACGCCGATGGCCAGACGCTTCCGATCAAACTCCACGATGGCTCGGTCATCGAACTGACCAAGCTCGATCCGGACTACGACCCCACCGACCGGGCCCGGGCACTGCAATACCTGGAAAGTCACCGGGCGGCTCGGCAGATCGTCACCGGGCTGCTTTACATCGATTCCGAGCAGCCCACCCTCAACGACATCGCCGGGACGGCGAAAAAGCCGCTGACCGAATTCGAATTCGACGAACTCAACCCGGGCTCAGCGGCCCTGGCCGAACTGCAAAAGCACATGAAATGACCGCCGGTCCGGGTCAGGCCCGGGTGCGGAACAGCCAGTCGCCGATGGGATAAGTGATATTGAAGTTGCAGTGGGCCATCACCCGGGTGTCGTGGTGGCGGTGGTGCAGCCGGCGCAGGTGCCGGACAAGGGGCAGGCCGAGCAGCCGGGAGTCATCCGGCAGATGGTAGGCCAGGTGCAGGAGTTCGTAGTTGAGGTAGTATCCCAGCGCCACGGCGACGAACAACCAGGCCACGTTGGCGCTCGTCAGCCAGGCCAGCAGCAAGCCGGCCGGGGCGGCAAACAGGCCGAAGAAAAAGACCATCAATACCGCCGGAAAGAGCACCACCTTGCAATCCCGCCACCCTTCCAGGGCCATGGCTTCATCCGTGAAAAACCGGTGGTGCTGGCCCGCATGACGCCGGTAGACCAGTCCCAGCCCGGGCACCTTGCGATGCATCACGAACCGGTGGCCCACATACTCGACCAGGTTGGCATACACGAAAGCCAGGGGAATCGTCAGCCACTCCATCGGCCGGACTGCCTCGAGCTGCCAGATGCAAAGAGCAATGCCACCGAGGCTGAAAATGACCACGAAACCCAGGTGCGCCCGGCCCGAGTACCGCGGGCCGATGTTCTCGCGCCTGTATTCGTCTCGATAGCGGGTGACGGCATCCATGGTTTCAGATTGCCAGCCCCATCCCCGGCTGGCAAGCGGGTGGTCGGCAATTAACGATACTGCTGGCCCCGGCGAACCACCACGTCCACATCGCGCAGGATATTGATGAAACGAAGCACATCACCGCGAACGGCGATGATGTCGGCGTACTTGCCGGGCTCGACGGTGCCCGAATCCTCCAGTTCACCCATCATCCGGGCCGGCCAGTAGGTGGCCGCGCGGATGGTATCCATGGCATCCATGCCCATGTGATTGACCCACACTTCCAGTTCCGACCAGGTCGACTGGCAGTGAAAACTCATCGGAATGCCCGAATCGGTGCCCACCAGCATCACCACGCCGGTGTCACGAAGCTGCTCGAACTTGCGCTTGAGCGTGGGCTCTCGCATCGGGGTCAACTGGTAGTAAGGCAGCCGGTCCGGGTGGCGGATGGATTCCCGAATGTCCTCCACAATATCCTCGGGCATGCCCTCCTGCCAACACGGGTCATCCAGATGCTCCCGGTTTTCGAGCACGTAGGTGTAGTTGAAAAGCCCCTCGATAGTGGGTGTCCAGTACAACGGGCCCAGGTTCATCTTTGCCGTGCGCTCCCGCAGGGCATCGATTACCTCCTTCGGGTATTCCGGGGCCGTGAAAAGCCCGGTGTGTTCGAAATTGTCCACCCCGGCCTTGAGCCCGCGGAGTATTTCCTCCGGGCGATGGGCATGGGCGACGACCGGCAGCTCGTGGGCGTGGGCCTCGTCGACAACTGCCTTGTATTCGGCCTCGGTCATTTCATCCTGGTCGATCAGCTTGATCACATCGACCCCGGCCTCGGCCAGTTGGCGGACCTTGTCCCGGGCATCATCGACCCCGTCCACGCCCCAGCGGTAATGATCCGTTCCCGGGTAGGGGCGATGCTGGATGAACGGCCCGGAGACATACAGGGTGGGTCCGGGAATTTCACCGTTTTCGATGGCCTCCCGGATCGCGATGGACTCTTCCAGCGGGCCGCCCAGGTCCCGGGCCGAGGTGACACCGGCCATGAGCAACTGGCGGGCCGAGGCGGGCATGACATCCTCTTCCAGCCGGTCGGTGTATTCCCGGCGCCAGTGTTCGTAGTCGGCATGGCCATTGATCATCAGGTGCACGTGCATGTCCCACAATCCCGGCAGCACGCTCATTCCCTCCGTTGAAATCACCTCGTAGTCGTCGGGAACGTCGAGTTGCCCGACCTGGCCGATCTCGGTGATGCGCTCTCCTTCGATGAGAATCACGCTGTTGGCCAGCGGCGGACCCCCGTTGCCGTCGATCAGCGTGCCGCCGACCATGGCCAGGCGATCGGCCGCGGCGGCCAGGGGAAAAAGAATCAACAGAAAGACAACTGCACGCATGTGGCGACTCCGGGTGTGTGAAAGTGAAAAACTGCTGGTTCTGCTCACCGGTGAGGCGGGCTGACCCGACTGTAGTATTTCCGGCCACCAATCGCGGCTGTCCCGATCACCGGTACGGGGCATCATAAACCATGGCCGGAAAGGGGCCACCCCGG
>SLIZ01000241.1 GCA_007135395.1 Wenzhouxiangellaceae bacterium | reverse complement strand
GCGCCGACCAGCGCTACCAGCAGATCGTAAGGAACCTGGAATTGCTGGCCCGGGGGGAGTACAACGGCAACCGCAAGGAACGCCTGGAAGCCCTCCGGAAACAATGGAAAAGCCTGCCCCGCCCCCCCGAAGCAGCCCTGGTGCGTCGATTCGAGGGGGCCGAACGAATCGTGGAGGCATCGTTCAACCAGCAGCCACGGCCGACCGTCGAACCCCTGCCCGGGCGAATCCGGGCGCTGCTGGAGTCCACCGACCGCCAGGAGATCTCCGACAAGCTCGAAGCATTGCGCACAGAGACCGGGCAGAGTCCCGAAGCAGCGGTCGAAGAAGCGATTGCCGAAGTCGAAACCCACCTGGCCGGACTCGACATCAAGCCCCATGACAGCCTGCAGGAGGTTGCCGACAGGATTGCCCGGGCCATGGAATCCTCTCCCGACAAGGTGGGCGAGGAACAGGTCCGGGAACTGACAGCGTCCTGGGACCGTGCCTGGAGTGGGCTGGACCGGCCCACCGCCGGCGACCAGCGCCTGAAGAATACAGTGATCGGCCAGCTCGCCGGCCTGCGTGAAAAGGCAGCAATGGCCGCCAGCAAGAAGAAAGACAAGCCCGCCCCGGCAAACCCGGCGGAAGCCGAAAAACACCTGGATGCAGCGGACAAGGCGCTGGAGGCCGGGGAGCTCGTCCCGGCCCACAAGGCCCTTGGCAAGGCCCGCAGTGCGATCGACCGGCTTCCCGGCAAGCAGGCCGGGCCCCTGCGCGGCCGGCTCAATCAATCAAGCGGCAAACTCAAGGAAATGCGCGACTGGCAACACTGGTCGAACAACAAGATCCGGCGGCGCCTGATCCGGGAAATCGAGGCCCTGCCGGAAGCCGGGCTGCATCCGGATGCCATCAGCGCACGGCTCAAGGATGCCCGGGAGCAATGGAGCAATCTCGACAGCAGCGAGAAAATGCCCGGCGATCAGCGCCAGTTTGCCGCCCCTCCGGCCGAATGGCGCCGATTCCAGGCCGCCTGCCGCAAGGCCCACGAAACGGCCAAGCCCTTTTTCGAAAAGCGCAGCGCCATCCAGCAGACCCGGCTCGACGAGATTGAACAATTCATGGACGAGGCCGGCACAGCGGCAGACGATGACTCAACCGGGCACCCGGAAATTCGCAAGCGCCTCAACGAAGCCCGCAAGGCGATTCGCCAGGTTGGCGACCTCCCCCCGGAAAGCCGGGGGGCAACCGCCAACCGGCTAAAGGCCCTGATGGACCGGCTCAACCAGCGCCTGGAGGACCATGCCGACCAGGTCGAACAGCGCAAGCAGCAACTGGTCCGCGAGGCACAGAAGCTGGCTCACGAAAAGGATACCGCCCAGGCCATGGAAACGGCCAAGGGCCTTCAGGCAGAATGGAAAAAGGCCGGTGGCAGCCATCGCCGCAGGAAGGAACAGGAGTTGTGGAAAGCCTTCCGGGAACCCATCGACCCGCTGTTCGAACAGGCACGGGACGAACGCAAGGCCAAGGAAGAAGAACAGTCCCGACAGCGTGAAGAGTGGCTGGCCCTTTGCAAGGAGGCCGAAAAGCTCGCTTCCGTCGAAGATTCTGAGCTCGAAGCCGCCCAGGGGCCGATGGCCGGCCTGGCAGAGACCCTGGGCCAGAACGGCAGCCCGGATATCCGCAAGCGCTTTTCCCGCGCCGAGGAAAAGCTCGCCGGACGGCTCGAAGCCCTTGCACGCAAGCAGGCCAAGGATCGCCTGGCCGACCAGTCCCGTCTGGCAGAGCTGCTGCAACAGGCCTGGGATCTTCGGGAAAAGGGCCTGGACGGTTCGTCGGCCGACGAGCTTAAAAAGGCAATGGCCGAGAACCCGGAATCCGGCAGGCGGGAAGACATGACCGAAACGATGACCCGGCTGCTCGACCCGGATTCCGATCAGAAGGCCCTGGAAGCCGAGATCCGGGACAACACGGAAAAGGCGCGCCAGGTCCTAGTGGAGATGGAATTTCTTGCTGGCATCCCCTCCCCGGAGGAGGATCGCCAGCAGCGCATGGACTACCAGGTCCAGCGCCTGTCAGCCCACCTGGGAGGTGACCATGCCACCTCCGGCGAACCCGCCGAAGAGGCCGAGGCCCTGAGGGTCCGGTGGCTCGAAGCCCACCCGGTGGAAACCGGTCGATTCAAGACCTACAAGTCACGATTTACCAAAGCCCATGCGGGGCTTGAGGAGATGCTGGACACATAATGAACAAACAACAACAAAAAACAAGACCAGCCACACGTTTCCTGATTTTCATAACACTGCTCCTGATCTGCCCGCCGGTCCTGGCCGACAGTCCGGGCGATCATGCCGGCTGGGTGTCCATCCTGCCTCCGCTGGTTGCCATCGGGCTGGCCCTGTTGCTCAGGCAGGTCATCCCGGCCCTGTTTCTCGGTGTCTGGGTGGGCGCATGGGCCATTGCCGGGTTCAGCCTGAGCGGGCTGGGTTCCGGCCTGCTGCATACCTTCGAGATCCACATTCGCACCGCGCTTGCCGACCCGGACCACGCGGCCATCATCCTGTTTTCGCTCATGATCGGCGGCATGGTGGGCATCATCTCCAGAAACGGGGGCATGATGGGTGTCGTGGAATCCATCGTGGGCTTTGCCCACAATGTCCGCCGGGCTTCGGCTGCCACGGTGGCCATGGGGCTGGCCATTTTCTTCGATGACTACGCCAATACCCTGGTCGTTGGCAACACCATGCGGCCGATCACCGACCGGTTGAGAATATCCCGGGAAAAGCTGGCCTACCTGGTCGATTCCACCGCCGCACCCATCGCCTGCATCGCCCTGGTTTCAACCTGGATCGGCTACGAGGTAGGCTTGATCCAGGATGCCCTGGCCGACATCCAGGAAATCGACCTCAACGCCTATTTCGTCTTCCTGAACTCCATTCCCTACAGCTTTTACCCGCTTTTTGCCCTGGGACTGATCCTCATGGTGGTTGCCAGCGGCCGGGATATCGGGCCCATGCGGGCCGCCGAGCGACGGGCCCGGGAAACCGGCCAGGTTGCCCCGCCCACGGAAGCCACCCTGGGGGCCGATGCAGACGCCGAGGCCATCCAGGCCCGGGAGGGCGTCCCGGCCCGGGCGTTCAATGCGGTGGTCCCGGTGGTCGTAATGGTAGCTACGGTGATTGCCGGTCTGTTCATTTCCGGGGAAGGCGACAATATCCGGGAGATCATCGGCTCGGCCGACCCCTACCAGTCCCTGCTGTGGGGATCCCTGCTCGGCGTGGTAACAGCCGTGGCCTTGACCCTTGGACAGCGCATCCTCAGCCTGGAAGAGACGGTGGGTGCATGGTTTTCCGGCCTGCGCACGATGATCCTGGCCATGATCATCCTGGTCCTGGCCTGGGCACTTTCCGATACCACCTCGGTACTGGGAACCGCCGGCTTTCTTACCGAACTTCTCGGCGACCGGATCCATCCCGGGCTGTTCCCTGCCCTGGTCTTCATCCTGGCCGCGGCTAGCGCCTTTGCCACCGGGTCGAGCTGGGGCACCATGGGCATACTCATTCCCCTGGCGGTACCCACCACCTGGGAAGTCATGACTGCCCATGGCATGACGGGTGAAGAACACCTGACCATCCTTTATGCCACCGTGGCGGCCGTGCTGGGCGGGGCGGTCTGGGGGGATCACTGTTCCCCCATTTCCGATACCACCATCATGTCTTCCATGGCCAGCCAGTGCGACCATATCGAGCATGTGCGCACCCAGCTGCCCTATGCACTTCTGGCCGGGGGCGTGGCCATCGTGTTCGGCGCCCTGCCGGCCGGCTTCGGCGTTCCCTGGTGGCTCTGCCTTCCCGCCGGCGTCGCCGTACTGATCCTCGCCATGCGCTTTTTCGGCCACCCCACCCCCGAGGCCCGGCCGCCGGAAGAACAGGCCGGGAAGACCGGCTGAGGGACCGGCTTTCGTGACTGACCCACCCGGGCAAGCGCCCGGGTGGGTTGTTCAGCCTTCTTCCTCGAACCGGTCCCGGAATATCACGTCGGCCATTTCCTCCAGGGTCAGGCCCCAGAACCCGCCGGTAAGCTGCCAGCCGCCGCCGGAGTGCTCCCGGGCCCCGGTGGCGTTCCACTGGCCGATGGTTCCCGACAGTTGCCATTGCTCGTCGGCAGACTCGGAAAACATCTCCCCGCCCGAGTCGATGGTGTACCAGTCGATGCAGTAGTCAGCGTCACAGTCTTCGGCGGAAAGGCTGCCGACGGCGGCAAGCAGCAACGCGCTGGCGACCAGATTGGTTGTTGTCATGAGCCGTTTCATTGGGAGCGCTCGGCAACCTGGCGGTCTTCCAGCAACAGGGCTTCCAGGGCGGCCAGGCGGTCTTCCAGTTCTGCGTTGCGTTCGGCCAGACCGCTGAGCTCGGCGTTTTCGGCTTCCAGTTGCTCCAGGCGCTTTTCGCTTTCGGCAAGGCGTTTTTCACTGTCCTCAAGCAGGCCGGAAAACTCCTGCCCCTGCTCCTGGATGGCACCCACCAGGATGGCGGCTACCCGGCTGTATTGAAGGGTATCCACCTGGCCATCCTCATCGAAGTGAACGATTTCCGGGATGACTTCGGCGACCTCCTCGGCAATCAAGCCGATATCCGATTCACCACTGCTGTTCCAGTTATATCGAACCGGACGCAGGGCATTGACCAGGGACAGCGGGGCATCCAGGGTTTCGATGTCGTGTTTCAGGCGCTTGCTGGACCCGCAAACGACCACTCTTGATGAAGAGTCGACACACAGATCCGTGCCGCTGGCAGGCGAAAGCGAGTGGAACTCCAGATGACTGACCCGGGCAATCCCGTCAACGTGAAGCTGGGCACCGTCGGGATCGTTGGTGCCAACGCCGACACCTCCGTCGGCGCGGATCAGAAACTGGTCTTCGCCGGTTGATACAAAGTTCGACCATTGGTTATCGGCCCAGACAAAGGTGCCGTCATGTTCGGCGTGTGCTTGCCTGCCGCCTGCGAAACTCACGTCTCCGTCGGCCTTGTTCGAAGAGCCGCCGGCGATAAATGAGTCCCAGCCGGAAGAAGAGTTGCCATGGCCGCCAGCAATGGCTGAACGCCTTCCATCAGCAGTGTTGAGGGCGCCGCCGCCGACAAAAGAGTTGGCGCTTGATGCGGTGTTTCGATCGCCGCCACCGATAAAGGCATTGCTGGTACTCAAACCCGGTGTGGCGTTGTCGTTGCCGCCCACGATGGCAGACCGGGGACCATCGGAAAAATTGTCCCGGCCGCCGCCGACAAAACTGTTGGTTCTTACAGCCCGGTTGGGAAAATTTGAAGACCCACCGGTTACAAAACTGTTGGTACCGGTGGCCTCGTTTGCATCCCCACCGAACTGGCCGCTGCCCTCGACTTCCAGCGGGACACCGGGGCTTTCGGTGCCGATGCCCACGTTGCCGTCGCTATAGTGGATGTCACTGCCATCTTCGGTCCACAGCTCGTCGCCACCAGCAGTCAGCGCATGCACGGCAATCGGTGCCGCCGTGATCGTCTGACGCGGCTCCAGGGTGCTTCCGGCCACCGTGACTTCCAGGTACACCGGGCCGGCGTCATACACGGAACCGAAATCCAGGTCCACCTGGAAAAGACCGTCGGTCACGGGCACCGCCGACAGAACGATCTCACCGCCGACCTGGTTACCCCCCTCCAGGCTATCGAAAAGCCGGAACTCCATGCCCGGCGTACCCGTATAGGGCCCGTCATCGTCCTGCAACTGGCCCTGGTAGGTAATGGTCTCGGCTGCCAGCGGGCCCATCAGGCCGGCAGCCATCACGATGATCAGCAATCTGCGCATGGTTGAATTCCTCCGTGGTTGGGTTCGCCTCCCGGCCCCGGTCAGCCCGCTGCCGGATTCTCAAATCACCCGGCCCTTCCAGGCTTTCCACCCTCCCTCTACGGAATTACCGCCCGAGCCCCGTCACGGCTGCAGCTTGATTTTCTGCCGACTTGCGCGCCTCGGGAATCGACCTGCTGCGGTACCATACCGGTTGCCGCAGCATTCACACGAACAAGAACAGACTTTCAAGAGGTGGAAGAAGAGCGATGATGGTGAACACAGGTGACGATCCGGGTGCCGATCGGGTCACCGTCGTGGAAGTGGGCCCGCGAGACGGGCTGCAGAACGAAAAGCGCACCATTGCTGCAGCCACCAAGCTGGAGCTGATCCATCGCCTTGCCGATTGCGGACTGCCGGTGGTCGAGGCCACCAGCTTCGTCCACCCGAAGTGGGTGCCCCAGCTGGCCGATGCCGAGGAAATCATGGCCGGCCTGGAACGCCGGTCGGGGGTGGCCTATCCGGTCCTGGTACCCAACGAGAAAGGCTATGACCGGGCCCGGGCAGCCGGGGTCCGGGAAGTGGCCGTATTCACGGCCGCATCGGAGGCATTCAACCAGAAGAACATCAATTGCTCCATTGCCGAATCCCTGGCCCGGATCGCCCCGGTCATGGAGCGGGCCCGGCAGGACGGGATTCCCGTTCGGGGCTATGTATCCTGCGTACTGGGCTGCCCCTACCAGGGCAAGGTTCCCCTGGCCGATGTGATTCGTGTCAGCGAGGCCCTTCTGGCCGCCGGATGTGTGGAAATCTCCCTGGGCGACACCATCGGCGTGGGCACCGCCGGGCAGGCCCGGGAAATGGTGCGCGGGGTTTCCCGCTCGGTTCCGGCCGAACAACTGGCCGTGCATTTTCACGACACCTACGGCCAGGCCCTGGCCAACATCCTGGCCTGCCTGGAGAACGATATCCGGGTCGTGGACGCATCCGTGGCCGGGCTGGGGGGCTGCCCCTATGCCCGGGGTGCAACCGGCAATGTGGCCAGCGAGGATGTGGTCTACCTGCTCGAGGGATTGGGCATGGATACCGGCGTGAACCTGGACGCCCTGGCCGAAACCGGGCAATGGATTTCCAACGAACTGTCCCGCCCCCCCAGCCGGGCCGGGCAGGCTGTTTTCAACCGAACACGACAAAAGGACGAGTAAAACCATGCAACTGAAAAACGTTCGAGCCATCATTACCGGCGGCGTATCCGGCCTGGGAAGGGCCGTTGCCCAATACCTGGTCGATCATGGCGGCCGGGTGGCCCTGCTGGATGTCAACGAGGAAAAGGCCGGCGAGGCCGTGTCCGCCCTGGGGGAGAATTCCGCCCGGTTCTTCCACACCGATGTCACCAGCGAAGAAGGGGTCACGGCGACCCTGGACCAGGCCGCCGAGTGGCTCGGGGGGCTTGATCTGGCCATCAACTGTGCCGGCATCCTGGGCGCCGGCCGGGTGCTTGGCCGCCAGGGGCCGATGCCCCTGGAGACCTTTTCGACAACGGTCATGGTCAACCTGGTTGGCAGCTTCAACGTGGCCAAGGCCGCCGCTGCCCGAATGCAGTCCAACGAACCCAATGAGGACGGCGAGCGGGGCGTGATCATCAACACCGCCTCCGTGGCCGCCTACGAGGGCCAGATCGGGCAGGCGGCCTATTCCGCATCCAAGGGTGGAATCGTTGGCATGACGCTGCCCATGGCCCGGGAGTTCACCCGCTTCGGCGTGCGGGTCATGACCATCGCCCCGGGGGTTTTCCACACCCCGATGGTCGATAACATGCCCGAAGAGGTGCAGAAGGCACTGGGTGATTCGGTTCCCTTTCCGAAGCGCCTGGGCAAGCCGGAGGAGTTTGCCCGGCTGTGCGGCCACATCGTGGAAAATGCCTACCTCAATGGCACCACCCTGCGCCTGGATGGTGCCATCCGGCTCGAGCCCAAGTGATGGAGACCTTTGCCGAAATACGCGACCATGTCCGCGCCCGGTACCAGCTTTCCCACGAGGAGCCGTTCATGCTCGGGCTGGAAGTTCCGGTGGGCCGGGAAGGCCGGCGCCAGAACGTTTTTCTGGCCGAAATCAAGGACAGCGACAACCGCCGCTTCCTGCGGCTTGAAACCACCCTGGCCCCGCTGGCCGATCACGACCCGGAAAAGTGCCTGCGGGTCAATCTCATGCTGCGGGTGGGCTACCTGGCCGTGGGCGACCTGGAAAGCGTTGCCTTCATCAAGATGTGTGAGAATCTTGCCTATCGCAACCTGGACCCGGAAATGCTGGACTTCATGATTGCACGGGTGGCCGAACAGGCCGACGGCATGGAGGAGACCCTGACCGGTGGTGGCGACTGGTTCTAACCCCCCTGCAAGCAATAAAAAAACAGGAAGCAACCCAATGGATAATTTCGAGGAATTTCTGGCCGGAATCGAGCTGACCACGGTCATGAGCTGGGTCTGGCAGGTCCTGGCCGCAGCCCTGATCTTCATCATCGGACGGTGGGTGGTGAAGATCATCATCGGCATGTTGCGCAAGACCCTGCTCGGGCGTGGCCTGGATGCCATGCTCACCAACTTCCTGACCAACATCCTCTACGTCATCCTTCTCATCGCCGTATTGCTCTCGGCGGTGACCTACCTGGGGGTACCCGTCACCCCGGCAATCGCCGTACTCGGTGCCGCCGGCCTGGCCGTCGGCCTGGCCCTTCAGAGCTCCCTGAGCAACTTTGCCTCAGGCGTCATGCTGGTCGGCTTTCACCCGTTCGGTGAAGGGGATTTCGTGGACGCCGGGGGGGTATCGGGAACCGTGATGAAAGTCGGTATCTTCCACACCGTGCTCAAGACCCCGGACAACAAGCTGGTGATCGTGCCCAACAGCCAGGTGACCGGCAGCTCCATCACCAATTTTTCCGCCCACGATACCCGCCGGATCGACATGATCATCGGCGTCGATTACAGCGACGATCTGCAGGCTGCCCGGGCGGCCATACAGCGGGTACTCGACAAGCACGAGAAGATCCTGGAGGACCCGGCACCGGTCATCATGCTGATGGACCTGGGCGACTCCAGCGTGGACTTCGCCGTTCGCCCATGGGTGGCGTCAAGTGACTACTGGCCGGTTCGCGGGGAATTACTCGAACAGATCAAGAACGAACTCGAATCCGCCGGCTGCTCCATTCCCTTTCCCCAGCGCGATGTGCACCTTCACGGGGAAATCGGCGAGCAGAAGGCAGCCAACGAATAGGCTTTTCCGACCGAAAGACTAAGGTGCCGGTCAGGAGTTGCCGGTCGCCTTGTCCGGCCCCCAGAGCAGATAGTCCATCGCCTGGTCCGGGCCGTGGTTTTCCAGGTCGATCACCCCATCGGCAAAGACCACCCCCTCGGCTTCCAGCAGCTCCTGCTGGCGCCTTGCCGACCGGCTGCCTTCCGGAAAGCTGATCCGGCCCTGGGCGTTGACAACCCGGTGCCAGGGCAGCTCCAGGCGTTTCGGGGCCCGGGCCATGGCCCGACCCACCATACGGGCCCGGCGCGGTGAACCGGCCCGGCGGGCGACCTCCCCGTAGCTGAGCACGCACCCTTCGGGAATCCCGGCGACGACTTCCCAGACATTACTGAAAAAATCGCCGGCCTCGGTGGATTCGGGCTTATCGCTCATCGATTTTTCCTTCCCGGGCGCCGGAAGCCGACTGGCGGGCCGCGCTGACGATCCCGTTGAGTATGTTCAATTCGTTCTGATCCGGCCGGGCCCGCTGAAACAACCGGCGCAATCGCTGCATGAGGCGCTTT
>SLIZ01000049.1 GCA_007135395.1 Wenzhouxiangellaceae bacterium | reverse complement strand
TGCCCGAGGGGGAAGTTCTCCGCTCGCCCATGGTTGGCACCTTTTATTCGGCGCCCAACCCGGATGCTGCAGCATTCGTGAAAAAGGGCCAGAAGGTCAACGCCGGCGATACCGTGTGTCTGATCGAGGCCATGAAGATGTTCAACCAGATCGAGGCCGAGGTCTCCGGTATCGTCGTGGCCATACTCGTGGAAGACGGCCAGCCGGTCGAATATGACGAGCCCCTGTTTGTAATCAAGTCCGACTGATCCCGCCATGGCTGCCATCAAGAAGATCCTGATTGCCAATCGGGGGGAAATCGCCCTGCGAATCCTGCGTGCCTGCCAGGCCATGGGTATTCGCACCGTGGCGGTGCACTCCACCGTCGACCGGAATCTCAAGCATGTGGGCATGGCCGATGAATCGGTCTGCATCGGCCCTCCCGCTGCCGCCAGGAGTTATCTGAGCGTTCCCGGAATCATCGCCGCCATGGAGGTCACCGATGCCGACGCGGTCCATCCCGGCTACGGTTTTCTCGCCGAAAATGCGGATTTTGCCGAACGGGTGGAGGAATCCGGCTTCACGTTCATCGGGCCGAAGGCCGAGACCATCCGGCTGATGGGCGACAAGGTTTCGGCCATCCGCGCCATGCGCCAGGCAGGTGTGCCCTGTGTTCCCGGATCCAAGGGGCCCATGACCGAAACCGCCGGCAGCGCCCGGCAAACGGCGCGGGATATCGGTTACCCGGTCATCATCAAGGCTGCCGCCGGGGGCGGGGGCCGGGGCATGCGGGTGGTCCACGAGGAAGCGGATCTGCTCAAATCCATTGCCCTGACCCGGGAGGAAGCCCGGTCGGGTTTCGGGGACGCCACCGTCTACATGGAAAAGTACCTGGAGAATCCGCGCCACGTGGAAATCCAGGTCCTGTCGGATACCCACGGCAATGCAATCCACCTGGGGGAGCGGGACTGCTCCATGCAACGCCGGCACCAGAAGGTCATCGAGGAGGCCCCGGCGCCCGGGATCACACCGGAGGAGCGGGAAAGAATCGGCCGAACCTGCACCGACGCCTGCAAGCGAATCGGTTACCGGGGGGCGGGAACCTTCGAGTTTCTCTACGAGGACGGGGAGTTCTACTTCATCGAAATGAATACCCGGATCCAGGTCGAGCACCCGGTGACCGAATCCATCACGGGACTGGACCTGGTCCGGGCCCAGATTTTGATCGCTGCCGGCGAACCGTTGCCTTTTACCCAGGACGAGATCCGCTTCCAGGGCCATGCCATCGAGTGCCGGATCAATGCCGAGGACCCGGAAACCTTCATGCCGGCACCCGGGCAGGTCACCGGGTTCCATGCGCCGGGAGGCCCGGGCATCCGGGTGGACACCCACATTTATGACGGCTATCGGGTGCCGCCCAATTACGATTCCATGGTCGGCAAGATCATTGCCCACGGGGAAAACCGGGCCGCAGCCATGGCCCGCATGCGGGTGGCGCTCGATGAAATGGTCCTGCGGGGAATCAAGACCAATATTCCGTTGCACCAGCGCCTGCTCGCCGATCCGGGGTTCGCCAAAGGGGGAACCAATATCCACTACCTGGAGAAACTGCTGGGCATCAAGAAGTGAGCTGGCTGCAGTTGCGCCTGGTGGTCCCGGCACCCCGGGTGGAGGCAGCCGAGGAAGCCCTGTTTGCCCTGGGCGCGGTTTCGGTCACCTTGCTCGATGCCGGGGATACCCCCATTCATGAGCCCGACCCGGGCCAGACGCCGCTGTGGCCGGTTTCGATGGTCCAGGCACTTTTCGAGTCCGGCTCGGAACGGGCCGGGCTGCTGCAATCCCTTGAATCTGCCGGGCTGATCGACAGCCCGGATGCGGTGGACTTTTCCACCCTGGCCGACCAGGACTGGGAGCGGGTCTGGATGGATCGCTTCCAGCCCATGCGCTTCGGGCGCGACCTCTGGATCTGCCCGTCCCACATGACCCCGGAGCCGGACTGGCCGGTGGTCATCCGGCTGGACCCGGGCCTGGCCTTCGGCACGGGAACCCACCCGACCACCGCCCTTTGCCTGGAATGGGTGGACGGACAGGAATTTCCTGGTTCGGTGGTCATCGATTACGGATGCGGCTCCGGGGTCCTGGCCATTGCCGCGGCTTTGAAGGGCGCTGCCCGGGTCATTGCCATCGACCACGACCCCCAGGCCCTGGAAGCCACCGGCGCAAATGCCCGGGCCAACGGGGTGGATGATCGGCTGGAAATCCTGGCCCCGGAGGACACCCCGCAAGTCCAGGCCGATGTATTGCTGGCAAACATTCTCGCGGCCCCCCTGGTCACCCTTGCCCCCCGCCTGACCGATCTGGTCTGCCCGGGTGGATGGCTGGTGATGTCGGGGATGCTGGCCGAGCAGGAATCGACGGTGGCTGCCTGCTATGAGACTGCATTCGAGGATTTCGAGCATTACCGGCGGGAAGACTGGGCCGCGGTGGCTTGCCGGCGCAGGGCCTAACCAGGGCCGGCAGGCTGGCCTACAATGGCCCCGGGACCTGCCTGTTTACAGTTGCGATTCAATGATCCCCGTTCTGACCTATCACAGCATCAACATCACCGGGCACGGCTATGCCGAAAATGACCATGTTGCCCTGGCCCGGGACCTGGAGGTCGTTCACCGGGCCGGCTACCGGGTCATCGCTCTGGACACCCTGGTTGACTGGATCCATGGACGGGTCGGTGACGGGGATGTGGCCAACGCCGTGGTCCTGACCTTCGACGACGGGTCCTGCCTGGACTGGCAGGACGTGGAGCATCCGAGCTTCGGCCCCCAGCGGGGATTTGCCGGGATCCTGCGGGACTTTTCCGGCGCGCACGGGGTGAGCCTTTCGGCCACGAGTTTCCTTATCGCCTCTCCACAAGCACGGGCTGAACTGGACCGAACCTGCCTGGCCGGGCTGGGCTGGTGGGGGCACGAGTGGTGGGCTGAAGCACTCGACGAAGGGCTGATCGACCTGGGCAGTCACAGTTGGGATCATCTGCATCCGACCCTGGACACGGTCGCCCACAGCCGCGGGGCCCGGGGAGATTTCACGGCGGTGGACACCCGGGCCGATGCCGATGCCCAGGTGGCCCGGGCCAGTGCGGAAATACAGCGTCTTGCCGGTCGGGCACCGCGGGTGTTTGCCTACCCCTGGGGCCAGGCCAGCGCCTATCTTTCCGGTCAATACCTGCCCCGGAACGGCCCCGGGCTGGGCCTGGAGGCGGCCGTGACCACTGAGCCAAGGCTGGTTCAACCTTCGGACAACCCCTGGACCCTGCCACGGCTGACCTGCGGTGATGACTGGAAGTCACCGGAGCAGTTGCTGGAAAGAATCGGCGGGAGCTGACAACCTTTCAGGCGTGCAATCTCACCCCTCTGCCCATTCCAGGCCCGTCCAGAGTCGGTGTCCGGGCTGATCCGGCCTTTGTTTCAGGAGCTTCGACAGCCGGGCCCGGTCTTTGGACAGCCATTCCCTGATTTTCTGAATCTCCGCCGGGTGAACCAGCCGGATCCATTGCCGGCCGACCTCGACTTCCAGCGGTACCGGCCTTGAAAGGACCGGCTGACTCCTGAGAGCCGGGTCATCGGGCCGCACCCAGACCCCGCCGGCTTCATCCCGGCGGCGTTCCAGCCCGGCATGGATCACATCGCCGGCCGATTCCCGGGCCTCGGTAGTAATTTCCAGAAACTTTCCGGCCGCAGCCAGCAACCGGGGCCCGTCAACTTCCCCCGGTCCCGGCAGCACAAGAATCTGATCGGGAGGCAGGGCATTCTGCCAGGCTTCCAGCTGGGCCCCGTAACGTCCCAGGGCCACGATGCCGAGTGCTTCCGGGGCCTGGTCGATCCGCAGGTTCCAGTCCAGGCTGCCGTGGGCAATGTGGTGGAGGTAGCCGGAAACGGCCCGCTCGGCCGGGTCGCGAAGAAGCGCAATGACCCGGAGCCGGTCTCCGAATGAAGCCACCGCCGTTCCCGGGATGTCCCGGTTGAAGCCTTCGGGAAAAGGCGGGGCCGCCCAAAGGTAGCTGGCACAGGAGTCACCGGTCAGGTCGGTGTCCCGGGCACCGGCGAAGCGTTCGTTCCAGCGCTCCCGCCACTCGTCAGATTCCGAATGGTGGCGGTAGGAGAGCAACTCGAAGTCCTTGTCGGCGGGCAGCCAGGTTCCGGGCTGGCCCCGGAGTCTTTCGTGGAGCCAGGTGGTCCCGCTTTTCTGGGCTCCGATGATCAGGAAGTCGGGCTTGAAAATGGCGGTCCTGGGGGCGTTCATGGGCCGAATTTCCAGCTGTTGGGTGGGCCTCGATCCGCATCGGATTTGCCGAAGGGGCCAAGGATCAATAGAATACGCGGGTTTTGCGGAAGAAATAACCCTTCCCAATGGAGTTGCCTCCTTTCGGGAGGCGACCTTTGAATTTGCCTGAAACCCGCCAGTCTACAAGGGAGTAGATCATGGATCTCAATCTTATCGCCCCCGTCACGGGAATTGTGGGGCTGATTTTTGCCTTCATCATTTATCGCGCCATGATGCGTTATCCGGTCATGGAAGGCGCACCTGCTGAAATCTGTCTCCTGATTCAGCAAGGGGCCATGGCGTTCATGCGCCGCGAGCTTATCCTTATCGCCCTGTCCGTGGCCGTTTTGTTCGTGGCCCTGGCCCTGTCGCCGCTGGGCATTGAAACCGCCGTATCGTTCCTGGTCGGTGCGATCTGTTCGGCCGGTGCCGGATTCCTGGGCATGTATGCAGCGACCCGGGCCAACGTACGCACCACGAGTGCCGCCCACCAGCACGGTATCGACCGGGCGCTGTCGGTGGCCTTCTACGGGGGCTCGGTCATGGGACTGGTACTTGCATCACTGGGCCTTCTGGGCCTGGGCGGGCTGTACCTGATGTTCGGAACGGACCCGGAGACTGCCCACCGTATCCACGGCTTCGGCATGGGTGCCGGTGTAGTGGCCCTGTTCTACCGTGTCGGCGGCGGGATTTTCACCAAGTCCGCCGATATCGGGGCTGATCTGGTCGGCAAGATCGAGGCCGGCATTCCCGAAGATGACCCGCGCAACCCGGGTGTGATCGCCGACAACGTGGGTGACAACGTGGGCGATGTGGCCGGCATGGGTTCGGATATCTTCGAATCCTACTGCGGTGCCATGATCGCCACCGTGGCCATCGCCACTGTGATGGTCCAGCAGCAGGGCGTCAACGGCTTTGTCGAGGGCTGGGGGCCTGGCACGTCACTGATGGGCATGCCGCTGCTTCTGTCATCCCTGGGGCTGGTGTGTTCCATCATTGCCATCGGCGTTGTCCGCCTTTGTGCCAATCGGCCGCCGGAAACGGCCCTGCGCATCGGCACCATGGCCGCAGCTATCGGTTTTGTCCTGCTGGCCTTCTTCCTGGTCCGGGCCCTGGACGTGGTCAACGGAGTCTGGGTTGCAACCCTGGTCGGCGCCGTCGGCGGGGTAGTCATCGGTCTTTCCACCGAGTACTACACCGGTGGCAAGCCCATTCGCGATATTGCCCGTTCCGGCGAAACCGGCCCGGCCACAGTCATCATTTCCGGACTGGCCACGGGCATGATGTCGGTGGTTATTCCCATCCTGACCATCTGCGCGATGATTTTCATCTCCAATGGCCAGGCCGGATTGTACGGAGTCGGTATTGCAGCCGTTTCCATGCTTGCCACGGTGGGTATGACCATGGCCATCGATGCCTACGGCCCGGTGGCCGACAACGCCGGCGGTATTGCCGAAATGGCCGGGCTGGGTGAAGACACCCGCAAGATTACCGACGAGCTCGACGAGCTGGGCAATACCACGGCGGCCATCGGCAAGGGCTTTGCCATTGGTGCTGCGGCGCTTGCGGCACTGACGATCATCACCGCCTATATCGCCGATGTGAGCTACCGGATACCGGACTTCTCCCTGCGCATCAGTGATCCCAATGTCCTGATCGGAATGTTCATTGGCGGCATGCTGCCCTTCCTGGTCGCTTCCATCACCATGACCTCGGTGGGCAACGCAGCCTTTGAAATGATTCAGGAGATCCGGCGCCAGTTCAAGGAGATTCCCGGGTTGCTTGAGGGCACGGCCAAGCCTGACGCGGTGCGCTGCGTTGATATCGCCACCAAGGCAGCCATCAAGCGCATGCTTCTGCCGGCAGCCATTGCCGTGTTCGCCCCGGTCATCGTGGGCTTCGGCATGGGTGCAGAGGCCCTCGGGGGTCT
The DNA here is from genome assembly GCA_007135395.1 of Wenzhouxiangellaceae bacterium. Lineage (GTDB taxonomy): Bacteria > Pseudomonadota > Gammaproteobacteria > Xanthomonadales > Wenzhouxiangellaceae > SLIZ01. The sequence goes on along the minus strand of SLIZ01000049.1, from coordinate 22,526 downwards.
TCTCGGCGGCGGCCTGCTTGGCTGTGTTCTGCTGGCACTGACCATGGCCAATGCCGGTGGTGCCTGGGACAACGCCAAAAAGCACGTGGAGAAGGGCAACTTTGGCGGCAAGGGTTCAGAGACCCATCACGCCAACGTGGTCGGTGACACCGTGGGCGACCCGCTCAAGGACACCTCGGGCCCGTCGATGAACATTCTCATCAACGTGATGGCCATCGTCAGCCTGGTGATCGCACCGCTGCTCAGTCAGTAGTCCGGGCGGTCAAGCCAGGGGTGAGCGATCACCATGAAGTCAAAAAGGCGGCCTTTCGGGGCCGCCTTTTTCTATTGACGACGGGGGACGAAGTCAGTCCTGATTCGGCAAGGGCCCGAAGCGATCCTGCTGGGCCTGCCACAGGCCGCGGAAGTAGGTGCGAAAGACCTTTTTTTCCGGCTGGTCGGGCAGGGCTTCAAGCCGGTCCAGGGCATCCCGGGGGTGAAGCTGGCCGTAGATGATCTTCATGGAGTCGAGAAACAGGCGCCCGAACTGGGGGGAGTAGGCGATTTCCCCCCGGCGTTCGGCGATGCGGTTGCGCTCGGTCTCGATGGCCCGGGCATCGAGGTCCTTGCCGGCAATGATCTGGATCCAGGGTGAGTCCCGGAAGCATACCAGGGGCTGGAGGCCGGCCCGGTCGGTGTACAGGGTAAATTCCTCGGGCACGCAGAACTGGTTGCGCGAGACATCCTTGCGCTGGCTCTGGTCCGAGCCGGCCCAGTGATCGGCCTCGGCCAGCCACCGCTGCCAGCCCACCGGGTCGGCCAGGTTCCAGGTTTCCAGGTAGGCCAGGCCGCCGGGTTTGAGCACCCGCCGGATTTCCCGCATGTAGAGAAAGAGGTCTTCCTTGTCCATGTGACAAAACACCGCAATGGTGAAGACCTTGTCCACGCTGGCCGAATCGATGGCCTCCAGGCTGGTTCGGTCCAGGACTTCAAGCCGGGCATTGTCGAAATCCTCCAGCCGACTGGTGGCGACTTCGATCATGTTCGGCGAGATATCCACACCGACGTATTCGGCACAGTCGCCGGCCAGTTCCCGGCCGATTCTGCCGGCACCGCAGCCAAGCTCGAGAATTGTGTCGGATGGAACAATTTCCAGGCCCGCGCGCAACTGGGCGGCCGACCAGGCACCGGTTGCCCGGACGACTTCCTCGCTGGCGCTATTGTCGACGGCGTTGAGGGCGTCGGACTCGCTTCCTGACCGCCGATCCCAGACCGCCTTGTAGCTGGTTTCGTTCATCCTTGTCTCCTCGGGGTAAGGGGATGGTAGGGAGGCAGGCCCGGCGATTTCTCCGCCAGCCCCTGCCCCCGGAGCAAACATGCAATTATAGCCGTCTGCGAGGCTTCGGTGCCCGTCCGGCAGCCGGTTGTGGTCTCTTGCATGTTCCGGTGGGCAGAAACCGGCCTGAAGAAGTATCCTTGGAAGCCAGATTTGAAAGGAGAGCCAGCATGTTCGACCCCAAACGCACCTTTGAACTGATTTCCGGTGGCCTGATGAGCCCTGCTGCTACCTGGGAACGGTACCTGGGGCAGAATCCGGGCTGGCAGGTCACGGCCATCCAGCTCACCGTACCCCTGGTAGTTCTGGCGGTCCTTGTCGGCTGGATTCTTTCGGCAATCTTCGGTACGCATTTCTACTGGGGCTACGGGCATGGACTGGTACTCAGCCTGATCATTGCACCGATTGCCGCGTTGCTGGCACTGGGCCTGATGAGCCTGGTGGTAAGTTTCCTGGCCGGACAGTTCGGCGGGCAGTTCGATTTCAACCGGGGCTTTGCCGGGGTTTCCCTGGCGGCCATTCCGTCCTACGTCGGCTCGGCCCTGGGTCCCATTCCCTGGATTGGCTGGCTGCTGTCGCTGATCGGGGCGATTACCAGCCTGGTGTTTCTCTACAAGATCATTCCCCTGGCCCTGGGTGTTCCGGAAAATCGGCGGGTGCTGCATTTCATCGTGGCACTGGTACTGGTCTTTATCGTCAATGTCGTGCTGTCGCTGATTCTGGGCTTTGGCGCGGCAACCCGCACATCCTCGGTGACAATGGGCGGATAGGAAAGAAGCCGGAGTTCCGGGTCAGACCCGATACTCCGGCAGTTTTCTTTCAACCAGTTCGAATTCGGGCTGGATGTAGTCAGGCAGGCCATCATCCCGGTAAGGCGGGTAGTCCTCGCCCTGGATCAGCGGAGCCATGTATTCCCGGCAGGCATCGGTGATGCCGAATCCATCCGGGTCGATGAACGCCCGTGGCATCTTTTTCTCCTGGTTGGCAACCTCCGACAGGGGGACCGGGACGATGTCCCAGCGGTAGGGGTCGGCGCTGATGCGCCGGATGGCCGCCAGTACCCCGTCATGGCCGGCAAGGGCCAGCTCCACGGCACCCCGTCCGACCGCCCAGGCCTGTTCCACGTCGGTTTTCGAGGCGATGTGCCGGGCCGAGCGCTGCAGGTAGTCGCACACTGCCCAGTGGTACTTGTAGCCCAGATTCTCCCGGACGATGCCCGCCAGAACCAGGGCAACGCCGCCGAGCTGCTTGTGGCCGAAGGCATCCTGGGTGCCGGCATCGGCCAGCAGCTTGCCTGCGGAATCCCGGAGGCCTTCGGAGACCACAACGGAGCAGTAGCCGTTGGCCTTGACCGATTCATCCACCGCTTTGCAAAAGGCATCCTCGTCGAAAGGGATCTCGGGGAAAAGAATCACCTGGGGGGCGTCCCCGGATTTTCGGCAGGCCAGCCCGCCGGCGGCGGCAATCCAGCCCGCATGCCGCCCCATCACTTCCATGATGAATACCTTTGTCGAACTCGAGGCCATGGATTTCACATCCAGGCTGGCCTCGGTGATGGAAACGGCTACGTACTTGGCCACCGAACCGAACCCGGGGCAGGTGTCGGTGACCATAAGATCATTGTCGATGGTCTTGGGAAGTCCGATGCACCGGACCGGGTGGCCGAACGCATCGCCCATTCGGGATATTTTCAGGGCCGTATCCGCCGAATCCCCGCCACCGTTGTAGAAGAAATAGCCGATGTCGTGGGCCCGGAAGACTTCTGCGAGTCGGCGAAACTCCTCCTGGTTGTCCTCGACCGACCCCAGCTTGTACCGACACGAACCAAAGGCGCCGCCCGGTGTGTGGCGCAGGGCGGCCACCTCCCCGTCGGACATGGCCGTTGTATCGATCAGATCTTCCTGCAGGGCGCCGATGATCCCGTCCCTGGCAGCCAGGACCCGGCCCAGCCCCTGCCCGTTGGTCCGGACGGTCTGGATCACACCACAAGCGGTGGCATTGATGACCGGCGTTACACCGCCGGACTGGGCGTAGAGAATGTTGTTCGAGGCCATGTTCTGGACCGTCAGCGAATTGGACCTGACAGCATAGCGGATATGGAGTTACCGGTGAGAAGCCGGTCGGGGCCGTTGACACCTTATGCGGCGGGCGGTAGCTTAGCTCGTTTGCCAACAACCGGAATCATCTGCAATGCGAATCGTTCTGCTCGGGCCACCCGGGTCCGGCAAGGGAACCCAGGCGGCCATTCTGGTCAAGAAGATGGGCGTGCCCCATATTTCCACCGGCGACCTTCTCCGCGCGGCCGTCCGGGACGGTACGGAACTGGGCCGCAAGGCCAAGGCCTTCATGGACGAGGGAGCGCTTGTTCCCGATGAACTCATGCTCGGACTCATCGCCGAACGGCTCGAAGCCGATGATGTGGCCAAGGGATTCATTCTGGACGGCTACCCGCGCAACCTGTCCCAGGCCAAAGCCCTGGACGAGGTTCTGGAGCGGATCGGCCAACCCCTGGATCTGGCCCTGGCCATTGCCGTGGACACCGAGCAGATCGTCCAGCGCCTGGCCAGGCGGGCCGAGGAGGAAGGCCGCAGTGATGACACCGAGGAAGTGGTCCGTAATCGGCTGGAAGTCTATGCCGAGAAGACGGCCCCGGTATCCGGTTTCTATCGGGAACAGGGCAAGCTCCAGGAAGTCGATGGCATGGGCAGTATCGAAGCAGTCAACGACCGACTGGTGACTGCCCTGGAGTCGGCACGCTGAGTTTTCTGCGCCCAGGTCACCTGTGCCGGATAAGAAACCGGGTTGTCTCGCCATCATGTTCGGTGGCCAGCAGTTCGTGGCCCGTACGCTGGCAGAAGATTCTGAAATCCACATCGGCAAGCGGATCAGTTGTCAGTACGGCAAGAACCTGGCCGGGTTCCAGGGCATTGAGCCGGTGGCGGGCACGGATGACCGGTTCGGGGCACAGCAGGCCGGTTGCATCTTCCGTGCCGGCCACATCGGTATGGGTGTCTTCGGGGTCTTGATTCATGGAATTCAATGGGTAATCTTTCCACCCGGCTGATCGGGATCTTTCTGTTGCGATTCGGCCCCCAGGACCTGCCTTCTAGCGGCGGCCTGCTGGCACTGCTGATTGCAGCCTACATGATCCTGACGCTGATCACGATCCATCTCGGTTCGATGGACTTCGAGCCGGTTCCCCTGGTGCTTCTGTCCGTGGTGCTGGCCCTGGGGCTTTCCTGGATTGTATTGCGCCTTGCAGGAAAAACAGCCCGCTGGGTCCAGACCATCACCGCCCTGTTCGGAGCCGCGGTGATCTTCAGGCTTCTCAACATGCCCCTGGTCATGGTCGGGGACAACGGGGCTCCGGCGTTGCTCGAGATATTCGCCCTGATGCTGTTTTTCTGGAGTTTTGCCGTGGATGGTCATATCTACCGGCATGCCCTGGAACTCACCCTGTCGATGGGAATCGCTGTTGCTGTGGTGCTGTTCGCAGTAAGCTACTTTGTATTGTTCAGTATGGTGGGCTCGCTGTGAAAATTCACATACTCGGAATCTGCGGCACTTTCATGGGGGGGCTGGCCGCACTGGCCCGGGCGGATGGTCACGAGGTGACCGGCTCGGATGAAAACGTTTACCCACCCATGTCCACACAACTGGAATCACTCGGCATCGGTCTGATGACCGGCTATGACCCTTCTCACCTGGAACCCCGGCCCGACCTGGTACTGGTGGGCAATGCCTTGAGCCGCGGCAATCCGGCCGTCGAGCACATGCTCAACGAGGGCATACCCTTTACTTCCGGGCCGCGCTGGCTGGGGGAGAATTACCTGGCCGAACGCACGGTGATCGGAGTCGCCGGAACCCATGGAAAGACCACTACATCGAGCATGCTGGCCTGGATTCTTGAATCTGCCGGCCAGAATCCGGGGTTTCTCATTGGTGGAATTCCCGGTAATTTCGGCGTGTCGGCCCGGGCCGGGGGGTCGGTCTTCGTCGTCGAGGCCGACGAGTACGACACGGCCTTTTTCGACAAGCGGGCCAAGTTTGTCCACTATCGTCCGCGGATCGCAATCCTGGGCAACCTGGAATACGATCATGCCGATATCTATCCGGATCTGAAATCCATCCAGGTCCAATTCCATCACCTGGTCCGGACCATTCCCGGGCAGGGCCAGATCATTCACAATGCCGCCGATTCTCGCCTGGGCGAGCTGCTGGAGATGGGGTCCTGGAGCCGTCTGGCGGGCTTTGACCTGCACGGGCAATCCGATGCACCCTGGCAGGTGGAACTGGTTGAACGCTCGGGAAGCAAGTTGCGCTTTCATCACGAAGGCCGGGTCCTGGGAGAGCTTGAGTGGGCCCTGACCGGCCAGCACAACGCACTCAATGCCCTGGCTGCCATGATTGCCGCCGATGCGGTGGGTGTGGAGCCGGACCGGTCGCTGGAAGCCCTGGCCGGGTTCAAGGGGGTCAAGCGGCGGATGGAGTTGCTCACCGAGGCCAACAACATCCGGGTCTATGATGATTTCGCCCACCACCCGACAGCCATTCGCCTGACCCTGGAGGGCTTGCGCAGAAGCGTGGGCGGGGCACGCATCCTGGTGGCCCTGGAGCCGGCCAGCAATACCATGCGTTCCAGTGTCCACGTGCGGGAATTGTCCAATGCCATGGTCGCCGCCGACAAGGTCTGGCTCAAGACGTCTGAAGACATGGCCTGGGATCCCCATGAAGTGTTCCAGTCCCTTGACGGGGCCGGCAAGGCCCGGGCTCGTGTGGACAAGCTGCTCGATGATCTGGCATCCGAGGCTCGCCCGGGTGACGTGGTCGTTTTCATGAGCAACCGGGGATTCGAGTCCGCACCCCGCCGGTTCGTAGAGAGACTGCATGGAAAATCAGCAAGCTGAACTTCCCCTTTTTCCCCTGGATACGGTGCTGTACCCGGGCGGATGGTTGCCCCTTCGAATCTTCGAGCCCCGATACCTGGAGATGATCCGCGACTGTGCCCGATCCGGTTCCGGGTTCGGAATCGTCTGCCGCCTGACCGATGAGGCCGGAGAGCCCGGGGTTCATGCGGGCATTGGTACCGAAGCGGTCATCGGGGATTTTTATACTACCGATGATGGACTGCTGGGCATCACGGCACTTGGACGGCGCCGCTTCCGGGTCGAGGCCGAAACCCGACGTCCCGGCGGACTGATTGTGGGCACGGTGGAATGGTTGACGGAGCCCGAATCCAGGCCGGTTCCCCCGCAGTTCGGCGCCCTGTCGGGCCTGCTCAACGAGTTGGTCCGCCGGGTGGGCAAGGATTATCCGGTCGAAGCCGACCCGGACAACGCGGTCACGCTTGCCTGGCGCCTGGCCGAGCTTCTGCCCTTCGATGCCGACGTCCGGCAACTGCTGCTCGAGACCCATGATCCGTTGGCTCGACTTGAGCATCTGCTATCGATGATGGAGTCCGACGAAGAGGATTAGAAAACTGCGTCTTGCGGTTTCATGCCGGTCAATCTTCCGATGGCCGAACCAGCCAGGGCCCTCCCTCCGGGTTTGTCCAGCGCCATTCCTCCAGGCCATCCTGCAGCCGTTCCAGGTCTTCGGTCTGATAGGCGGCCGGGCGCCACAGGGTGACCATGCCCAGGAAGGATCCGGGTGCCATGGGTCGGACCTGGCCCAGCCATACCGGGTCGCCCGACTCGCTCAAGGTCACGCCCGAAGCCCAAAGGCGAAGGATGAGCATCCGCTCATCGTCCAGGTCGATTCGAAGGGCCAGGTCTTCCGGTCGCCCGGCGAAATCCCGCGGGAAATGGGGTATCTCCTCGTGTCGCCGGGGCCCGCCGAACATGTTCGCCAGGCCCATGGCTGATGGTGCAACCGTGGGCTTCCAGCCGGCCTGGAGCAATTGTCGGCGAACCTGGTTGAGATCACCGGCAAGCTGCAGGTCAAACCGCTGGACCAGTGCCGGGCCGATTCGGGACCGGTACTGCTGCAGGCTGGCCCATTCCCCGGTCCACCATTTGGAGTCGTCGATGGTTCGCATGGGTTGGGACAGCAGGCTGGCATTGAGCGTGGATTCGTAGTGTGTGTTTACATGCGCCGAGCCGATTGCAAGAAACCCTGCGTAAAACACCCCGAGAAGGGCCAGGGGCCGGCCCCGGACCCGGGCTCGCTGACGATAGGCAATCCCCACCAGGGCCAGCCAGCCGGTAGCCACGGTCAACCCGGCCAGCAGCCCGCTGACCGAAGCCCGGCCCAGGTAGAAGTGGGAAAAGCCGATCAGTGCCAGGACCATGGCTGTAACCAGGTAAGGCCATTTCCGCATCCGGGCGGAAAGGTCCTTGGCCAGTTGCAGGGCAAAGAATCCGAATACTGCCGTGGCCAGAGTGAAACCTACATGGGGGACCTGGCCCAGGGCGAGCTGCTCGTCGGGCCGGTCGAGCAACAGCCCCATGAAGCCGTTGAGGACCAGCGCCAGCCCCCAGGCCCCGATGATGGCTGCCATCCAGTGCCAGGCGGAATTTCCCCGCCGAATGGCCAGCAGGATCAGGCTGAACCCACCGGCGAGCAGCCCCATGACCCGATCATCGCCGGCCAGGGAAATGGCCACGAATACCGGGTCGGCAAAGTGGTTTCTCAGGCTGGCCGCCAGCCCGGCAGCCCGTCTTTCCGCATCCCAGGCCGGGGTACCGAACGGAGCCAGGACCAGGACGGCCAGCAGCACGGCCACCGACAGGGCCAGCAAGGCACCGAGCATGGCAATGGAAATGACATCGGGTTTTGACGGGTCCAGTATCGGCCCCACGATACGGCCCATCAGCGGGTGCCGGCGACTCCAGGAAACCGCCGACTTGAGCCACCAGGCGCTGCGCCGGGCCGCTCCCTCGTAGGCGATGCGAACCGACCAGGCGATGATCCAGACCCCGCCGACAACGATGGCGATGACCAGTGCCAGCCGGCCGGCAAATTCCGAGGCCAGTTCCAGGGAGGCTCCGAACAGCGCCCCGGGCACGATGTAGATCGGCCCCCAGAGAATGCCGGCGGGAATGTCCATCCGGAAAAAAACTGCCGGTCGCATCCGCAGTATGCCGCCGACTACCGGGATGACCGGGCGCAGCGCCCCGATGAACCGGCCGATGAATATGCTCTTGCCCCCGTGGCGGTCGAAAAAGATGCGCCCGCCTTCGACCAGGTGGGGTCGGGAGGCAAATGGCCAGACGTAGGGCAGGCGGTTGCTGTAACGGTAGCCCAGCCACCAGCTGATGCTGTCGCCGACAATGGCGCCGACCGAAACGCCCAGGCAGACCATGATCAGGGCCTGGGGATCGGTGCCGACAATCGCGCCAACGGCAAACAGCAGCACGATTCCGGGGATGAAAAGGCCCAGCACGGCCAGGGATTCCAGCAGGGAAATGACAAATGCGATGAACATGGCCCACCAGGGGTTGGCCTGAATCCATTCCAGCCATTGGGTGATCGAGGAGTCTTCCATCAAGGCCTGACGCAGTAACCGGTTGGCGGATTTTCCTGTGCTAGCATACGCTGCCCCAGCGATGGGGTAACCTCAAGATTCCTGTTGTGCCGGCAAGTTCCCGGACCCGGCAGGCTGTTGATGATGGTCTTGTTCACGATTGCAGGAAAGTATCCCATGGACGAACTTCTGGAAACGGTGCACCAGCGCCAGTGGTTCTACGAATTCGAGCTGCCCGATGGCTCCCGAACCGAATCCTACCTGCCGGCCGAGGCCCGTACGGTGCACACGACCCGGCTTGCCATGGCCATGGCGGCCCTGGAGCCCCATTACGGTGATCGCTGGGACCAGGTCGATGTCCTCGACCTGGCCTGTCACCAGGGCTGGTTTGCAGCCCAGCTGGCGGGCAAGGGTTGCCGCCGGGTAACGGGCATGGATGCCCGGGAAGAACACGTGGCCGATTCCGAACTCATTTGCCGGGCCATGGGACTTTCCAACACCGGTTTTGTTCGATGTGACATTGATGCGCTGACCAAAAACCCGGACATCCAGCCGGCAGATATCGTTCTCATGCTTGGGTTGATCTACCACCTGGAAAACCCTGTAGGTGCGATTCGTGCGGCCCGGAAGATGTGCACCGGACACTGTCTCATCGAAACCCAGGTTGGCCCCCACCTTTCCGGCATGCTTGACTGGGGACACTTCGATTTCGTCCGGCCCATACAGGGTTGCTTTACCATCATCGACGAGACCGAAGAAACCCATGCCAACGAGGCCAGTACCACCGGCATCTGCCTGGCGCCCAGTGCCGAGACGCTGGTGTGGATCATGCGCAAGGTCGGTTTTGTCGATGTCGGGCTGATTGCCCCGCCAGAAAATGCCTATGAGCAGCACCGGCATTTCAAGCGGGTCATGGCGGTGGGTCGGGTACCCTGAAACGGTTTTAATGGAGCGATCATGACAACACTCAAGGACAAGACCCTTTTCATCACCGGGGCTTCCCGGGGAATCGGGGAGGCGATTGCCCTGCGGGCGGCCGCCGACGGGGCCAATATTGTCATCGCGGCCAAGACCGACCGGCCCCATCGCAAGCTGCCGGGCACGATTCATACGGTGGCCAGTGCGGTGGAAGCCGCTGGCGGCAGGGCGATGTCCATGAAACTTGATATCCGCGACGAGGACTCGGTTGCCGATGCCATGGGCGAAGCCGCCGGAGAATTCGGCGGTATCGATATTCTGGTCAACAATGCCTCGGCCATTTACCTGGCACCTACTCCGGAAGTGCCAATGAAACGGTTCGATCTCATGTTCGGCGTCAACGTCCGGGGCACCTTCGTGTGTTCCCAGGCCGCCTACCCGTACCTGAAAAAGGCCGATAATCCCCATATTCTCAACCTTTCGCCGCCGCTGAACATGCGCCCGGAATGGTTTGCCCCCCACGTGGCCTACACCATGGCCAAGTACGGCATGAGCATGTGCGTGCTGGGAATGGCCGAGGAGTTCAGGGGCGAGGGCATCGCGGTCAATGCCCTTTGGCCGCGAACAGTGATTGCTACGGCGGCGCTTGCCATGCTCGGCGGCTCGGTCAAACCGGAAAACTGCCGCAAGCCGGCCATCATGGCCGATGCCGCACACGCCATTCTTACCCGGCCGGCCAGGGAGGCGACCGGGAATTTTTATATCGACGATGAAGTCCTGGCTGCCATCGGGGTTACCGACCTGGATGCTTATGCCGTCGAGCCGGGCAATAAACTGATTCCGGACCTTTTTCTCAACCCGTGACCGGACACCGCGGCGTTCGTCTGATTCGCCGGGTACTATCTTCGCCTCTCCATCGGCCGGTTGGCCGTTCACCGGGCCGGGTCAGGACGCCTCGGCAATCTCCCGGAGGCTTTCGGCGGCCGCGGCCAGGGTGGCCTGAATGTCGGCTTCGGTATGGGCGCTGGAGACAAAGCCTGCCTCGAAGGCCGACGGGGCCAGGTACACCCCTCGTTTGATCATGGCGGCAAAAAATGCCCGGAAATGATCCATGTTGCACGCCGCTACCTGGTCGAAATCGGTCACCCGGGGCTCGTCGGTGAAGAAGTAGCCGAACATGCCACCCAGGGCCACCGTGGTCATGGGTATGCCGGCGTCCCTGGCGGCCTTCGAAAGACCATCGGCCAGGGCGGTGGTCCGTGCTTCCAGGGCCTCGTAAAAACCGGGTCGCGCAATCAGATCCAGATTGGCCAGGCCTGCGGCCATGGCCACCGGATTGCCCGACAGGGTACCGGCCTGGTAGACCGGGCCTTCCGGGGCGACCAGGTTCATGAAATCAGCCTTGCCGCCGAAGGCGCCCACCGGCATGCCGGCGCCGATGACCTTGCCGAAGCAGGTCAGGTCCGGGGTGATGCCGTATAGGCCCTGGGCGCCGGTCAGCCCGACCCGGAATCCGGTCATGACCTCGTCGAACATCAGCAGGGCCCCGTACTCGTCGCACAGATCCCGCAGGCCTTCCAGGAACCCCGGTTCGGCGGGAACGCAGTTCATGTTGCCGGCCACGGGCTCAACGACCACGCAGGCGATACCGTCCGGATGCTGATCGAAAAGCGCCCGGACACTGTCGAGATCATTGAACCGGGCGGTCAGCGTCAGCTTCGCCAGGGCTGCCGGGACACCGGGGGAGGTGGGAACACCCAGGGTCTGGGCACCGGACCCGGCCTTGACCAGGAAGCTGTCGGAATGGCCGTGGTAGTGGCCTTCGAACTTGATGAACCGGTCCCGACCGGTGGCCGCCCGGGCAACCCGAAGGGCGCTCATGGTGGCCTCTGTCCCGGAGTTGACCATGCGCACGCGGTCAAGTCCGGGGATCAGTTCGCACAGTTTCTCGGCCATGGTGACCTCGCCCAGCGCCGGGGCACCAAAACTCAGCCCCTTGGCCGCGGCCTGCTGGACGGCCTGGACGATTTCCGGGTGAGCATGACCGCAGATCATCGGCCCCCAGGAACCCACGTAGTCGATATAGCGCTTGCCGTCCACATCGTGCAGGTAGGCGCCTTGCGCATGGTCGAAAAACAGGGGGTCTCCGCCGACAGAAGAGAAGGCGCGAACGGGGGAGTTGACGCCGCCGGGAATCCGGGCTCGTGCGCGCTGGAAATACTCGTTGCTCAGGGTCATTGGAGCTCACTCCGGCTATTGGATGAATTGAACAGTGCCGCGTATTCCCGGGCACGGTCGGTGATATTCGGTGCTTCGAAAAGGTCGGAGACGACAGCCAACAGATCCGCCCCGGCCTCGATTACAGGGGCCGCATTCTCGACAGTGATTCCGCCGATTGCAACTACCGGCAGGCCGAATTTCCTGGCCGCGGTAATCACCGGCAGCGGGCAGCGGACCGCTTCGGGCTTGGTCGGCGAGGTAAATACGCTGCCAAAGGCCAGGTAGCTGGCACCCTGCTCGACGGCATGGTAGGCCCGGGCCGGTTCGTTGTAGCAGGAAACGCCGATGACCGGGCCCATGCCAAGCCGGCGCCGGACGGCCAGAACATCCCCGTCATCGGCACCCAGGTGAACGCCACGGGCCCCGATCCGTGCGGCGAGTTCCACATCGTCGTTGATGATCAATCCGATGTGGGCATTCTGGCAGCGCTGAAGGATGGCCCGGGCGGTATCGGCGTCGGGTGCCGGCTTGGCCCGGTACTGGAGCAGGGCGATGCCGCCGGCCAGGCAGGCCTCGACGGCCTCGATGAGGGCCTGGCCCTCCAGGTTGGTCGGGGTAATGGCATACAGGCCCTTGAGCGGGGGCTTGTGAAATCCGGTGGCTGGCTGCATCTTAGCCCATCGAAATTGTTCCAAAGGGAATTACTGGTGACCGAGGAAACCGAATACAAGACATGGATGTGCGTTGTTTGCGGCTGGATCTACAACGAGGAAGAAGGCGCCCCGGACGATGGTCTGGCGCCGGGAACGCGCTGGGAGGATGTGCCCGAGTCCTGGACCTGCCCGGACTGCGGGGCGGGCAAGGAAGACTTCGAAATGATCGAGTTGTGACCGGATCGTTCCGCATGGACGTGGTCAACCAGTAATTTCCTGGCAGCCCAGGATCCCCGACAGCCAGTCGCCGTTTTCCCACAACCGGAACCAGCGGGCCAGGGGGCCGTCCGGGGCGGGCTCGAATGAGTCGGTGGCCGGGAGGCTGTTGATGGAACTGGCCGGTCCGGCCAGCCAGGTCATGCCTGGCTGGTCGACCCGGAAACGCTGGTGGACATGGCCGAAGGCCACCAGTTTCAGGTTGGGCAGGCCGGCCAGTCGTTTCCGGAACCGTTGCTTGTCGACCAGGCCGACCTTGTCGATCCACTCGGCACCCACATCCAGTGGCTGGTGGTGAACGCAGACCATGGCCGGTCGGTTCGTGTCGGCCCGGTCCAGGGTTTCCAGCCGGGCGTCGTCCAGGTAGCCCTCCGCGTGGCCGGGCCGGGCCGAGTCCAGCAGGATCCCCTGCCATTGCCCCCACTCAACCAGCGGCCCCGGGATAAAACCGGCGTCCTGCAATACCGGCTCCATAACTGACCGGTCATCGTGGTTTCCCGGTATCCAGCTGGCCGGCAGCCCCTTGGCCAGCAGCCAGTCCCGGATGCGCCGGTAGCTGGCCGGGCTGCCATCCTCGCTAAGGTCGCCGGTAAGCACCAGCGCATCGGGCCGGAAGGCCTGGATCGAGCGATTCAGTGATTCGAGCCCGGCATCCGGGTCAATGCCCCGGTAGGGCCCGCCGGGCTGGTTGGTCAGGTGGCAGTCGGTAATCTGCAATAGCCGGAAAGGCGCTGTCACAAACCACCTTCAAGCCGGACTCGGGCGCCCCTGCCCTGGGGGTGAATGTCGCCGCCGGTTCGGGCGAAGCGGTAGTGTGCGGTGGCCTGGTCGGACTGGTCCAGGTTCTCGTAGGCCATGCCCAGGGTGAAATGGGCCGAGACCCGGGGCAGGATTTGCAGGCTGTGTTCCAGCAAATCGATGCTTTCTGCCGGCCGGCCCATCTGCATCAGCGCCATGCCCCGGAAGTAGGTCTCCAGCGGAAAGCCGGGCAGGTGGCTGACTGTAAGGTCCAGTTCGCGGATCACCGCTTCGGGTTGCAGGTTGGCAAGGCTGACCCGCATGGTCGCAAGGGACACCAGCCAGGGATTGTGGGTGGTATTTCGGGCCCGGCGCAGGGACCGGCTGGCACTCATCAGGTCCCCTTCCAGCCAGTCCCGGTTGACCCGCCGGAGGTGATCCATGGCTTCCTGTTCGGCCTTTATGGCGTCCAGGGATTCGACGAAACGCTCGCTTCGGTCCGGTCCCGTGACCGGTTCATGGCCGGTGCTGAAGCGCTGGAAAAGTGCCGCATCCGGCCAATGCCGTTCGACCCGGTACAGCAGGGCACCCAGGGCCTGGGGCCGGGTACCGAGATCCTCCAGCCATTGCCAGGCCAGTCCGACGCAGTCACTGGCCGGAGCGCAGCCCCTGGCGGTGAGCTGACGGTACAGGGTGGACTGGTCTTCCAGCCGGTAGTCCCGGTAGCGATGGGCCAGTCGGTTAGTCAGCTCCAGTTCCGGCAGCCCCTGGTTTTCGCGCTCCTGCCAGGTTCTCGATGCCTGGGGGCAGGCAGTCAAGGCCAGGGCCAGGCCGGCCCGAAGTTCTTCAAAATGCTCCATGCGCGAGACCAGGCCGCGGCTGAGATAAAGCCGGTGACCGGGCAGGCAGCCCGCATCGGCGTCGGGAAGATTGATGATGCTGACTTGCAGGTCGGGCACTTCTTCCGACAGGCGCTGGAGGGCCTCCAGGTCTCGCTGGAGGTAACCGGCCAGGCGGCTTGAAGGGGTGAACTCCAGGTCGTGGACAAGGAAGAACCGGGGGTAGAGTTCTCGCTGGGCCTCTTCCCGTTCGGTTTCTTCCGGCTCTGCCGGTTCGACCGGTGGCTCGATGATCACGATTGAGTCGGTCGGATCCGACCATGCCGGTGTGGTGACCAGGCCGGCGGCCAGCACCAGGACCGAGAGTTTCACCGGTCCCACCGGTTGGCGGTGGATCCCTGGCTCATTCATCGACCCCGGGGACATTCCGGACCGTCAACCGGCTACCTCGCTCGATGCCAAGGCTCGAAGCCAGGCCGGCGTTGATCTCGAGCACATACTGGGCCGGCATGCCCGACGGGTAGCCGGGGCACGGGTCGCGTCGGCAGGGCCGGGCATTTTCGGCCTTGCTGACCAGCTTCAGATCGGCATCGAAATAGAGGATATCCAGCGGAATCCGGGTATTCTTCATCCAGAACGAGCGGGGCTCGGGACGGGAGAACAGGAACAGCATCCCGTGATCGGCGGGGAGCTCCTCGCGAAACATGAGCCCCATGTTCCGGCTCTCGCGATCATCGGCGATTTCCACGTAAAACGTGTGCCCGGCAATTTCCACCTGGGGTTTGGCCGCCTGGCAGGCCGGCAGGACCAGCAGCAGGGCAAGGGTCAGTAGAAGGCTGCGCATGGTTTGATGATACGGACAACCGGTCCGGTTTTCATCCGCCCCCTTTCCGGGGTTTGACCGGGGCGGCATTGGCAATCTTAGCCCAGCAATGCCTTGAGGTCGGCGATCCGGTCCCGGGCTGCCACCGGGGGCGTGTCGCTGGCGGCGCCACCTTCCGGCCAGTCCAGGATATCGGCGGGTATTTCCTCCAGGAAACGGCTGGGCTCGCACTCGATCCACTCCCCGTAGCGGCGCCGCCGTTGGCAGTAGCTTATGAACAACTGGCGTTCGGCCCGGGTAATGCCCACGTACATCAGCCGCCTTTCCTCCTCAAGGCGGCCCTCTTCCAGGCTGTTGCGGTGGGGCAGGATGCCATCCTCGCAGCCGACCAGGTAGACCCGCTTGAACTCCAGGCCCTTGGCTGCATGCAGGGTCATCAGCCGGACCTGGTCGCCCGGATCATCGCTTTCGTCTTCCGGTCCGGCAGCCAGCGTGACCCGGGCCAGCAGTTCTTCCAGGCTGTCGGTGTCCTCGGCCAGCCGATCCACCCAGCCGACCAGGTCTTCCAGGTTGCGCAGGCGTCGGTCGGCCTGACGGGGCTCGTCGCACTGGCTTTCCAGCCATTCCCGGTAATGAATGTGATCGAGCAGATCCCGGAAGGCTTCGGCCGGATCCCCCCGCTCGGCCCGGTCATTGAAATCGACAAGCAGGTTGGAAAATCCCCGCAGGGCCCGTCCGCCTCTTTCGGAAACGGCTTGCTGGACCCCCATGCTGCCGGCAGCGGCAAACAGACTCATGCCCTGGCGGGCGGCAAATTCCCCCACCTTGCCCAGGGTGGCCCCGCCCAGTCCCCGACGGGGCGTATTGGCGACCCGAAGCAGGGCCGGGTTGTCTTCCGGGTTGACCATCAGTCGCAAATAGGCCAGGCAATCCCGGATCTCCCGGGCATCGAACCAGGATGGGCCACCGGTGACCACGTAGGGGATGTTGTTTTCCCGCAGGGCTTGTTCCAGGGTCCGGGAGAGGTGGTTGGATCGGTAGAGCACCGCGTTGTCGGCCCAACGGCATCGGCCACCGAAATGCTCCCCCAGGAGATCCCGGGCGATGGCTTCGGCTTCTTCCCGGTCGTCGGCCATTCGGGTGATACGAATGTTGTCCCCCGGGCCCAGTTCGCTCCACAGCTTCTTTTCGAAATCGTGGGGATTGCAGGCGATTACCGCGTTGGCTGCCTTGAGAATCTTTCCCGCCGAGCGGTAGTTCTGCTCGAGCTTGATCACCCGAAGCCCCGGAAAGTCCTCGGCGAGCCGGGAAAGGTTTTCCGGCCGGGCCCCGCGCCAGCCGTAAATGGACTGGTCATCATCGCCCACGGCGGTAAAGTTGCCCGCTTCACCGGCCAGTGCCTTGAGCAAACGGTACTGGGCAAGGCTGGTGTCCTGGTATTCATCGACCAGCAGATAGCGGAATTTCCTGCGCCAGCGGGTTCTTGCCTCCGGGTCTTCCAGGTACCGGGCGGGCAGCGCGATCAGGTCATCGAAATCCACCGCGTTGAGCTGGACCAGCCGGTCGGTGTACTGCCGGTAGATTTCCGCTGCCCGGGCATCGTCGTCGTCCTCGGCCCGGGCCAGTGCCGTGGCCGGGTCCCATCCGGCATCCTTGAACCGGCTGATCCGGCGTACGAATATGAAAAGCTGTTCCTTGCCGGCCATGGCGGGAAGCAGGTCGGCGATCAGGTCCTGGCTGGCGCCGGCATCGAGAATGCTCATGCCCTTTTTGCGTCCGCAGGCTTCCGGTTCGGCCGAAATGAGTTTCCAGCCCAGGGCATGGAAGGTCGAAATGGCCAGCCCCTTGGCCGCCCTGCGACCCAGCCGCTTACCGAGCCGTCGGCGCATTTCCCGGGCCGCCTTGTTGGTAAAGGTAATGGCCGCGATCTCGCCGGAGGCATAGCGATTGTTTTCCACCAGCCAGGCGACTTTCTCGGTTATGACCCGGGTCTTGCCGGACCCGGCACCGGCCAGGACCAGCAGCGGAGAGCCCAGGTGGGTGACGGCAGATTCTTGCTGGGGATTGAGCGCGGACATGAGGCAGGCATTCTACAGTCTCCCGGCCCGTCGGCGTCGGGTTCTGCTTCCCTGGCCGGCAACATTTTCATCTTCGACACCTCAGACTGCTATCCTTGCAGGCTCTACCAACCCGCAAGGCAATTCCGGTCGAATCGATGAAGAAAAGCAGTCATTCCACAGCCGTATTCATGGCGCTGTCGCTGGTCGCCGTGCTGGTGATTCCGGAATTCATCGGCCAGCCGGTGCGAGCCGATTCCCGGGCGCTGCCGCCCGGCCTTGAAAAGCTGGAATTGCAGCAGCGCCGTGATATTGCCCGGGATCACCAGCGGCGGGTGGGCAACGCCAGGGCCCAGGCCCGGCGCGAGGGCATCATCCGGACCCTGCCCCAGCTTTTTGCCTACTACGGCGATGAGACATCCGTCTACCACATGCACGGCTACAACCGGGGCTTTACACTGGTCCTGGACAGTTCAGTGCGCCGGGGCAGCCGGGTGAGGGACATGGTTTCCCTGGAGGCCTTGCTGGAAAACACCCGGGATGCCGATGGCCAGTCGGTGGAACCGGCGGACCTGCCGGACGCCGACATGATCTTCATCGAGTACTGGCAAGACGATTGTGACGATTGCGAAAAGGTCCGTGAGGACCTGCAGGCCTGGCTGGAAGAGCGGCCGCTGGATTCGGTATTGTGGATTCGGGTACGCCTGGGCTCCTGACAAGGCGGCTTGTTTCGCCGGTCTATTTCGTAGGTAATGGGTGAGAAAAACCTCCAACTCTCGAGTCGAGGGAAACTGCTGATATGAGAAGAATCATCTCCATCCTGTTCATCGCCCGCATGATCCAGCGCCTGATGCGCGGGGCCGGAATGGGTCCCGGCCGCCGGTCCAGGCACCAGCCGGGGCGTGCCCGCCAGCAACCGGGCGGCAACCCGCGCCAGGCACCTGCGCCCCGTCCCGGGGACGACGAGCCACCCCAGGGCGGCGCCTGAGATCGGATTCGGGAGGAACTCCGGTTCCGTGCGGCCTTCCGCTTATCCCTTTCCGAAGATCAGTCCGGGCCGGTTGTAAAGCCCGCCGGCGATCACCGCCAGCACCAGCGCCACGGCCAGGGTGGTGGCAAACGAATAGCCCATCCAGAGCAGGTTCGGGGTTTCGCCCCGGACCATTTCGAGGATCAGGACCGACTGGCTCAGCAGCGGAATGAAGGTCATCCACTCTTCGGTTCGCGTCGGGTTGATGAAAATCCAGAAGCTGGGAATCATCGGTACGAACATGACCAGGCCCATATAGGACTGGGCTTCCCGGAAGCTCTTGGCAAAGGCCGAAAGAATGGTCAGCAGCCCGGCGGCCAGCAGGGCCACCGGCAGGACCAGGACAAAGGTCTTCAGGGCAATGAAAAAGTCCAGGTTCAGTGCCATATCCATCTGCTCGCTGGGCAACAGCCGCATGGACCAGGTAAAGGCCACCAGCCCGAGGGCCAGGGTGGCCAGGGCAAAGGCCGTGGTGGCAAGCAGCTTGCCGGCCATGATCTGCCACCGGGGCAGGGGGTTGATCAAAAGCGGCTCCAGCGACTTGCGTTCCCTTTCGCCGGCGGTGGTGTCGATGGCCATGTGCATCGCGCCGATGAACACCGACAGAAACACCACGTAGGGCAGAAATGCCAGCAGCATGCCGCCCCGGGATTCCGGAGTGGAAAGGTCCAGCGTACGGATCATGACCGGCTCGGTGATGTCCGGGGATACCCCGCGAAGCTGCAGGCGAACATGGCCGATCTGCTGGTTGTAGGCTTGCAGCAGGTTCTGTACCCGGCTGCGGGTCGTGCCGGCATAGCGCTGGGACATGTCGGCCAGGATTTCCACCCGGGCCGGTCGGCCGTCGTCCCAGGATTCGGCAAATCCTTCCGGGATGCGCAGGACGATCTCCTCTTCTTCCTGGCGCACCGCGGTTTCCGGGTCTTCCGGGGCCTCCTTGATGACCACCCCCTGGCGCTCGAGAAAGCCGATGAGGTTGGGCGCGTGTTCGATGCCCGCCACGGGCAGTTCCAGTTCGGCTTCGGCCCGGTCGATGGTCTGCTGGAACATGAAAGTCATGATCGCGGCAAAGATCAGCGGGCCAACCAGCGGACCGATGATCAGCGTGTTGATCAGCACCCTCCGGTCGCGCAGGTTTTCCAGTACTTCCTTTCTGAATATCGGCATCATGCCAGCAGCCCCTCGTCGGTTCCGATGAGTTTCACGAAGGCATCTTCCAGGCTGGGTTCACCACTGCGCTGGAGCAATTCCTCGGCCGTGCCGTCGGCGGCAATTCGCCCGTGGGAGATGATGACGATACGGTCACAAAGGGCTGCCACTTCCTGCATGATGTGGGTCGAAAGCACAACGCAGCGCCCCTGGTCCCTGAGATGGTGCAGAAACTTGCGCAGCGCCCGGGTGGTCATTACGTCCAGGCCGTTGGAAGGTTCGTCGAGGAGAACGGTCTGCGGGTCGTGGATCAAGGCCCGGGCAATGGCCACCTTGACCCGCTGGCCCTGGGAAAAGCCCTCTGTTTTTCGTTCGATGAATTCGTTCATGTCCAGCAGCTCGGCCATTTCCCGGGTGCGCGATTCAATGGCTCGTTTCTTCATGCCGTGGAGTTGTCCGTAGTAGGCGATGTTTTCCCGGGCCGTGAGGCGATCGTAAAGGCCCCGGCTGTCCGGGACGACACCCAGGCGGCGTTTGATGGCAAGGGGATCGGACTGGGGATCGATACCGTCGATGGCCATGGAACCCGAATCGGGCTTGAGCAGGGTATAGAGCATTCGAAGGGTGCTGGTCTTGCCGGCCCCGTTGGGTCCGAGCAGCCCGGTGATCTGCCCGTCCCGGGCGACAAAGCTGACCTCGTCGACGGCCACTACCTTGCCGAAGGTCTTGCGCAGTGCATGGGTTTCAATCATGGCCGGGGTCCGAGAAGTTCGAGGAAAAAGGGTTCCGGGCCCAGCCGGTTCATGCAGCTGGTATCCAGGTCGTCCACATTGCCGGAGTTCAAAAACTGGGTGGCGATGCCGGCCATGCACTGGTTGGTGATCGCGATATGCCCACGACCGCTGGCAACCAGGTGGCGGCTGTTGGAAAACTGGGCCTCGGCCTCGTCGCCATATTCCGGTGGTGTGACCGGGTCGAACTGGCCGGACAAAAGGAGAATCGGCACATCGGAATCAAAAGGTTCGTGGAAATCCGCCGGGGCCTGGCCGGCCGGCCACCATCCGCAGAACCGCTC
Source organism: Wenzhouxiangellaceae bacterium (assembly GCA_007135395.1). Taxonomy (GTDB): domain Bacteria; phylum Pseudomonadota; class Gammaproteobacteria; order Xanthomonadales; family Wenzhouxiangellaceae; genus SLIZ01. Next base: position 1,968 of record SLIZ01000049.1, on the reverse strand, counting down.
GTAGAATTCGTGCATTGCATTGCCCATCAGGGTGCCCGAGGCGTCTGCATCTTCCGGCCAGGCCGGCCAGTCCTCGCTGCAACCCACGGTCAGGTTGAGCCCGAAGGCAATCATGTCTTCCATCTGGTCGGAAATCATCAGCATCTGGCTGGCCAGGCGGGTGGGGTCGTCGGTCGTTACCGCCTCGTCGACCAGGTAGGGAATCATCATCTGGCTTTCCGGCTGGTAGGCGAGAAACCGCAGGGCACCGGCCAGGATTTCGTCGTTGAAGGTCATCTCCCGAGGCTTGCCGGTACGCGGGTCGTCCACGGTGATCTCCCGGGACTCCTCGGCGTATTGCGCCTTGAGCCGGGAAAAGGATTCGGTAAGGCCGGGAAAGCGCGCAGCGCATTCCTCGTGTTCCCCGCAGGCTTCGAACAGCGCCTCAAGGGAGGCGTCGAGCTTCTCTGCGTGTTCGGAGCCCAGGGGCAAGCGGGTGGGGACGACCCCGTCGAGGATGATGCTTCGAACCCGGTCCGGATGGTTCTTCAGGTAGACCTGGGCGAGCCGGGTACCGTAGGACCCACCCAGCAGGTTGATCTTTTCCAGGCCCAGGTGTTCGCGCAGGGTGTCCATATCCCGGGCCGCCTCGGTGGTCGTGTAGTACCGTACATCGGCATCCCACCCATCCTTGCATTCACGCAGCATGGCTTCGAATTCGTCCCAGTCCGGATCGGCAAAGGCGTGCATTGCGCCGAATTCGCAGTCCAGGGGGTTGGACCCGCCGGTCCCGCGCTGGTCAAGGAAGATCAGGTCCCGGCTGGAATTGATGTTCCGGAGAACCCGCTGCATGACCGGGAGCATGTCCCGGGCCGACTGGCCGGGGCCGCCGGCGAGAAAGAAAACCGGATCGTCCGCCGGCCGGCCCGCCCGGGCCGGGGAGACCGCCCAGGCCAGTTCAAGCTGGCGCGCATCGGGATCGTCCGGGTTTTCCGGTACTTTCAGGGTCCCGCACCGGGCCTGGGCCGAACGCAGGGCGCCGGGTGCTTCAAGTACGCACTCCTCCAGCTCCGCCCAGCGTTCGGCGGCATGCAGGGGGAGTGCCGGAGCCGCCAGACAGGCGGCAATCAACAAGCAGGCTTTTGTTCGCAAGTTCATGCCCCAATTCCTTTAGGCTATTGTCCCGGTTCCGACCGCTCGAATAAATAGATCATAGGTCATGCACGCTCTCGAAGTCGAAAATCTCAGCAAGACATACCAAAACGGGGTCGAGGCCCTCAAGGGCGTCGACCTGAAGGTTGCCGAAGGGGATTTCTTCGCCTTGCTTGGACCCAACGGTGCCGGCAAGTCTACCCTGATCGGGATCGCCAGTTCGCTGGTCAATGCCAGCGGGGGTGATATCCGCGTCTTTGGCACCAGTGTCCGGTCCGACCGTTCCCGGGCCATGTCCATGATCGGGCTGGTGCCCCAGGAAATCAATTTCAACCAGTTCGAAAAACCCTTCGACATCGTCGTCAACCAGGCCGGCTACTATGGCGTGCCCCGGCCGGTGGCCCGGGAGCGGGCAGAACTATACCTGAAGGAACTCTCCCTGTGGGACAAGGCCCACAAGATTTCCCGGACTCTTTCCGGTGGCATGAAGCGCCGGTTGATGATTGCCCGGTCCATGGTCCATGAGCCCCGCCTGCTGATACTCGATGAGCCCACTGCCGGCGTGGACATCGAAATCAGGCGCAGCATGTGGAAGTTCATCTCCCGGATCAACGAGCAGGGGACCACCGTGATTCTCACCACCCATTATCTGGAGGAGGCGGAGAACCTGTGTCGCAATATCGCCATCATCGACCATGGCCAGATTATCGAAAACACCGACATCAAGGGGCTGCTGGCCAAGCTGGACATTGAAACCTTCGTGCTGGATCTTGCCGAGCCGGTCGACAGCCTGCCGGAGATCGACGGCATGAGCCTGCATCTTCGGGATCCATCGTG
>SLIZ01000007.1 GCA_007135395.1 Wenzhouxiangellaceae bacterium | reverse complement strand
CTTCCCCGACTGGCCGACGGCCGGGAAATCCCCTGTTTCGCCCTGACCGGTCCCAGTGCCGGCTCCGATGCAACCTCCATTCCCGACACCGGCATCGTGTGCAAGGGCCAGTGGGAAGGCAAGGAAGTGCTCGGTTTGCGACTGAACTTCGACAAGCGCTATATCACCCTGGCACCGGTGGCCACGGTGGTCGGGCTGGCATTTCGCATGTTCGATCCGGATGGACTCCTCGGGGATACCGAGGACATTGGCATTTCCCTGGCCCTGTTGCCGGCCGACACGCCGGGCATGGAAATCGGCCGGCGCCATTTCCCCCTCAATGTGCCGTTCCCGAACGGCCCGGTTCGGGGCAAGGACGTATTCGTGCCCCTCGATCATCTGATCGGCGGCCAGGAACACACAGGAAAGGGCTGGCGAATGCTGGTGGAATCCCTGTCCGTGGGCCGGGCCATCTCACTGCCATCCAGTTCCACCGGGGGCGCCAAGGCCGCTGCCCTGGCAACCGGGGCCTATGCCCGCATTCGCAAGCAGTTCGGCCTGCCCATCGGACGTTTCGAGGGCGTCGAGGAAGCCCTGGCCCGCATCGCCGGATCGACCTATGCCATCAGCGCGCTCAGCCGGCAGACCGCATCGGCCGTCGATGCCGGCGAGAAGCCCTCGGTGCCGGGGGCCATTGCCAAGTACCACACCACTGAATTGGCCCGGGCCATCGCCCAGGATGCCATGGATATCCACGGCGGCAAGGGCGTTTGCCTGGGCCCGAGGAACTATCTCGGGCGTGGCTGGCAGGGGGCACCCATCTGGATCACCGTGGAAGGGGCCAATATCCTGACCCGATCCATGATCATCTTCGGCCAGGGTGTGATTCGCTGCCATCCGTTCATTCTCAAGGAGCTCGAAGCCATCGGCCAGGAAGATGAAAGGAAACGCCTGAAGGACTTCGACCGATTACTGTTCGGGCATGTCGGACACAGCATCGGTTGTGCCTCCCGCTCCCTGTTCCTGGGCATGAGTTACGGACGTTTCGCCGTTGTACCAGGCGACCGCAAGACCCGGTTGTACTATCGCAAGCTGACCCGCTACTCGGCATCATTTGCCTTCCTGGCCGATATCGCCCTGCTCACCTACGGCGGCAAGCTCAAGTTCAAGGAAAAGATTTCCGGACGTCTCGGGGATGCGCTCAGCCACCTGTACATCTGCGCATCCATGCTCAAGCGTTTTGAACACGAAGGCCGGCCTGCGGCCGATCAGCCCATTCTTTCCTGGGCCTTTCACGATGCCATTTACAAGATCCAGGAAGCCCTCAAGGGCGTGATCGACAACTACCCGGTCCCCGCCCTGCGCCCGGTCCTTCGGCGAATCATCTTCCCCCTGGGTGCCAAAGAGCGCCGGCCGAACGATCGCCTGGGGCACAAGGTGGCCCAGCTCCTGCTTTCCCCGTCGGAGACCCGGGACCGGCTGACACGAGGTATCTACCGGAGCGACCGGGCCGGGCATGTGATCGGCGTGATGGAGACCCTGCTGCCCCGTGTCATTGCCACCGAGCCGGTCGAACGCAAACTGGTCAAGGCCGTTCGCGCCGGTGAAATCACCGGGCTGGATTTCAAGGACCAGGTCAGCCAGGCCCGAAGAAAGGGCATACTTGATGAAACAGAGGCCGAACTACTGCTTGATGTACGCAGCCGGGTCATGGATATCATCGCCGTCGATGATTTCGAGTGGGACTACCTCAAGGCGGGCGCCGGGGCCGGAGACGAACAGGACGGAAGCCGCCAGGCTGCCTGACCTGACGGGGCCGCAACGGCCCCAATGTCAACGTAACCCGGATTGGGCTATGATCCTGGAACGTGGCCAGCAGGAGAAGATATTTGAAATGAGCCAGACCTTCCGCTCCTTCAGGGAGTTCTACCCCTACTACCTTGAAGAACATTCCGATGTCCGCTGCCGCCGGATGCATTTTGCCGGTACCTGGCTGGTGATCCTGGCTGTTGTGCTGGCCGTTTTCCATACCCCCTGGTGGCTTCTTGCCATGCCGCTATTCGGGTACGGTTTTGCCTGGGCGGGGCATTTCTTCTTCGAAAAGAATCGTCCGGCCACGTTCATCTACCCCCTCTACAGCCTGGCCGGGGATTTCGTGATGTTCCGGGACATACTCATCGGCCGGGTCAGGATCTGAAGCCCTTCGAGCCAGACCCGACTACCGAGCAGGAGAAGATCCGGCGACTTCGCCGGATGAAGATCATTCCCCTTGTGCTGCTTGCCTTGATGGCCGGTGTGTTCATGGCCACCCTGCCCTGGGGCCGAACCGGCTGGCAGGGCTATTTTCATGCCTTTGCCGAGGCGGCCATGATCGGCGCACTTGCCGACTGGTTCGCCGTGACCGCACTTTTCCGTCGCCCGATGGGCCTGCCCATTCCCCACACGGCCATCATCCCGGCCCGCAAGGACGAGATCGGCCGCTCACTGGCCCGCTTTGTCTCGGATAATTTCCTCACACCCCAGGCCATCCGGCGCCGGCTCGCCGAGACTTCCCTGGCCGGCCACCTGACTCGCTGGTTGCAGGAGCCGGCGGTGCAGAAAAGGGCCTCCGGCCTGGCCCTGGGATTTGCCGCCTGGCTGACCGGCACCGTAAGAAGCCAGGACGTGCGGGACTTCCTGCGCCGGCTGGGAGAGCGCCAGCTTCATTCCCTCAATCCCGCTCCCCTTGCAGGCCAGGCGCTGGCTTTTCTGATCCGGGACGGGCGGCACCAGAAATTGTTTACGGTGCTCCTGCGCCAACTGGTGATCCACCTGAACGACAATCGGGAAGAAATCCGCCGCCGGGTGGCCGATGGCAGCCCCTGGTGGATGCCCGGTTTCATCGACGACCGGATGGTTGTGCAGATGATCGACCGGATCGAGGGCCAGTTGCTGGAAATGACCCTGGACCCGGACCATGACATGCGCCAGCATTTTTCCGACTGGCTCGCCGATCTTGCCCATCGCCTGGAGACCGATCCGGAGTACCGGGAAATGGGCGAGGCGATGAAGAAGAAACTACTGACCAATCCGGTCCTGACCGATTACGCCGCCGGGCTGTGGTCGGACCTGACTGCCCGGCTGGAAGATGCAGCCGAAAATCCGGACGACCCGCTCAGGGCGGAAATCGAGCGGCTGCTGGCCAACACCGCGCGGGAACTGGAGTCCGACCCGGCCATGCGAGCCCGTGTGGACGGTTGGCTGGAGCTGGCTCTTGTCACCGTGGTGGCAGAAAACCGCAATGCCATATCCGGCCTGATTTCCGACACCGTTGGCACCTGGGATGCCCAGGCCACAGCCCGTCGGGTTGAACTGGAAATTGGCAAGGACCTGCAATACATCCGCGTAAGCGGCACCATCGTGGGCGGCTTGATTGGAATCACCATTCACGCCCTCGTCCAGGCCTTTTATTATTGACGGGGTCGACGGAAGGCAACCGGACACGAGCGGATGGGCGATAATGTCCGGAATCCATACGTCCTTTCCCCATGAATAAACTCACAGTGCTCACGACCGGGGGCACGATCGACAAGATCTATTTCGACGACAAGAGCGACTATCAGGTCGGAGAACCGGAAATCGGCAGAATCCTCAGGCTCATGAGCGTGGCCTTCGAGTGGGAGGTCCAGCCGTTGATGCGCAAGGATTCCCTGCACCTGGACGCGTCCGACCGGGAGGCGATCCGCGAGGCCGTGGAAGCCAGCCCGGACAGCCACTTCCTGATTACCCACGGCACGGACACCATGGTGGAAACCGCATCGGCCCTGGCTGGCCTTGCCGACAAGGTAATCGTACTCACCGGCGCCCTCAACCCGGCCCGGTTCATCGATTCAGACGCGGTCTTCAACATTGGATGCGCCGTGGGCGCCGTCCAGCTTCTCCAGCCCGGAACCTGGATTGCCATGAACGGCCGGATCTGGAATCCGGCCCAGGTCCGAAAGAATCGGGATGCCAATCGCTTCGAGGCAAGGCAGGAATCCTGAGCAGCGGTGCTCCCATGAGACGGCCGGTTTTCCATGAATCCGGCTGAGGGCATTCGCCACAACTGGCCGGCGACTAATCGCCGGCGACAATTGCTGGCCATTGCCCTGCCGATTATCGGCGGCATGACCTCCCAGAACATTCTCAACCTGGTCGACGCGGCCATGGTGGGCCGGCTCGGGGATACCGCCCTTGCAGCAGCCGGTATCGGCAGCTTTGCCAACTTCATGGCCCTGGCGGTGGTTCTGGGCCTGGCAACCGGGGTTCAGGCCATGGCCGCCCGACGGGTCGGCGAGGAAAAGCACGACGAGACCGCCGTACCGCTCAATGCCGGCCTGATTCTTTCGATCGTGATCGGCATCCCCCTGTCGATCGTCCTTATCGGCGCTGCCCCCTGGATTCTCGAGTGGATCAATCCGGATCCGGACGTGGTGTCCGAGGCGACACCCTACCTGCAGATTCGCCTGGCCGCCCTGTTCGCCGTGGGCATGAATTTCGCCTTTCGCGGCTACTGGAGTGCCGTTCACATGACCTGGCTGTACCTGGTCACCCTGCTGGTCATGCACACGATCAACATCTTTCTCAACTGGGTGCTGATCTTCGGCAACCTGGGCGCACCGGCCATGGGCGTTTCCGGGGCGGGCCTGGCGACCACCCTGTCAATTTACCTGGGGACCCTGATCTATATCGGACTGGGCATTCGCCATGCCCGGGACCGGGGCTTTCTCCGTCGCCTCCCGAGCCTTTCGATGGCCCTGACCCAGTTGCGGGTTTCCCTGCCCTCAAGCATGCAGCAACTGTTCTTTTCCAGCGGAATGCTGGCACTGATGATCATCATCGGCCTGATCGGAACCCGGGAACTGGCCGCCGCCCATGTGCTCCTGACCCTGGGACTGGGAGTCATCCTTCCAGCCATCGGCCTGGGCCTGGCCACCGCCACCCTGGTGGGCAATGCCCTGGGTCGACGAAACCCGGACGATGCCCGGCAATGGGGCTGGGAATCGGCGGTGTTTGCCCTGGTCATCGGCACCGTCCTGGGCCTGATCGTGGTGTTACTCAGCTATCCGATACTGGCCGTTTTCCTGACCGACCCGGAAACCCGGTTGCTGGCCCTGCCGCCACTGATCATTTCCGGCTTGATGATCGGCCTGGACACCGCCGGGCTGGTAATCATGCATGCCCTGCTGGGAGCCGGGGCAACCGGGCGGGTGATGCGGATTTCCATATTCTGCCAATGGTGTCTGTTCCTGCCCCTGGCCTTTCTCATCGGCCCGGTCCTGGGATTGGGGTTGCTCGGGGTGTGGGTGCTGCAGGCTGTATACCGGATCGGCCAGGCGGGCTGGTTTGCCCTGGCCTGGCAAAAGGGAGGCTGGGAGAAAATCCGTCTGTAGCGAAATCAAAAAAGCCCCCGCAGGGGGGGCTTTCGAGTTCAGGGCCTTCAGTATTACGGCCCGGATGCTTAGAACCGCAGGCGGCTCCGGGTACGCTCCCGGCGGTCGTCTTCGCGCTGGTCATACTTTTGCATGCAACGGTCCTGCAGGACCAGGGCGCACTCGGCGAAATCGGTAATCTCGATCAGGGCGGCCCGAATGGCCTCTCCGGCCGGTGTGTTGTCCTCGTGAGACAAGCTGCCGCCGAACCCGCTCCTGCGGGCCCGCAGGTCAATTCCACTGTCGGAGGTACGCCCTTCGATGGTACGCACATGGGCCAGTTCGCCGGTATTGGCATTTACAAAGCGCACATCCACCGCGATATAGGCCTCCGTGCGCTGCCCGCCGATGCCGATACCCCGGTAACTGATGCCGCCGCCGGTGGATCGGGTCTCTTCAGAATAGGACGTGACCGTTCCCAGAACGATATAGTCGGCCCCGGTCAACTCGCCGATCTGGGCGGCAGAGTCCTCGCGAACCCGACCGGAGGCTCCCAGGTCCTGTTCCTGCATGACCGCTTCCAGATTGGTCCGCTCGACCACCGTGAAGGCATTGATTGCGGCCAGTTCGTTGGCCAGCATGCCGGACAGCTCCCAGCCAACATCACCACTCCACCAGCGGTTGCCCGTGGCCTCGTTGGTGAATTCGGCAACTCCAACCACCGGGCGGTCCGCCCACAACGATGCGGATACCAGCAACAGGACAGTAATGGCAAGAATTCGCTTGATCATGAACTTCTACTCCCGAATGTTTTGTGATTTTGAGGCAAGTCTATCAGTGCCTGGCTAAATCGACGCTGAACTGCGCTTTTGCCTATCGTACTCTCCCTTTACGAGAATTCCATGGATTTGGGGCCACAAGATCGGTAATGTAGCGCCTGATTCGAGCATCGGGCGCTGCCATGGAACCTGTCAGTCAGTTCCGGCTATTCGTCACCCGCCGGTTTTCGCCATTTTTCGCTACCCAGGCCCTGGGGGCGTTCAATGACAATATCTTCCGCAACGCCCTGGCAACCCTGATTGTCTTTCAGGCCGCCCGGATGGGAGGGCTGACCACCGACCAGATCGTCAATCTGGCGGCCATGCTGTTCATCCTGCCCTATTTCCTGTTTTCGGCCATGGTCGGCCAGTTCGCAGACCGCTTCGACAAGAAACGTCAAATCGTCGGGATCAAGATGCTGGAAGTCGGCATCTGTCTGTTTGCCGCCATCGGGCTTTACACGAACAACCTCCCGCTCCTGCTCGGCATCGTGTTTCTCCTGGGGCTGCAATCGACCCTTTTCGGCCCCATCAAGTATTCCATACTGCCCCAGTTGCTGCATCGCGAAGAACTGACCGGAGGCAACGGACTGGTGGCCACCGGGACCTTTGTGGCCATTCTCGGCGGGACCATCCTGGGCCCGATTCTGGCCGGGATCGACGTCTCTTGGCCCTGGTGGGTGCTTGTGGCCACCCTTGTCGTGGCCCTGGCCGGGCTGGCCAGCAGCCTGGCGATCCCCCGGGTACCCATCGCCCAGCCGGACCTGAAGCTCAACTGGAACCCGGTCACCGAGACCTGGCGCAACCTGCGTTACCTGAGCGGCAACCGGGTGGTATTCAACGGGGTACTCGGCATTTCCTGGTTCTGGTTTTTCGGATCCATCTTCCTGGTCCAGATCCCCAGCTACACCGAAGGGGTCATCGGGGGCAATGAACGGGTGCTTTCGGCCCTGCTCGCCCTGTTCATCATCGGCATCAGCATAGGTGCCCTGTTGTGCGAGAAGCTGTCAATCCGCCGGGTGGAGATCGGCCTGGTGCCCATTGGCGCGCTGGGACTAACGGTTTTCGGCATCGACCTGTACTTCGCCTCGCCGGAGCAGGCACTGGACGGTGCCGGCATCCGCGAGGTGCTGGCCATCCCGGGGATCTGGCGGGTCATTGCCGATCTGGTCCTGATCGGGATTTCCGGGGGTCTGTTCATCGTTCCCCTGTATGCCCTGGTCCAGACATCGGCCGAGCCGGAGCGGCGGGCCCGGGTCATCGCCGGGATGAATATTCTCAACGCCCTGATGATGGTACTGGCCGCAGTAAGCGCCATGGTCCTGCTCGGCAACGTGGGCCTGAGTATTCCCCAGCTGTTCATGGTCACCGCCATCCTCAACGGGCTTGTGGCCATCTACATCTTCTCCCTGGTGCCGACCTTCGTGCTGCGCTTTTTGATGTGGGCGCTTTCACGCATGATGTACCGGGTGCGAATGACCGGCACCCGGCACATCCCGGAGGACGGCCCGGCGCTTCTGGTTTGCAACCATGTCAGCTTCATGGACCCGCTTCTGATCGGCGGTTCCATCGACCGGCCGGTACGATTCGTGATGACCCACCGCATCTACTACCGATTCGGCATGAAGTGGCTGTTCCGTCTGGCGGGAGCCATTCCCATTGCCCCCAAGGACGAGGACCCTCAGTGCAGGGAAGCGGCCTGGGTGGCCATCGACGAGGCCCTCAAGAAAGACGAGATCGTGGGAATCTTCCCGGAAGGCAAGCTCAGCCCGGATGGCCAGGTGGGCCGTTTCAAACCCGGAGTCGAGCGGATTCTCAAGGAGAACCCGGTCCCGGTGGTCGTCGGTGCCCTGTACGGAATGTGGGGAAGCATGTTCAGCCGTTCGGAGACCGGTCGACGGGGGCTTTTCCGCCCGGTACGGATCCGGCTGACCAAACCCCTTAAACCGGCCGAGGCGGAAGTCTCGGGACTCGAAATCCGGGTCCGGGAACTCCATGACCGCCTCAGGGAAGAGGCCGGCTGAACCTGCCCAGCCTGGACAATTCAAGGAAGCAGGCCGGCACCAGACGTGCCGGCCTGCCTTGATCATTCCGTCTTGATCACTCCGAAACGACCAGCGCCCGGGCCTGATATTGAAGCAGGCTCAGTCGTCCCTGGTCGGACAGGCGCAGATCCCGGACTTCCCAGGGTGCAGTGAAGCCGGACTCTGACAGGCCGTCCCGGTCAAAGGGCAATTCCAGCAACTCCTGCCCGGGCTCCAGCCAGTGTGCGAACTGGCTGATGACCGCCGGCCTCAGGTTGCCCTCCCGGTCGGTTCCGTAAATGACCCCGGAAATCTGGTAGCGACCGGCCTGGGAGACTTCCACCCCGAGTTCCAGCGATTCATCGGTCCGGTCGGTGGCTACCTGGCCGTTCAGCCGGGCAGTGGGCAGGGCCGAGGCCAGGGCGATCTGGACATCACGCATCACGGCAAGTCCTTCCCGTTCTCCTTCCAGGTAGACATGCACTTCCCACAAGGTCCCGGGTTGTCCGGCTGCCTCAAGGGGCAAGACCGTGTTCAGGGTACCGTCCCGATCCGACCATTCCATGGGCACCGTTCGGGCCGCATCCGGGGACACGAGCATACCGCGGGTCTGACCCGGTTGAAGGCTGCGACCCGCCGCTTCCAGATCAACGCGGACCTGAACCGGCTCTCCGGCCAGGTAGCGGGTCCTGGGCAACTCCATGCGGGCGATGACATCGCTTTCCGGTTCATAGACGTGTACGACCATGGGAATCCGGTCATCGCCGGGATTGTCCAGCCTCATCGCAAGCTTGCCGGCTCCGACGGACTCGTCCAGTCGAAAGATCACGGTTTCGTTTGGAACCGGCATCCGGGCCTCCTGCAGACTCTGGGCACCTGCAAACTGTTTCAGATGCGCCCCGGTATCGAGCGGGCGACCGTCCAGTTCCAGTTCCAGGCGATCCCGGTTCAAAGACAGCCCGCTGCCCCCTTCCCGGGGCGAAATCCGGACCACAGCACCCGGCGCACTCAGGGGCAGCTCGATTCCCTCGGCAAGACCCTCGGCGGTGGTGTCGATCCAGTACTGGCGGCTTTCCTGGGTGTGGCCGGCAAGCCCTTCGGCCAGCGCCGGCGGGGCGCCATCCTGGTCGGCCATGGGCCAACTGAATGCCACGGCTTCCCGGGCATTGTTCAGGCTTTCCGGAGCCGTCGCCTGGTCGGCACTGACCAGTTCCGGGGGCGAAAGGTCACTGGCCGCCACGGGCAGCCAGCTCACTTCGGCGGCCGCCACCTGGGCGAGCAGCAGGCCGGCGGAGATTGTAAACAGCAGCTTTCTCATGTCGGCCTCCTAAAGGTCGTTTCGCAGGATCACGTCCAGCCCGTGACAGGCACGGCGGGACTGATGATGGGACAAATTCCGGGAACTGTTTGTGGCCTGGTGATCGTAGAACCACACCCAGCCGGCACCGGCCTGGCTGGAGCACTCCAGGAATCCGTCGGAACAACTGTCCAGCCAAAGCTGGGTGACCGCCAACGCGGCCTGGTT
>SLIZ01000144.1 GCA_007135395.1 Wenzhouxiangellaceae bacterium | reverse complement strand
AAGCCTTGCATGACGGCCTAGATATCGTCTCCGGGTAACCGGGTCAGGATATCCACACCATCGGCGGTTACCGCCAGGGTATGTTCCCACTGGGCAGACAGTCTCCGGTCCCGGGTGATGACCGTCCAGTCGTCCGGCAACAGCCGGGTATGGGGCTTTCCCAGGTTGACCATGGGCTCGATGGTAAAGGTCATGCCCTCTTTCAGCTCCAGCCCCTGGCCAGGCTGGCCATAGTGCAGGACCTGGGGATCTTCATGAAAATTACGGCCAATCCCGTGACCACAGTATTCCCGGACCACCGAACAACGCTCGGCCTCGACAAGGGTCTGAATGGCATGGCCGATATCCCCCAGGGTGGCTCCGGGGCGAACCGTTTCGATCCCCTTGACCAGTGCCCGGTAGGCCACATCGGCCACCCGTTTGCCCTTGATGGTCGGCTCGCCGACAAAGAACATCTTGCTCGTATCCCCGTGCCAGCCATCCTGGATGACGGTGATGTCGATATTCATGATATCGCCGGCCTTGAGCTTCTTGTCGCCGGGAATACCATGGCAGATCACGTGGTTGACCGAGGTGCAGATCGACTTCGGGAACCCACGGTAGTTCAGTGGTGCGGGAACCGCCTTGAGTTCATCAACGATGTACTCGTGACAGATTCGATCCAGCTCGCCGGTCGTCACGCCGGGCTGCACATGCTCTCGAATCAGGCGCAGCACAGAAGCTGCCTGCTGGCCGGCCACGCGCATGGCTTCAATCTCATCCGGCGTCTTTATATGTATGGAACTCATGCTTGAACTTTTCCTGGGGGCTTTGCGTCGAACGCGCACCTATTGTACTTGACCAGACGATTCGGAAGGGTTCACCGACTACAAAGGGGATATGCACACAGTCCGGGTGCCAACCATGACCTTTGGCCTGTGCCTTCTAGCACAGGCACGGCAAGCCTCAAGCTGAAATACTGTAGTCCACAGCATCGGAAAAAGCCGCGAATTCAAAAATGAAACCCTGGATCAAGATTTCTCTGCCCCTGGGCCTGCTGGCAGGCTCGATACTCGTATTCATTATCATGGCCTCAGGCCGGCCGGCACCGGAACGTCGCGAGCCACCCCAGGCGGCCATGCTGGTCGATACCATCAGCGCCGAGGCGAGCACCCAGCGCTTTCAGGTGACCTCCCAGGGCACCGTGAGACCCCGGACCCAGACCAGCCTGGTGGCCGAAGTCTCCGGCCGGATCGTGGAGCTTTCCGACAATTTTGTTGCAGGGGGATTCTTCCAGGCCGGTGAACAACTGGCCCGGATCGACCCCAGCGACTACGAATCCGAGCTGCTTCGATCCCAGGCCGACCTGGCCTCCGCCCGTGCCCGGCTTGCCGATGAACAGGCCCGCTCGGACCAGGCCCGGCGTGACTGGCAAAGACTTCGCGATTCCCAGGGTGGTGAGCCCGGCCCGCTGGTCCTTCGAATCCCTCAGGTTCAGGAAGCCCAGGCCTCCGTCCAGGCCGCCGAGGCGGCCGTCCAGCGGGCAGAACGAAACCTGGAACGGACTCGTATTCGCCTGCCTTATGACGGGTTGGTCACCGAGCGGGAAACGGACCTGGGCCAGTACGTCAACACCGGCACCACCCTGGGCCGGGCCTTTGCCGTGGATGTGGCCGAGGTGCGCCTGCCCCTTTCCGACCGGGACCTGGCTTTCCTCGACCTGCCCCGGCCCGGCTTCGTACCCGATGAGCCGGTCCCGGTGACCCTGTCAGGCACCGTGTCCGGACGACCGGGGATCTGGGAGGCCGATATCGTTCGTACCGAGGCGGTTGTCGAGGAAGCCACCCGGCTGACCCATGCCGTTGCCCGGGTCGAAGACCCCTACGGTCTGACCAACCAGGTCCTGAAAACCCCGTTGCCCATGGGAACCTTTGTCAACGCGCGCATCCAGGGCCGGTCGGCGGAAGGGCTGATCGCACTGCCCCGGGTTGCCCTGCGGGAAGGCGGCCGGGTTTTCATCGCCGATGCCGACGACAAGCTGGCCATCCGGGAAGTCGATGTGGTCCGAAGCACTCCGCAGCAGGTCTATGTGACCAACAACCTGGAGCCCGGCGACCGGGTCATCACCACCGCCATCCAGGCTCCGGTTCCGGGCCTGAATCTGCGAATTCGCCAGACCGACAGCCCCGGCGACCCGGCAGAAGAAGTCCAGCCCCTGCTTCGGGTACTGCCTGTGGAAGAACCTGTCTCCCGGGACGAGGATGACCAGTCATGAAACCGGAGGAACGCAACTGGTATTTCAACCTGATTGCCTGGTTTGCCCACAATCCTGTGGCCGCAAACCTGCTGATGGTCATTTTGATCGTCGGGGGTATTTATTCGGCGGTAACGATTACCAAGGAGCTTTCTCCCCGGATCGAGACCAACGTGGTCACTGTCACCGTTCCCTATCTTGGTGCAACCCCCCGGGATGTGGAAGAAGGCGTATTGATCAGGATCGAAGAGGCCATCCAGGATCTGGAAGGCATCCAGGAAATCACCTCTACCGCCCGGGAAGGCTCCGGCCAGGTGAGCATCGAGGTGGACCCGGACTACGAGGTCCTGGAGGTCATGGACAACATCAAGATCCGGGTCGATTCCATTCCCGGCTTTCCCGCCGAGACCGAGCGGCCGACCTACCAGCGCAATGTCTGGACCCAGCAGGTCATCTGGGTCTCGGTCTTCGGAGATCTCGATGAGCGGGCACTGAAGGAAACCACCCGGGAAATCCGCGACGAGATCGCCAGCCTGCCCTCGGTCACCCAGGCCGTCCTCCAGGGCACCCGAACCTACGAGATCAGCATCGAGGTCAGCGAAGAGACCCTACGCTCCTACGGATTGACCCTGGACGAGGTTGCCCAGGCGGTACGGCGTTCTTCCATGGACCTGCCCGGCGGCCGGATCCAGGCCGAAGGCGGAGATATCCTGGTTCGTACCATCGGCCAGGCCTACGTGGGCCAGGATTTCGAAAACATCGTCGTTCGCGCCCGCGGCGACGGCTCCCGGGTATTGCTCAAGGATATCGCCGACATCCGGGACGGCTTCGTCGACCGGGACCTGTATGCCCGCTTCAACGGCATGCCCTCGGCTGCCGTGCGTATCGACGGAGTCGGTGAGCAGGACATGCTGGCCATTGCCCGGGAAGTTCGCGAATACGTGGCCGACAAGCAGCAGACACTTCCCGAGGGCGTCACCCTGGATTACTGGGGGGATACCTCTTATTACCTGCAGGGCCGATTGACCATGATGGGCCAGAACCTGGCCGCCGGTGCCCTGCTGGTCTTTCTCATCCTGACCCTGTTCCTGAGGCTGAAACTGGCCTTCTGGGTCATGGTGGGATTGCTGGTGGCCTTCATGGGTGCGCTCTGGGCCCTTCCGGCCACCGGGGTGACCATCAACATGATCAGCCTGTTCGGCTTTCTGCTGGTCCTTGGGATCGTGGTCGACGATGCCATCATCATGGGGGAATCGGCCTATTCCCAGATCCGCGAGGACGGGCACTCCGTCGACGCCGTGGTCAAGGGTGTGCTCAACGTGGCCTCCCCGGCCACCTTCGGCGTATTGACCACCATGGCCGCATTTCTGCCCGTGTTGCTGGTCTCCGGGGTCTTCGGCGCCTTTTTTGCCGCCATCGGCTGGGTGGTCGTGCTGTGCCTGACCATGTCCCTTGTCGAGTCCAAACTGATCCTGCCCGCCCACCTGGCCCACATGAAGGTAGGCAAGTACGATCAGGACACCACCAACCGGTTTGTCCGCTTCCAGCGTGGATTTTCCGACCAGCTGTTCCGGTTCGTCGACCGGTATTACCTGCCGGGTTTGCGCAAGGTACTGGCCAACCGCTATATCGCCTTGAGCGCCTTCTTCTCGGCCCTGATCCTGGCCATCGGCCTGGTGGCCGGTGGGATACTGCGCGTGGTGTTCTTCCCGGACATGAGTGGGGATTTCATGCAGGCCCAGTTGGAGATGAATGAGGGCACACCGGCGGCGGTCACCCAGTCTTATCTCGACCACATGCAGGACGCCCTGGAGGAGGTCGACCGGGACCTGCAGGAAGAACTGGACCTGGATTCGCCCGTTGTACGCGCCGTGTTCGCCTGGTCGGGCACCAATGTCAATGGCAACGTGTTCGTGGAACTGGCCAAGGCCGAGGATTCCCCGGTGACCGTGCGGGAGCTGGAGCGTCGCTGGCGGGATGCAGTGGGAGAAATTCCCGGATCACGCATCATGGAAATCGGCAGCGCCGGAGGTCCCGGGGGTGGAGCGGATATTTCCTTCCAGCTGGTCGGCCGGGATCTGGCCATGCTCGAATCAGCCGCCTCGGAACTGGAAGACCGGGTCCGCCAGTACGACGGGGTTTACGATGTCCGCAATTCCTTCGATGGTGGTATGCGTGAAGCCCAGCTTAGCCTGCTGCCGGAAGCCGAACAGCTCGGGCTGAGCCAGCAGGACCTGGCCCGCCAGGTCCGCCAGGCCTTCTACGGAGAGGAAGTCCAGCGCCTCCAGCGGGGCCAGGACGAAGTCCGGGTCATGGTGCGCTACCCCCAGGCCGAACGGCGTTCAGAGGGATACATGGAAGACATGCGAATCCGGACCCCGGATGGTGCCGAGGTTCCCTTCGGTGCCGTGGCCAACCTGGAAATGGGTTCCAGCCCTTCCCTGATTCGCCGATTCAACCGGGAACGTTCGGTCAGCATCACCGCCCGTGTGGATGCCGATGTGGCCGAATCCGGCCCCATCACCGCCGAGTTGCGCAACGAGCACCTGCCCGAGGTGGTCTCCGGGCATCCCGGAGTCGACTATCGCCTGGGCGGGCTGACCCGGGAGCGGGAGCAGATGGAACTGGAATTGCTGGCCGGCACCGGGCTGGCCCTGTTCCTGATCTATGCCCTGATGGCCGTCCCCCTGAGGTCCTATCTTCAGCCGCTGCTTATCATGGCCGTCATACCCTTTGGCACCATCGGCGCCCTGCTGGGCCACTGGTTTCTGAACGTGCCAGTGAGCATGATGTCGGTGTTCGGCATCGTGGCCCTGGCCGGGGTGGTGGTCAATGACAGCCTGATCCTTGTGGACTTCGTCAACCGCTTCCGGCGGGCCGGCGAGTCCCGGGTCGAAGCCGCCCTGCGGGCTGCACGGGCCCGGTTCCGCCCCATTGTGCTGACTTCGGCAACTACTTTTCTGGGCCTGGCCCCGATCATCTTTTTCGAAAAGAGCGTTCAGGCCCAGGTGGTCATCCCCATGGCCATCTCCCTGGCCTTTGGCATCATCTTCGCCACCATCATCACCCTGATGCTCATCCCGACCCTTTACCTGATCGGCGATGACCTGGTGCGCTTCATGCAGCGCAACCTGTTCGGAAAGGACCGGGCCGAGGGCATGATCGAGGCCCCGGAGGCCCGTTGATGGTTGGCCTCTGGCAGGCATCAAGTGACAACACTGGACCGGCCGGGGTTCTGCGACAATGGGCCGATGAACGCCACACCGGAAACCACGGTTTCAGACTGGTTGCGTCGGGCCGCGAGTACCCTGGACAGCCAACTTGAGGCCCAGTTGTTGCTGGGCCATGTGCTGGGCAGGGAACGGGCCTGGCTGATCGCCCATGGCGAGGAGCGGCTGGACGATCCTTGCCAAAGCAAAGCCAACGCCTTGCTGGAAAGGCGCCAGGTCGGGGAGCCAATCGCCTACCTTCTCGGTGAACGGGAATTCTGGTCCCGGCCCTTTCGGGTCACCCCGGAGGTTCTCATCCCGCGCCCGGAGACCGAACTGATTGTCGAGAAGGCCCTGGCCCTGGACCTGCCGGAAAACGCCCGGGTCCTGGACCTTGGAACCGGATCAGGCTGCATCGGCCTAACCCTGGCTGCCGAGCGGCCCGGTTGGCAGGTCACGGCCACCGATATCAGCCAGGCCGCCCTGGCAATTGCCCGGCAAAACTCCGAGGACCTGGATGTCGGCCCGGTGGAGTTACTGTCCGGTTGCTGGTTCGAGCCGCTCGAGGGCCGGCGATTCGACCTGATCGTATCCAATCCACCCTATGTTGCAGCCGGCGATATCCACCTCGGGAAGGGCGATGTGCGATTCGAACCGGAATCGGCCCTGGTCGCCGGACCGGACGGCCTCGACGACCTGCGACATATCGTCGACGGGACAGCAGCCCACCTGAACCCGGGTGGCTGGTTGATGGTGGAGATCGGCCACGATCAGGGCCCGGCGGGCGGAACGCTTTTGAAATCAGCAGGGTTCGAGAACATTTCGATCCTTTCCGACGGAGCCGGCAATGACCGGGTCGCAACGGGGCAGCGGAACGATGGTGCCTGAATTCGATCAGCCGGAAGAATCCCGCCGGGAATCCGAAGAGGGGGACCTGCGGGCCGGGCTGGTCCTCAACCTGGGCCGGGCCCTGCTCAAACTGGGATCTCCCGCCCACCGGCTGGAAGCGGCCATGGAAATCATGGCCACCCGCCTGGGCCTTTCGGGCCAGTTCTTTTCCACCCCCACCGCGTTGATTGCCAGCCTGGGTGATGGCAAGCGACAGCAAACCTACCTGGTCCGGGTGGATCCGGGCTCGGCAGATCTGGGCCGACTGGCCGACCTGACCGATGTGATGGAGGGGCTTTCGGCAGACCGCCTGACACCGGAAGAAGCCGACCGGCAGGTTACCGAAATCGACCAGCGCAAGAACCCGTTTGATACAGTCAGGCGGATCATTGGCACCGGACTGGTGGGGACCGGCGGTGCCGGTCTGCTGGGCGGTGGCCTGCGTGAGATGCTGCTGGGCGGGTCCCTGGGCCTGGTGCTGGCCCTTGTGGTCGCATTGATCGGCTCAGCTTTCTCTGCTTCCCGGCTGATCAACCCCTTGAGTGCGGCGGTGGCCACCTTCCTCGGCATGCTCTGGTGCGGCCTGGATGCCCAGACCGCCCTGATGCCGGCGGTCATCGGCGGAATCATCGTGTTGTTGCCGGGCATGGACCTGACCGTGGCAACCCGGGAACTGGCCACCGGTCACCTGGTCTCGGGCAGTTCCCGGCTGGCATCGGCGGTACTGACCTTCGTACTGCTGGCCTTCGGCCTGTCCATCGGCGGCTACCTGGGCATGATGGTCGTCGACGAAATGCCCCAGTGGTACCGCGACGAACGACCGTGGGCCGTGATCGCACTGGCCGTGCCCGTGGCTGCCTGCGGGTTCACCCTGCTGTACCGAGCACACTGGCGGGATACCGTCTGGATCCTGCTTGCCTGCATCCTCGCCTACAGCGGCGCGACCCTGGGCAACTGGATCCAGGGGGCCTACCTGGCCCCGTTTACCGGTGGCCTGGCGGTGGGCATTGCCGGCAACCTGTATGCCCGGTTGACCTTCCGACCGGCCAGCACCATCAACCTGCCCGCCCTTGTCCTGCTGGTACCGGGCAGCATCGGCCTGACCGCCATGGCGGTACTGCTCGGCGCCGACATTGTTGCCGGCGTCGAAACCGCCTTTCGCGCCATCATGACCGCCGTGGCACTGACCACAGGCATGATTCTCGCCGGTGTGGTTGTCCAGCCCAGAAGTGCCCTTTAGAACCCGGGGAATTGCCAGCGTCGCGTCTCATGAGCCAATTTGACACAAAGGAAGTGTTTGGGATGCGTTAAATCCGGCCATGGAAAGCCTGTTTGGGCCTTGCGCGGCAGTGGCACGAAATTTGAATCCTGTTCACTGCAATCCATGAACGAGGCAATGAACATGAACGTACGCAAGACCATACTGACGCTTTCCGTTTCTGCCGCGCTGGGTGTCAGCGGAGCCCTTTTCGCCCAACAGCAGGACCCGCAGCAGCAGCAACAGGACCCTCAACAACAGCAGCAGCAGGATCCACAACAGCAGCAGCAGCAGCAGGAACATGCACCGCCGGCTGATCAGCATGCTGATATCGACGTCAGTGATGAGGAGCTCCGGCAGTTTGCCGAGGTCCAGGACGTCATTGCCGGTATCCAGCAGGATTTCTCCCAGCGCCTGGAAGGTGTAGAAGATCCGGAAGAGGCTCATGAAATCCAGACCGAGGCCAACGAGGAGATGACCGCAGCAGTCGAGGATTCGGGCATGTCCCTTGAAGAGTACAACGAGATCGCCATGGCCGTTCAGTCCGACCCGGAACTGCGTGATCGGCTCATGGAAGTTTCCGATCACTGATCCATTGCCCGGTTGGCAGGCCCCTATCCCATTGGTGACGAAACGTCAGGGGCCTCGTACAACCCTCGTATGACTTTGGAACCACAGTGCTGCGACTCTCCCTCCACAGCACTGCAAGCCGGGGCCCTGCCCCGGCTTATTCTTTGTCCGCCGGATTTGTCTCCATCTGATAGATGAGCCCGCCCTGCCGGGCGTAGCGTTGCAGCACCGCCCGGGCCTGTGGCCGGCAGATTTCCGTTGCCACCCGGATGCCCCGGCGCTCCAGAGCCGATTCCCAGTCTGCCGGCCGGTCTCCCTCGTCGAAGCCCACTGCCTCGGCATCGGCCTTGGTGGCCCCGCACAGGACCGACCGCACCCCGGACCAGGGAACCGCCCCCAGGCACATGGCGCAGGGCTCGCAGGAAGTGACCAGCTGACAGGCCCCATGAGGTGAGCGGGAAAGATCAAACAGGCCAAGGGCTGCCTGGGCCAGCCCCAGAGCGACGATTTCCGCATGAGCCGAGGAACACGGGGTGGGTTCAACCCGGTTGACTCCCAGGGCCAGGACTTCGCCGGAATCCTCGGCTACCACGACTGCCCCGAAAGGCCCCCCGGTCTCCATACGAACATTCTCCTCAGCAAGCGTAATGGCCACCTCCATGCGCGCCTCCTCGTCGATCAGCCGATCGGGCAGCCCGGCGGCGAAGGCTTCGGTCCATTCGGGAAGTCGAATAGTGAACCGGTCGAGCCGCATCAACTGCCTTGTGCCGGACTGGCGGCTGCTCTCTGCCGGATGGCCTCGAACAGGGCGATACCTGCACTGACCGATACATTCAGGCTTTCCATGTTTCCCGGCATGGGGATATGGACCAGGTGATCGCAGGATTCCCGGGTCAACCGGCGCATGCCCTTTTCCTCGCTGCCCAGCACCAGGGCCAGGGGACCGGTCAGGTCCTGGTCGTGGATGGCCACCCGGGCTTCGCCGTCCAGCCCGACAATCCAGATTCCCGCATCTGCCAGCAGCTTGAGCGCGCGGGCCAGGTTGGCAACTGCGGCCAGCTCCACGTGTTCCGAGCCGCCGGCAGAGGCCCGCTGGACCGCCGGTGTCAATCCGGCGGAACGGTCCCGGGGGACAACCACCGCGGTTGCCCCGGCCGCCGCCGCGCTTCTCAAACAGGCTCCCAGGTTATGCGGATCCTGGACCTGGTCCAGGACAAGAAAAAGGGCCTTTGGTCCGGCAGCCTCGGCCAGGGACAGCAGATCCTTTTCATCCAGGGGTTCGGGGGGGTGAAACTCGGCCACCACCCCCTGGTGGTTTTCGGCCCGGACCAGGCGCGCCAGGGCCTTGTCGTCGGCCGGCTGAACCGCGATCCCGGCATCCCTGGCCATCCCGGCGAGCGCATCCAGGCGTCCACCGGCCCGGCTTCGAATCCATAACTGGACAATTCTCTCCGGGTGTTTTTCCACCAGCCCCCGGACCGCGTTGACCCCGCCCACTCGATCCCGCTTCATGCCTACCGGCCCTTCCTTGCAGCCTTCTTCGCGTTTCCGCCCTTGCCGCCCCCCTTCTTCTTGCTCCCGGAGCGTTTCTTTTTCTTGTTCGCCGGTTTCCTGTCCGCCTGCCTGCCCCGGCCGGCGGCCGGACCCGATTCGCCGGCCCCGTCCGGAGCCTGGCTGTCAAGCGCCTCGACCAGGGCAAAGTCGATTTT
>SLIZ01000098.1 GCA_007135395.1 Wenzhouxiangellaceae bacterium | reverse complement strand
TGACCCTTGCCGCCCTTTCCTAGGAGTCCCGATGGAAAAAGCTGAAGCACTCCTGAAGTCCGGAGAACTGGACGACTGCATGACCGAGGTCATGGCTGCGGTACGCACCGACGGTGGTGCGGTTGCGCCCCGGGTATTCCTTTTCCAGTTGTTCTGCCTTTTCGGGGACTGGGAGCGGGCCCGGCGGCAGCTGTACATCCTCAAGGACATGGATGCATCGACGGTGCCCATGTTCGAAACCTATGACCAGGTCATTCAGTGTGAACATCTGCGAAATGCGGTGTTCTCCGGTAAGCGCAGCCCGCTTTTTTTCGGCAAGCCGGAGCAGTGGCTGGCCGACCTGGCCGCCGCCGTCCAGGCGCTGGCCGAGGGCCGAACCGAAGAGGCCGTGGAACTTCGCGACCGGGCCTTCGAAAGTGCGCCGGAAAGCAGTGGAACCATCGACGGGGAAGCCTTCGAATGGCTGGCCGATGCCGATGGCCGATTGGGCCCGGTGCTGGAAGTCTATTTGAACGGCCACTACTACTGGGTGCCCATGTCCTATGTGGCGGCCATCGAAATCGATGAGCCGGAGGATCTCAGGGACCTGGTCTGGATGCCGGCTCAGTTTCGCTGGGTCAACCAGGGCCAGGCGGTGGGTTTCATTCCGGCCCGCTATCCGGGCATCGAGCAGGTAACCGATTCAAGGCTCAGGCAAAGTCGCCTGACCGAATGGGAAGAGCTCGACGAAACACTGGTCATTGGGCACGGACAGCGCACCCTGGTATCCGACAAGGATGACCATCCGCTGCTGGGCATCCGGGAGATCCGGTTTGACAACGAGTCCGCCGAGATCGAGACCCCCGATACCGGCCCGGCGGCCGGTTAGGGCACGGACCCATGGCCGAACTTACCTACAAGGAGCGGTTGCAGCCCTCACTGCTCGACCGCCTGACGGACCAGTCTCCCTCTGAAAAGGAAGAGCCCCGAAGCCAGCGGGTCATCAGTCTCGCCCGGTTGCGCAATTACGTACGACGTGACCTGGGCTGGCTGCTCAACACCGGCCACATGGAATCCCTCCAGGACCTTTCCGGGTATCCGGAGGTCCAGAAATCGGTCATCAACTACGGTATATCGGAGTTGTCCGGGACTGCTGTGGCCGACCTCAGTGCCGAGGGCATCGAGCGGATGGTCAAGGCAGCCATTCTCAACTACGAGCCACGAATTCTGGCCCATACCCTTCGTGTACGGGCCGATGTCTCCGATGACCGGATGAACCGAAACGCCATCGTCTTCGAGATCGTCGGCCAGCTGTGGGCCCAGCCCATGCCGACGGAACTCTTTCTCAAGACCGAACTGGACCTGGAGACGGGAGACGTGGCGGTTGTTGATGCCGCCGGCTCCAGGACGGGCTGACCGTTATGGATCCGGGAATCCTCAAGCACTACAACAACGAACTGCAGCATCTGCGGGAGATGGGCGGAGAGTTCGCCAAGGAATTCCCGAAGATTGCCGGGCGCCTCGGGCTCGACGAGTTCGAATGTGCCGACCCCTACGTGGAGCGGTTGCTAGAGGGGTTTGCCTTCCTCACCGCCCGACTTCAGCTAAAGCTTGATTCCGAATACGAGAATTTCACCCAGCACATGCTGGAAGTGGTTTATCCCCACTTTCTGGCGGCAACGCCATCGATGTGCGTGGTCCAGTTCGATCCGGACCTCAACGAGGGATCCCTTTGCGAGGGGTTTACCATCGAACCGGACACCACCCTGAGAAGCCAGATCGGCCGGGGTGAACAAACCGCCTGTGAATTCCGGGTCCGGCAGGCGGCCACCCTGTGGCCCCTGAAACTCGAACAGGCCCAGTTTCTGCCGACCCGGGGAGATGTGGCGGCACTGGGTGTGGACGTGCCGGCCGAGACACGCTCCGGATTGAGAATGCGGTTCAAGGCCACGGCGGGGCTGAAGTTTGAAGAGATTTTTCTCGATCAGCTCGAGTTCTATATGAAGGGTACCGGGGACGTGGTCTCCCGTTTACTCGAACAGGTTCATGGCTGCTCCCTGGGCTTTACGGTGCGCGCACGACGGGGGGAGGAATTCCGTTCGGTCAATCGTGGTGCCGACTCGATCGAGTTGCCCGGGCTCGTCAGCGAAGAGGCGATGCTTCCCTACGGCTATCGGTCCTTCCAGGGTTACCGGCTTTTGCAGGAATACTTTGCCTTTCCCGAGCGTTTCAACTTTGCCCGGCTGAAAGGCTTGCGCGAGGCACTCGCCGCATCGGATTCCGACGAGATGGAAATCATCATCTATTTCTCCCGTCCGGCCGAGGTTCTTGACAATGCCATCGATGCAGAAAATTTCCTGCTGTTCTGCGCTCCGGCCATCAACCTGTTTCCCCGACATTGCGACCGGATCCATGTCGGCGACCGGGACACGGAAATGCACCTTGTGCCCGACCGGACCCGGCCCATGGACTTTGAGGTGCATACGATTACCGAGGTCAAGGGTTTCCGGTCCGGGGTCCACGAAGGCGCGGAATTCAAGCCCTTTTTCTGGTCCCACGATCGCAGTTCATCGGATGACTCGACGGCCTTCTACACCCAGCACCGGCGTCCGCGAAAGCTTTCTTCCCGGCAGGAGCGAAGCGGGGCCCGTTCCAGTTACGTGGGAAGCGAGATGTTTCTCACCCTTGTCGACAGCCGGAATGCCCCGTTTTCCCGGGATCTCAAGCAACTGGCCGTCAAGGCCTGGTGTACCAACCGGGACTTGCCGCTGCACATGCCGGTGGGAACGAAAGAGGACTTCACATTGCTGACCAGTGCGCCGGTCGAACGGGTGCGTTGCGTGACCGGCCCGACCCGGCCGCGTCCCCGGTTCAGCCGTGGGGATACGGCCTGGCGTCTGCTCAGTCATCTCAATCTCAATTATCTGTCACTGATCAACGATTCCGAGGGCAATGGTGCCGCCTCCCTGCGTGAAATTCTCGAGTTGTATGCTGACTTGAGCGATGCCTCGCTAAGGCGACAGGTGGAAGGGGTAGCGGCAATCGAGGCCCGGCCCGTGGTCCGGCGTCTTCCCATAGGTGGCCCGATAACAGCCGGTCGGGGGGTGGAAATCAGTCTGACACTGGACGAGACGTGTTTTGAAGGGGTGGGCATTTTTCTGATGGGAAGAATCCTTTCCGAATTCTTCGCCCGATACGTGAGCATCAATTCCTTCACCGAGACAAGGATTGTCTCGACCGAACGCGGGGAGATCGTCCGATGGCCGATGCAAATCGGGCGGCGCATGACGATTTAGTCCGCCGCCTGACCGAAAATCCGCACCGTTTCGGCTTCTTCCAGGCGCTTCGCCTGCTCGAGGCCTCGGTCGATGACGCGCCGGGGTTTGGCCGGTCCCGCCGGGCCCGGCAGGACCCGGTTCGCCTGGGCCAGATTCCCTATCTCTCCTTTGCCAGTTCAACGCTGAGCGCGATGGATCCGGCCAACGAGCATCGGCCGGAGCGGCTGTATCAGAACTTCCATGGCCTGTTCGGGCCCAATGGTCCGCTGCCCATGCATCTCACCGAGTTTGCCATGGAGCGGCAGCTTTCCTTTCACGACCCGACCTTTGCCCGGTTCTGCGACATCTTCCATCATCGGTTGCTGTCGCTGTTTTACCGGATCTGGGCCAATGCCGAGCCGGCGGTGTGCGAGGACCGGCCCGAGACCAACCGGTTTCGGGCCTACGCCGGGGCGTTGGTGGGTGTTGGAACACCGGCCTTGCGCGAAGGCGATGCCATGCCCGATCTGGCCCGGTTGTTTCATGCGGGCCATTACGGAAACCAGAGTCGCAGTGCAGAGGGCCTGCTGGGCGTCGTCCGGCAGCAGTTCGAAATGCCGGTTGCCCTGGAGGAGTTCCAGGCCGAGTGGCTGGATTTTCCCCGTGAGGCCCGGCTTTACCTGGGGCAATCGACCAATACCGGATGCCTGGGCGTCAATGCGGTCATTGGCGAGCGGGCGCTGGAGCGCCAGTTCCGCTTTGCCCTGACCTTCGGGCCGTTGAGCCTGGAAGAGTTCGAGTACCTGTTGCCCAACAAGAAGGCAGTCGATCGACTTGCAGCCATGGTCCGTAGCTACGTGGGCCTGGAGTATGCCTGGGAGTACCGGATGTATCTGGCCGAGGGTGAGACGCCCCCGGTGCGTCTGGGCCAGTACGGTGAGCTGGGATGGTCGACCTGGCTTGCAGGAACCCGTCGAGGATCGGAAGATCCGGATTTCTTTTACAGCCCACCTTTTCAAACCAAAATGAGGGAGGCCAGCAATGGCTGAGATTTCGCGCGTAGCGCTGTTCAACAAGCTCAACAGCACCTGTTACAAGGCCGTGGAAAGCGCAACGGTATTCTGCAAGATGCGTGGCAATCCCTACGTGGAGCTGGTGCACTGGATCCAGCAGATTCTTCAGTTGGAAGAATCCGATCTGCGGCAGATCATTGCCCATTTCGAGCTCGACCATTCCCGCCTGGCCAAGGACATCACCCAGTCCCTGGACAAGTTGCCCCGGGGGGCGACATCGATCTCCGATCTTTCCACCCACCTGGAAGAGGCTGTCGAGCGAGCCTGGGTCTGGGCCTCCCTGCTTTATAACGCACAGAAGGTCCGATCCGGCCATTTGATCCTGGGCATGCTCAAGACCAAGGGCCTTCAGAATGCCCTGACCAGCATTTCCGGCGAATTTTCCAAGATCAAGGCCGAACAGCTAAGCGACGATTTCGACAAGATCACCGAGGGTTCTCCGGAGGCCCGGGACAAGGGTCTGTCCGACCAGGATGCCCCGGGTGAGGCCAGCGATGCGGTCGCCCCGGCCCAGATGGGCAAGAACGAGGCCCTCAACCAGTTTTCCGTTGACCTTACGGCCAAGGCCCGGGACGGGTCGCTGGACAACATCGTTGGCCGGGACGAGGAAATCCGCCAGATCGTCGACATCCTCATGCGGCGCAAGCAGAACAACCCGATACTTACCGGGGAGGCCGGTGTCGGCAAGACCGCGGCGGTGGAAGGATTCGCCCTTCGCATCGCCCGGGGGGATGTGCCCCCTTCCCTGAAGAACGTGGATGTGCGGGTGCTCGATGTGGGCCTGCTCCAGGCCGGGGCCAGCATGAAGGGGGAGTTCGAGAATCGCCTGAAGAACGTGATCGAGGAAGTCCAGGCATCTTCCCGGCCCATCATACTTTTCATCGACGAGGCTCATACCCTGATCGGTGCCGGTGGTTCGGCGGGAACCGGGGATGCGGCCAACCTGCTGAAACCCGCACGGGCCCGGGGGGAGTTGCGTACCATCGCCGCGACCACCTGGGCCGAATACAAGAAACACATCGAGAAGGATCCGGCCCTGACCCGCCGCTTCCAGGTCGTCAAGATCGACGAGCCTTCGATCCCGAACGCCATTCGGATGATGCGGGCCATTTCACCGTCCATGGAAAAGCACCACAAGGTGCTGATCATGGACGAGGCCCTGGAAGCCTCGGTCAATCTTTCGAGCCGCTATATCCCGGACCGGCAACTGCCCGACAAGTCCGTCAGTCTGCTCGACACCGCCAGTGCCCGGGTTGCCACGGCCCTGCACGCGGTCCCGGCCGAACTCGAGGACTGTCGCCGCAATATCGAGGCCCTGGAGCTGGAGATCCGGATCATTGGCCGGGAACAGGATGTCGGCATCCCCGTGGGGGATCGAACCGAAAAGGCTGAAGCCTCTTTAGCCACCGAGCAGGCCCGGTGCAAGGAACTGGAAGAGCGCTGGGAAGTGGAGAAGACGCTCATCACCGAGATCCTGGAAATTCGCCAGCAGCTTCATCCGGAAAAAGAAGAGATCATTGAAGAGGCTGCCGAAGCGATCAGCGAGGCCGGCGATGACGAGAAAGCCTCGGACGAGGATTCCGGTTCCGAGAGCCTCGACGAAAGCCAGGCAGACGCAGCCGGCGAAGAAGCCGACCCGGTAGACCGGGAGGCCCTGCTCAAGCGTCTCGAGGAACTCCACGATTCCCTGGCCGACGCCCAGGGGGACACCCCCCTGCTTCACCCGGCGGTGGATGAACAGGCTATTGCCAGCGTGGTGGGCGACTGGACCGGGATTCCGGTTGGGCGCATGGTCAAGGACGAGATCCGCACCGTCCTGAACCTGGAAGAGGCACTGGGCGAGCGGGTCATCGGACAGGACCATGCCCTTGGCATGATTACCCGGCGCATCCAGACCGCCCGGGCCAAGCTCGACAACCCGGTCAAGCCCATTGGGGTCTTCCTGCTGGCCGGGCCTTCCGGGGTGGGCAAGACCGAAACCGCCCTGGCCCTTGCCGAGACCCTGTACGGGGGCGAGCGCAACCTGATTACCATCAACATGAGCGAGTTCCAGGAAGCCCATACCGTCTCAACCCTCAAGGGCGCACCGCCCGGCTACGTGGGTTACGGCGAAGGCGGCATCCTGACCGAGGCAGTGCGTCGCAAGCCCTATAGCGTGGTGCTGCTCGATGAGGTGGAAAAGGCCCACACGGATGTCCACGAGATCTTCTTCCAGGTCTTTGACAAGGGCATGATGGAAGATGGCGAGGGCCGGCTGATCGACTTCAAGAACACCATCATCCTGCTGACCTCCAACGTTGGCAGTGATCTGATCATGAACATGTGCCAGGACCCGGATCTGATGCCGGAACCCGAAGGCCTGGCCAAGTCCCTGCGGGAACCGCTGCTCAAGGTGTTCCCGGCTGCCCTGCTGGGGCGTCTCGTTACTATCCCCTACTACCCGCTTTCCGACTCGGTACTCCAGGAGATCGCACGTCTCCAGCTTGGCCGGGTCGAGCAACGGGTAACTACCAATTACGGCGTGCCGTTCACCTATTCCGACGAGGTGATCGAACTGGTTATCGGCCGGTGCAAGGAGCTGGAAAGCGGTGGCCGAATGATCGACGCCATCCTGACCAACAGTCTGCTTCCCGATGTGAGCCGGGAGCTGCTCAATCGCCGACTTGCCGGCGAGGAAGTCGGCAGGATAGCAGTGGAAGTAAAAGACGATACCTTTCACTACGCCTTTGACTGAGAGGATTGAATCATGGCCAGAACCCAGGAAAACCGCCAGGCGAAGTTGATCACCCCGCTGGGTGATGATGTCCTGCTGCTTTACCGCATGGTGGCCAGCGAAGCCGTAAGTGACCTTTATGAGTACGATCTGATCGCGCTCAGCGAAGACGAGAATATCGAGCTCAACGATCTGATCGGACAGCATGCCTACGTCGAACTGGAGCTGCCTCACGACGAAACCCGGTATTTCAGTGGTCATGTGACCCGCTTTTCGTTTGTCGGCTTCCAGGGTCGTCTGGCCAAGTATCGCCTGCGGCTGAGCCCCTGGTTGTGGTTCTTGACGCTGAACATGGACAACCGCATCTTCCAGGGGGATTCCGCGCTTGACATCATCAAGGAGGTCTGCAAGGGTCACGGCTTTACCGATCTGGATGACAAGACCACCGGAAACTACCGGGACCGTAATTTCTGCGTCCAGTATCATGAAACCGACTACGCCTTCCTTTCCCGCATCATGGAAGAGGAAGGTATCAGCTTCTACTTTGTCCACGAAAAAGACAAGCACACCATGGTGCTGGCCGACGGGATCAGCTCCCACGAGCCCTTCGGTGATTACGACAAGGTTCCCTGGTTTGCGCCGGACGAACATGAACACCGGGAGCGTGATCATCTGACCGACTGGCAGATGAGCCGGGAGGTAAAGACCGGCAAGCACACCATGCGCGATTACAATTTCGAAACTCCCAAGGCTAACCTGGAAGTCCAGGCACAGATCACCCGCCCGATCGAACATGCCGAATTCGAGCGCTACGAGTACCCTGGGGAATACAGGAACGTTGATGAAGGGGAGGCGTACGACCGCTGTCGAATCGAGGAAGACCAGGCCAGTTTTGAGATTCTCCGGGGCAGCGGAAACGCACGTGGCCTGATTCCCGGATTTCTTTTCGAGCTGGAGCAGTTCCCCCGGGACGACCAGAACCGGGAGTACCTGATTTTGTCGGTAAACCATGAGGTCACCCTGGATAACTACGACAGCGCCCAGGCTCAAAGCGATCAGCGGGGAGACTATGCCTGCAGCCTGACAGCCATGCCTTCCTCTGAAGTATTCCGACCGAAGCGCACCACTGCCAAGCCCATCGTCCATGGTCCCCAGACCGCAATCGTGGTGGGTGAGAAAGACGAAGAAATCTGGACCAACAAGTATGGTGAGGTCAAGGTAAAGTTTCACTGGGACCGGGCAGGCGGCAGGGACCAGAATTCCTCCTGCTGGGTTCGGGTCTCCCAGTCCCTGGCGGGCAAACAGTGGGGCGCCCAGTTTCTGCCCCGAATGGGCCATGAGGTCATCGTCGAATTTCTCGAGGGTGACCCGGATCGGCCGATTATTACCGGCTCGGTCTACAACGCCGACAACATGCCTCCGTTCGACCTCCCTGAAAACAAGACCCAATCAGGCTGGAAGACCCGGTCCAGCAAGGACGGAACAGCCCAGAACTTCAACGAGATCCGGTTCGAGGACAAGAAGGGTGAAGAGAAGGTCTATTTGCATGCCGAGAAAGACATGGGGATCGTTGTCGAAAACGATCAGTACAACCACGTCGGCGTTAACCGTTCGAAGCAGGTAGGCGGAAACGAGGATACAACTGTTTTTGGTTACAAGGATGTTGTTGTTGGAGATGCCAAGCCCAAGGAGTTCAAGGTGGATGTGGACTTGAGCTTCCTCCCGGACGTATTGAAGGAGATTTTTGATGGCAAGGCCTCCAAGCCGAGTGATGGAGATTACCGCCTTACAATCAGCAACGACTATACACTCGATATCAGGGGTGACTGGGACGCTGAGGTCCAGGGAGATACAAAGCTTGACATAAAAGGTAGCTGGGATGTTGATATCAAGGGAGATACCACTATCGATACACCCGGCCGGATATCGATCACTGCCGCCAATGATATCCATATCCTGGATGGCACCACCGTTGATGTTACTTCGGGAACGCTCAAGCTGAACAACTCCTGGTGGGATAGCAAATCGGGAACTTCCACGAGCCTGACAGGGCAAAGCCTGAGTGTTACCGGGAACAGCACGAGCGCTACGGGTGCAAGTGAATCGGCTACGGGAGGAAGTGTGTCTGTTACGGCGTTGAGTATGTCTGGCACGCACACGAGTATGAGTGTGACTGGGCTTAGTATGAGCGAGACTGGTCTAAACGTTGGGCACACCGTCATGAAGCTGGATCATACGTCATTCGAGATCAAAAAAGTTGGTGGGATGAAGCTTGAGTCGACTCCTATGAGCCTCAGCAAGTCCGGGCTTAAGATGATTAGTTGATTTAGTTGGGTGATAGGTAGGGACATGGTATGAGAGTAATTAAGCCACAGAATCTCGGTATACTTACCCGGCCTTTCGAGTTTCGCGGAAAGGTGTACTGTGGCGTTGCAATTCTTGCCTTTCTGCCACTGGGTGGTCGACGCATGCTATTGAGTGAAACAGGCATGTGGCCGCTGATTTCCGAAGTGCTCGGTGAGGAAGGCGTGCTGGATGTGGCTATTCCCAAGAAGAGAGGGGAGTACCTGGTAGCCGGCAACGCCTGGCCTGTGGCGGATTCGGATCGAACCAAGAGCCGAATTCGGGTCAGGCTCGGAGAGCTGGAAAAGACTCTGAATGTGTTCGGCGACCGGTACTTTCAGGGAGATAGAATCAGCGAGCCACTTCCTTTCGAGGCTGTTTCGCTTGGTTGGGAAAGTGTATTCGGTGGCGAAGGATTCAAGCACAATCCTCATGGCAAGGGGTTCAAACCCATCAAGGACCAAGCTGGCCGCAAAGTCCACCCCCTGCCGAACATCGAATACCCGCATGACATGATGGGTTTGCCTGGCC